>JANMLZ010000044.1:0-46007 GCA_031372825.1 Cyanobacteria bacterium OTE_58_metabat_593 | reverse complement strand
ATCCCTGAAATTTAGTAGGGGCAAATCAAGAATTGCCCGGGCCAATAAAGTAATTGCCCAACTCAGCGAGTTTGGGAGGCCAAACCAACTCCATTATCAGCCACCCCCCCCCCTCGTTGGTTTTATTTTTTTTTGGTAATTCGTTTATTGCCGGGTTAATTTATTTAATGGCCCCTACTCAGCGAGTTTCGGAGGCAAATCCTACTCCTTTCTCAGCAACGCCCCCCCTTCTTTAGTTAAATTTGTTCGAGATATTTCAGCAAGTCAGCCATTTCTTGCGGGTTCGGCTGAAACTGTGGCATTGGTGGGGTTCGCCCGCTGGTGACTTGGCGGATTAGATCGAATTCAGATTTGCGATCGGACACTCGGTGTAAGTTGGGCCCGACTTGACTCTCTGGAGCGGATATGTGACACCCCGCACAGTTCATTTGAAAGATGGCTGAACCCTGAAACTGGTCGCCAGTCAGGGATAGTACGCTTTTGACGTAGGGATCGGCGACTTGAAACTGACGAATTGTCATATTCGCCAACATGATGGCAAGCAACACCGCGATCGCAAATATGGCAAGTCGCTCGATCGGGTTTCTAATTTCATTCCTGACAAGTTGGTGATTCAAAGGATTTCAATTTAAAAATAGTATCTACAAGAAAATTTATTTCTCATAACATAGCTTAATCCTTCCCAGCGGGGAGATCAAGCTTTGAGACCACCCGAAGGCAGCTTTTGCGAAAATTCATCTGTGTAAGTGCTGGTAATATTAAAAATAGGTTGTTAAATCTTAACGTTAAGGAGCTCTCATGGTAGAACCACTGCTTTCAGGTATTGTTCTCGGTCTCATCTTTGTTACTCTGGCGGGGCTGTTTTTTGCGGCTTATCAGCAGTACAAGCGCGGCGATCAGTTGGGCATCAACAAGTAAAAGGGGCCTGCAGTCGCTAACTCAGGCTGTCAGGGAAAGGGGCATCGGGCATGGGGCATCGGGCATGGGGCATCGGGCATTACATCTCTGCCTGCTGACTTCTCCCCTCTCCCCTCTCCCCTCTCCCCTCTTCCAACTGTCAACTGTCAACTGTCAACTGTCAACTGTACCGATCGAGAATAGCAGCAGTTTCCCGGCCCGTCTTTTCCCAGCTAAATAGTTTTGCCCTAGCCAAACCGAGCTCTCGCAAGTGCGATCGAACTTTAGCATCAGTTGCCAGCTCTTGCATAGCAGCGGCTATTTCCGCGACGCTGTAGGGATTGACTAGCCATGCGCTGTCCCCAGCCACTTCAGGCATCGAAGACAGGTTAGATGTGATGACAGGAGTCCCACAAGCCATTGCTTCGAGGACGGGGAGACCGAATCCTTCCCAAAGACTGGGGAATACCAGGGCGATCGCCCGGTTGATCACTTTGGGCAAGTCTGCCGCCGGGAGGTAATCGAGGAATTTTACGCGATCGAACAATCCCAATTCTTGAACCTGCGCTTTCAGCAGTGGCGTATAACGTTTGTCTGCCGATCCTGTGATCCACAATTCATACTCAAAATTATTAGGCAAAGCCACAAAAGCTGCCACAACTCGCTGCACATTTTTATGAGGATTGTGGCGGCCCATATACAGAAAATAATTGCTGGTTGGCAAATCTAAAAAGCGAAAAAAATTGGCATCGTAGCCGGGGGAAATTGGCGATATTAAAGAACTTGGAATATTGCAAAAATCCGCAATATCTTTGGCAGTTGATTCAGAGTCGCAGATGACGTGTTGGGCCTGCCGCAGCACTTGGGGAATGTAATATTTATGATAAGGCGTGAGAGGATCGAAGCGGCGGGGAAATCGCAGTGCAATTAAGTCATGTACTGTAATTATATAGCGACAATTGGTAAATAAAGGAGCTTCGGGAATTGGGGAAAATAATAGGTTAGATTTTAGCTGTTTGTAAATTTTGGGAATTTGGGTTTGTGTCCACAGCAATCGGTTGATGTGTCCTTTGGTTCCTTGTTCTGGTGTGAGGTTTGCGGGGATTTGGTAGCAGTTGCTGTTGGGGAAATTTTCGGCTGTGAGTAAGGTTGGGTTGAGAGATTTTAGGTGGGAAAATAGGTTTTTGGCGTAGATGGCTAAGCCGGTTGGTTGGGAAATCAGGAAGGAGAGGTTGATTAGTAATTTTGATTCGGGATTCGGCATAGGATAATATTTAGATTGCGGTTTTTTGCTGGGATTTTTTTTGTTTAACCGCAGAGGGCGCAGAGGGCGCAGAGGGGAAGAGAGGGAGGATTTAAAGGTATCTTTGTAGGATTTGGGCGGTTGCTTCTCCGGTTTTATGCCAGCTAAATTGGGCCGATCGCGCTAAACTAGCTTTTTTTAAGTTCGATCGCACTTTTGAATCTGTCGCTACTGTTTGCATGGCGTGGGCGATTTCTCCGACGCTATAAGGATTAACTAATAATGCCGCATCTCCGGCTACTTCTGGCATCGATGACAGGTTGGAAGTGATGACGGGAGTACCGCAAGCCATTGCTTCTAAGATTGGTAAGCCGAAGCCTTCCCAAAGTGTGGGAAATACCAGGGCGATCGCCTGATTCATCAGTATGGGTAATTGATCGTAGGGCACGTAACCGAGAAACTTGATTGAAGATTGTAAACCCAAATGTTCAACTTGTGATATCAACTGTGGTGTGTAGGCGTTGGGAGGCCCGGCTAGCCACAATTCATAGTTTGTGCGATCGGGTAAACTCGCAAATGCAGCAATTAATCTTTCCAAGTTTTTGTAAGGATCGTGTCTACCTGTATAAAGAAAATAGTTTTTGGCTGGTAAGTCGAGATATCTAAAATTAATATTATCGCAAGCTAGGGGAATTGCGGTCATTTTCTGACGGGGAATCTGGAAAAAGTTAGCAACATCTGCCGCCGTCGCTTCAGAATCGCAAATAATATGTTCTGCTTGCCATAAAACCTGCGGTATGTAGTAGCGAAAATAAGCCGTCAAGCGCGAAAACCGTTGGGGAAATCGCAAAGGAATTAAATCGTGAACTGTGACGATATAGCGGCATCTGGAATACAAAGGTGCTTCGGGAATCGGACAAAATATAAGATTTGACTGCAATTTTTTGTAAATTTTAGGCAAGTCAAATTGAGTCCATCTCAGCCTGTTAATCTGCCCTTTAGGCCCTCGATCCGGTGTCAAGTTTTCAGGAATTTTGTAGCAGGTATAATCGTCAATTTGCCCAGAAGCGAGTAATGTTGGTTGTAGCTGTTGCAGTTGCGGAAACAGATTAGCTGCATAAGTTCCGATTCCCGTCGGTTCGGGAGTTAAGAATGACAAATTGATTAACAGTGGATTAGACATGATTTTAGGAAAAAATATCTGGCGACTGGAAGTCGCGACTACACATACAAAGTCGCAGCAGAGGGGGACTAAAGAAAACCGTAATAAAATCGACTTTTATATTAGTGTTTTTTAGAGGAATCTAGCTTTTAGCCACTTATATCAATTCCGGCTGTGCCGGAATGATATAGAGGATACGGCAGTGCCGTGTCCCTACGCCAGATTAATCGTAGGGACACGGCACTGCCGTGTCCTGATTTCGGGTAATATTAATTCCGATGCAACCAGAATTGATCTTAAAAACACCTGGCGGATTTTTTAATTAGCCTTTAAGTGCGATCGGGCATTTGAGCGATATCAGCAGGATTTGGCAGCCGAATTGTAGCATATTCTCGGTGAATAATCTCAAAAAAACTCTTGACTTTTTTTTCAAAATGTGACAGTCTAAAGTTCTGACTGCGCTGCTGTGCACCAGCTTGAAGTTCTGCTAGCAAATCGGGATTAACAATTAGCTGATGCGAATACTGGCAAAGTTCCTCAACGGTATTGAACAAAAAGCCCGATCGCCCGTGTTCGACAATTTCCGGTTGGCCACCACCGCCAAAGACGATGGGAGCACAACTGTTTTGCATTGCTTCCACAGTCGCCATCCCGAAATGCTCAAATCTTTGAGGATTGACTTCACCCAAACCGCAGCCATGCCAAAATATGCTGGATTTAGCATAAAGCGATTTTACCTCATCCAAGTCAGCATTGACTCTTAGTTCGATCGCCCTCGAATCTTGCTTCAATAAATTCTGAACCGTCTTTAAATAAGGATTTTTCTGAATGCTGCTACCAGCTAAAATTAGTCGCCATTCTTGAAGTTCTGCGGGATAATCTGCTAGCAAACTGCGGAAAGCTTTAATTAATTCAATTTGCTTTTTTGTTCCCCCAGCTTCAAACTGTCCTACAGCCAAAATGATGTTTTCTTTCGGCACTTTAACTGTTGCCATTTCCACTGGCGGATAAAGCATAAAAGTGGGCTTTAAGTTCCAGCGTTTCTCCAGCCACTTGACAGTAAATTGACTGTTGGCAATAATGAAAGTGTAGTCATCAACGGCAAAGTGACGGTTGCGAAAGGTATTGGGAAAATGACAGAAAAATACTGATATCGGCGACAGTGGTTTCACTTTTTCCAGTTGGTTCGCATTGATAAAAATATCGTAATTCTTGCTTTCTCTAGCAATTTCATCAAAGGGATTTTCCATATCCTCGGTGATGATGCTGGAATCGATGCACTGCATTCCGCGTTTCTCGTAAAACGCCAAGGGCATAATTTTAACTTTGCATCCTGAAAGGTTTAGTCCGTACCACGATTCTAAGTCGGAAACAGCAACGGGTTTGTTGGCGATAAAAGTAATGTCAAATTCATTTTGCAGCAGCGAGGCGATGGTAGCAACGTATTTTTGACCGCCGCCGATGAAATGCAGTCCGTGATCGTAAATTGCGATCGACATTTTGCGATCGCCCCGAACCACCTGCAATCGAGGTAAAATGCGATCGACCTTCATCCGACTATAAATCACCGCCAACTTTTCCGACAACTGCGGTAATACAGTAGCGATGATTTCCGGTTTCTGATAATCCAGCAGTTTCTTAATCGCTACAAACAAACTCTCGAACAGCAAATCGTACTGTTTGTTAGTAAAAAAATCCGACGTATGAATCGCTTTGACTAATTGCAGAGGTTCATGTTTTGCCAAATACAAAAATCGATTGCGGTTGCAGAAATACTCAGTAAGTTTACTACCTTTACTCGAACCACGATACTCGTGATGGGCGATAGCTGTGGGAGTGTAAAGCATTTCCCAACCGCGTTTATGACAGCGTTTGGAAAACTCTACATCCTCAAAATACATCACAAAATCTTCATCTATCGGCCCGACATCTTCCAGACATTCTCTGCGAAAAAGCACCGCCGCCCAACAAAGCCCTTCGACTTCTCGTTCTGTATTGTACTGTCCAGAATCTTTCTCGCCAAAGCCAACATCTTGCCAATAAAAATTAGGTAATTGCTGAATGCCCGCGCTGTTAATTCGCCCGTCTTTGAATAGTAATTTGCCGCTAGTCGCACCTACTTTCTGATGAGTTTCTAGCAGCTTAACTAATCTTGCTAGCCATTGACTGTCAAGGGTAGCATCGTTATTTAGAAAGCCGATATACTGCCCTTTTGCTTCGCTGATGCCGAGGTTGAGGGCTTTAGCAAAGTTGTTAGCGGTATTCACAAAAATGCGAACTTTCGGAAACAGTTCGCGCAGGGAATTAACGGAATTGTCTTGAGAACAATTATCAATTACAATTAAATCGAGTTGCTGTTCGGGATACGCAAGTTTTTGTAGAGATTTTAAGCAATCCTTCGTGTGGCGCAGACCGTTATAGTTGACTATAATTAACGAACATATGGGCAGTGTGGTCATCTTGGATGCTTTATGGTTTGTCGATCGAGCAATTGAGCGGTAATCTCCTCTAAAATAGCAGTATGTTGCTGCTGCACTGCTTTAATTTGCTCTATTTCAGACTGAAAATGTGCGATCGCCTTTTGTTGAGTCTCAAGCTGTGCTGTAACTTCGGGAGATCCGCTACTGAATTCCGATTGAACTTTGTTCTCTAGAATTTGTTGATTTTCTTGTAATTTTTGCAATTGTGTGCTTAATGTTTGCACAACGCGGGTATTAGCAAAATTGTAAATAACTTGACGTTCGAGTACGGGCTTGAGCAATTTTCGGACTATTTTTCTCACCGCAATTACTACCGAACCTAGTCGCCTTTGATAGGAAGTGATGGGAACATTATAAATGTCGAAGCCTGTCTTCAGAAGGGCGATATCCTCATCATCTTCATTTTGGGCGATCGGACTATTCTCTATTCCCGACAGCGGAGGCTGTGCAATACCAATTCGCGGCTCCAAAGTTTGCCGCAATTTATCTATAATTTGTTGATTTGGTATTTCTTCGTACTCCAATCTTCCGTCTCCTTTAAATGTCGGGTAGGCGCGGCGCACCATCCCGTGAATTTCTCCTACGAGAATGGTGCAAATCTGAATTTAAACTAGCTCAATTTGACTGTCATCACCAATCATAAATCGCAGAGCTTTTGGACGCGGTGGCGCATTAGTTAGTTGAGCCCGTTGCCCGATCACGCTGTCCACAATTCGCTGGTGAATGCCAACTATTTTTGCCCCTTGCAATATTACACTATGTTCGATATCAGCATCAATCATCGTCACGCGATCGGCAATACTGCTGTAAGGGCCGATAAAGCAATTTTCAATGCGGCAATTTTCCCCAATTACAACTGGCCCGCGAACTGTAGAATTAATGATTTCCGTTCCTTCGCCTATTTGCACTCGCCCGATAATTTGACTTTTGGCATCTACTTTTAATTCAGTAGAAGCTACGATACAGCTATCTAAAATGATTTGGTTTGCACTCAGTAAATCATCTTTTTTCCCCGTATCCAGCCACCAACCTTCTAAATTGCAAGCTTCTACGTGTTTTTCGTCATTGATGAGCTGTTGGATGGCATCAGTAATTTCCAGTTCGCCCCGGGGCGAAGGTTGAATTCGATCGATCGCCTCGTGGATACTAGGAGCAAAAAAGTAAATCCCCACCAGTGCTAAATTCGATGGTGGAACTTTCGGTTTTTCTACTAACTGTAACACTTTCCCATTTTCATCAACTTTGGCAACACCAAAAGCAGAGGGATTTGGCACTGGACGTAGCAAAATCAGAGCGTCTAGTTTTTGATTGTTAAAAATTTCTAAAAATGGATCTAGGGAATTCTGAATTAAGTTATCTCCCAAATACATAATAAACGGAGAATCGCCCAAAAATGGTCTGGCAACTTTCACCGCATGAGCGAGTCCCGCCGGCTCGTTTTGCAAGATATAAGTAATTTTTGCACCGAAGCGAGAGCCATCTCCTGTTTTTACCTTCACCTCTTCGCCAGTTTCAGGACTAATAATAATCCCAATATCCGTAATCCCAGCCGCCACAATGCCTTCAATTCCGTACCACAGTATCGGCTTATTTGCCACAGGAACCAACTGCTTAGCACCCGTATAGGTGAGGGGACGCAAGCGTGTTCCTTTGCCGCCAGAGAGGATGAGTGCTTTCATTGGGTGAACTCTGAGTTGTCCTTTAGGGTTTGCAGTGCTGGCTCGATTTGCCTGCACTTGTTCGCTCTCGTCAATTTTAAAGCACCGCTACCCCGCTGGCAATAGCCTCGGTGTATGCTGATACAATCATTTATGCCGATCGACATCTTCTAGTCCCGGGCCCACTATTCCTCAGAGACCGGATTTCTGATAATTGCGTACCATTTTAATAGCGGCCATATCGAGCCACAAATTCAATATCACTATTGTTTTGATTTGTCAACCAAGCCCACATCTGATCGCCCAGACAAAAATGCCACCATTCATTAGGATGCTGCTGAAAACCAGCCGATATCATCGCATCTTTTAATATTTGCCTGCGTCGGTGATATTCCTGTTTTTCCGGCTCATCGCTATTACCAAAATAATCAGGATAAGAACGTTCTGATATTTCATCAATCGGAGAACCCATATCAATTGGGCGATTATTTTCATCAACTAAACTAACATCCAAAGCTGCACCTGTACTGTGAGGGGGAGGCGTCGAGCGATCCATACTCGGCGCAGCCCAGAATTGATAAACGTGTTCTATAATCACTTGACGTTTGTCTTCGGAAACCGGAAATTCGCAGCCTTGAGCGCGAGCAATTTGATAAAAAGTATAATCCACCATAAATTGCTGGACTTCCACGGGCCGATAAGCATCAAATATCAGAATTTTCCAATTTTGATGATTTTGCTGTAGCTCAGTTTTAGCTGCGATTAAACTATCTACAACTCCTTGCCGCAAATAGTAAGGCGAATCTACTTTGCTGTTGTGATAGGGAGCACCCAACTTTTGATAAGGGTGCGGCATTTCAAAGACAAAATGTTCTGTGGGAATTGGAACTAGAGGCTCCCCACATTCGTCGATCGCTATTTGCTGATATGGTTTCACAGTACAATTGTGATGACTTTGTATTTTTTATTTAAATGCTCAATCTAGATACTAGCACGGGAATTGCATTTATCTCTGAAAATTCGCCAGTTCGCGCTCAGTTACGACAATACGCACAAGGACAGCAAATGGTGATGACTCAGACGGCTTTTAATGAGTTTACTAATATTGTTCAAAGCATAGCAGGTGTATTGGAACAAGAAAGAGCAAGTCGTTTCCTTCAGAGAGTGGCTGTCATTCCTGACAATCCCTCGAAGAGAGCATTAAACTTGCAGACAACTAGAAGCTTAGGCGCAAATGATATAATAATTTTGGGAACAGGCGACCAGTTAGGCATCACAACGATGACAGCAGATGCTAAAGCTGTTAGGGCATTAAGCGGTCAATGTGTGGATTTCAGCCTGTACGTCCACCCGACCTGTCGTTTAACGGGAAACTAACGATGAAAGTGAAAGTTTCTATTGCATCTTATTTGTCGAGTACCTACAACCTGATTCAGCGTGCTTTTCCTGACGGAATTAAAGAGGAAGATTATTTTCCGCTTTTGGCGCTGCTTTACGATGAAATATCCGATCGCAATTTAGCCGAAGTCATGGCACACTGTACGAGCAAAGATTATTCTGTTATTCTGAATGATGTATATGCCGTCGGTTCAACTGATGCACCGGATGCTAAAGCTATTGCTAAGTTAAAAAAGCATTTGCTTGCTTGCGGCTATGCAGAATGGCTAGAAGAGTAACAATTTTAAGATTTACGCATGGGGGCTCAGAAACCGGGTTTTTGTACGAAAAAACTTGGTTTTAACCCGCAGATTAGGTAAAAAACCCGGTTTCTTTGGTTGGAGTGCGTAAAGTCCTAACTGCCAAAAAATCCTAACTTTGGCGGTAAGCAACTACTGCATAAAACGGATCGCCGCTTCCCATCCCCAGCATTTGCATAAAACTCGGCAAGTTAGAGTGTTTTGCGACTACTTCCGGCTTGCTAAATCCGGGTATATTAACTCCTGTGACAGCATCAAAATAACCCTTGACCAATTTTACCCGATCGCCCTCCGAACCTTCCCGCCAAGCCGCAATTGCCTTTTGATAAAACATCCGGTTGGAAAAGCTCATAATTGCGACTCCACCAGGCTTTAAAATCCGGTGAATTTCGGCAAAAACCGCATCCGGGTGCTGCAAATACTGTATGGAAACGCAGTTGACAACGGCGTCAAACTCTGCATCCGGCAATGGCAACTTGGGATTTGCGTTCAAATTCTGCACGAAATAATGATTCAGGCGGCGATTTTTTGCCAACTCTTGTTCATTCAATCCGTGTCCCTCGACATGGGCAAATTGCATCTCGTCGGGTAGATGAGAAACCCAACTGCTCATCATATCAAAAATCCGAGTATTCGGTTTCAGCCGTTCCCGATACAAGTCGGTTAATTGCTCGATAAACCCGTCATCGACATGAGTCACAAACCGAGGAGAGGAATAAAACAGTGTATCGTCAGTGTCGTCTAACTTGGTGCGTTGGTCGGTTGAAAGCAACATAAATTCAGATCGCAAACTAGATTTACCCTTTCTAGTTTAAGAAAAATTAAGAAATGTAAACATATTTCTTGGGGCGGACATCCGACTTGCAGGCTGTTAGCTTCACCAAAAATCCTAGGATCGCCCCTTGACATCTCGCGAAAAACATCGTACACTGATACTACGAACGCTAACTAATAAACAGATGGTTACTACATCCACTGTCGATCGCCCAAATCTAGGTCAATGGCACGACGTTCTCGCCCCCCACAGCCTGGGCTACCGTATCAAACTGCTGGCACAGCTAGGTAGTCGCAGACTGCAAGAAGGACTTGAACCCTTTGGACTCACAGCTTTTCACTGGCTGGTACTGTGTTGCTTGTGGCAAGAAGACGGTTTAGCAACTTCCAGCATTGGCGACAAACTGCAACAAGTAGGCGGTACGCTGACAGGTGTGATCGATCGCATGGAAGAAAGAGATTTAGTCCGCCGGGAGAGAGATACGCGCGATCGGCGAATTTGGCGAATTTGGCTAACGGATGCAGGCAGGGAACTGCAAGACGTGCTGCCGCCGCTGGTAGCTGAGATCCGAGAGAAGTCGATGACTGGAATTTCCGAGGTTGATCGAGAACGTTTCTCAGAATTGATCGATCGGGCGATCGTCAATCTTTCCTAAACCGACAAATCATTCTCACGGCAGAAGCGCAGCAGCATCTACCTCAACTACATTACAAATAACAGAAAAATACTACGCACTCTTAAAAACAGCAGTCTTAATAAATAAATACTACGCACTCTAACCAAACGACATTTTATTAAAATCCCAGGAGTCAACTACCATGAAACCCACTAACGAAACTAACCCAGCAGAATTCAACGGTAACGGCAATCGCAAAGCATTGGGGCTATTAGAAATAGAAAAGCCGATCGACAACGACAACACAATCGCTAAAAGCCTACCAGTAATCCCCGCCCCAGAGACAGAAGTCAGTGCCCCCGCCGATGTTAAAACAGGCGTCGAGACTGAACTGCAAGCACCCCTACCTGCTGAAACACCAAAGAAAAAGTCTAAGAAACCGCTGATTTTTGCAGCGCTGGGCCTAGGGGCGATCGTCGCAGGCAACTTCGGCTACCATTACTGGCAATATAGCTCCATCCACCAAGAAACCGAAAACGCCACAGTAGCCGGACACATCTACCAAATCAGCAGCCGCCTCAACGGTACCGTCGGCGAAGTCATGGTACAAGACAATCAGCAAGTAAAACCGGGACAAATACTGATCAAACTCGACCCCCGCGACTACCAAGTTAAAGTCCAACAAGCCCAAGCAGCCCTAGAAAACGCCCGCCGCCAAGCCGAAGCAGCCCAAGCTAATATTTCCCTAGCCTCTCAAACCAGCCAAGGCAAAACAGCCCAAGCCCAGGGAGATATCGGCAGCGCCAATGCTGCGATTTCCACCGCCCAAGCAGCAATTAGAGAAGCCCAAGAAGGAGTACCCGCAGCAGAAGCTACCGTTGCTGAAGCCGAAGCTGGCGTGCCCGCAGCCCAAGCTAAAGTCGCCCAAGCCGAAGCCGGAATTCCGCAAGCGCAAGCCAAAGTCACCGAAGCCGAAGCTGGAATTGCCGCAGCGCAAGCTCAGCTAGTGCAAGCACGGGCTAATGAAGTGAAAACCCAAGCTGATTATAAACGTTACGAAAGCTTGCAGTCTCAAGGTGCGATCGCCCGCCAGCAATTAGACGCATCCAAAGCAGCCTACGAAGTAGCCGTCGGCCAAACTACCGCAGCCCAACAAGGAATTGCCCAAGCTAGAGCGCGTTTAGCCCAAGCTACCGAAGGCGTCACCGCCGCCCAAGCAGCAGTAGCCCAAGCTCAAGAAGGTGTCAAACAAGCTCAAGCCCAAGTAGCGCGGGCAAAAGTTGGCATCGCCAGCGCTGAAGCTAAAGTCGCCGTAGCCTCTGAAGGTATCGCCACCGCCGCAGCTAAACTTGCTACATCGCAGGGCGGATTGCAACAAGCCCAAGCTACGGGCGAACAAACTAAAGTCAGTCGATCGCAGTATGATGCTGCTAAAGCTGCGATCGCCCAATCGGAAGCCTCGGTTAAAGACGCTCAACTGCAACTTTCCTACACGAATATCACCGCACCAGCCGCCGGACAAATCGGCCGCAAGTCGGTGGAAGTCGGCCAGCGGGTGCAGTCGGGGACGCCTTTAATGGCCATAGTAAGCAATGATTTATGGGTAGTTGCCAACTTCAAAGAAACACAACTGGCAAATATCAAACCAGGCCAAAAAGTAGAAATCAAATTAGATGCTTTTGGCGGCCGCAAATTTGAGGGTAGAGTTGATAGTTTCTCCCCTGCTTCTGGCGCTCAATTCTCCTTATTGCCTCCCGATAATGCGACGGGAAACTTCACCAAAGTTGTGCAGCGAATTCCGGTGAAAGTTGTGTTTGATGCCGAAAGCGTTAAAGGCTACGAATCGCGGATTGCACCGGGGATGTCTGCTACGGTAAATGTTGAATTGAAATAGTCATCAGTCATCAGTCATTAATTATTGGTGAAAAGCTACCAATAACCAATAACTAATAACTAATAACAACTATCAATCGAAGTGCGTCCAGGAATGAACTACAAACATCTGCGTTCATCAGCGTTAATCTGCCTGCATCAGCGGTGAAAAAATCTAAAACCCGAGGTTGCACCAATGGCTAACATGAATGTAATGCAATAGCAGCAGAGCAATCGAGTTCCATGAAGCTTCTGTAATGGCTTTTAACGATTGTTTTTACTTTGTGGGGATTGCTTTGCTGTTAAGCGGGATTGCAGTTTTGGGTTTTAAAAAGGTGAAAGCGGGTGCTGGTGCAGGAGGAGCTCATTAGAGATTCATAACTTTTTTCACAAAATCCTGCGAGAGCGAATTAGATGTTCTCGAAGATAATACGCCCTTGATGAAGCAGTCTCGACGATTGCATTAAGCAACACAAAACAAGATTCATGCATACTTCTTGGTAAAGGCCCAGTTCGATCGACCTGTAAAAAACCCTGAATTGCTCTCTCTAAGTAGAATGCAGTATTTACCCCTGAGAGCAAACGAGTTCCGCCCTCATCCTTTTGATGTTTCGAGAGGATGTGTACTCCTGATTCAAAGAAAATTGAGGGGAAATGATACATGAGTGAGGCTAACGCTTCAAACACGTCTGGATTCTTTCCAGCATTCGTGACAAACTCCAGTAGCAAGTCTTTTCCGAGCGTAATATCTTGAGTTTCATAATCAATTTTCTGCCAAGCTCTATCAGCTTTTAACATTCCGCGAATTAAGTCCCTGTACTCAGAGCCTTTGCCAGCAAACTCAATAGCTATCTTTTGTACCTCCTGCGATAATTCTTTCCATAGTTGCCAGTAAACTTCCTTCTCCCCTTGTCTTTCAGCCTCTATTGCAACACATAAGACTAGATAATACACAAAATTGGGTGCTATTTTACAACCGATTCGTAACTGATCAACATAGTCTTCAAAATTTGAATCCTGTAAGTAGAACAGATATTTAGCAAAACGTTTCGAGAAACTTAATCGTATTTTATAGTTGATTTCTAGATTTTTATCTCTTTCAGATATACGCCTATTTTCTTGCTGCTCAGCTTCAAAGAAAAGAGTCAGCATTTTCGACAACAATTTGATAAGGCTGGGTTCTCTTGAGCCATCTGGAATCATCAGGCAAGGGCTTAAAATATGCCATGAACTGTGCGATCGAAGAGTAATTTGCTCAATTTCAGTCAAAAGCTCGCCTCGTGCAAATAGATCGCGAAATTTATCTTTTTTTACTTGTAGCTTAGCGACTTCCACCTCTCTTGCATCACCCTCTAGAGAATATATTCGCCTTCTTGCAATCTGGTTATCCTGCTCAAGCTCAAAACGGGCATACTCAAGCGCTCCCATAAGACATTTTTGAGCAAATTCACGATCTCTTTGCCAGAGATGGTTTCTAATACCCTCCGCTGCTTTGTGCCGAACATTCTCGTTAATATGTGTTAGCGCAATGACAATTAACCTTTTAACAATAAACTCCTCGTTCTCTTTAAAAGCAAAGTCCAATAAAATTGGAAGGACAGATGCCGCAGCCGCTGCACCATCATAATCTGTTGCAAATGCAGATGCAGACGATTCAACTGCATCTGCATTTGCTGTAACTGTTTGAATAATTAATTCAGCACACCACAATAAATTCTCTTCATTTAGTTCACTTGAATGGTCTCGTACAAAAACTGCTGCCGCCGTTACAATGCCACCAAGGTGCATTGCTATATTATTTACCGTACCAGCATTGAGTTTTTCAAAAACCTCTTTCGTGTCAGCAAGAGCTTCACGCCATGTCGCGTAGTATTCATTCTCTAGCGGCTCGTGGTTAAATGTTTTTCTTGCCCATAGATAGAGTGCAAAGAAGCGGTTTTGCACCTCCATTATTTCTTGAGTTTGTTGCTGAATATCCTTTAAGTCAGGTTCCAAACCTTCAGGCTCGAAAATAATTCTATTGTTCTCTCTGTCTTCAACAGATCTCCAGCCACGACTGTCAATCCTATGTAAAAGGAAGCGCATTGTTTCATCTTGAGGTTCAGATGCACGCAGCAGATCAATAGCCGCAAGTGCTTCATCTCTCCATTCCGAAAACTGAAGGCGTACAACCAAGGTCTCTAAATGCTCTCTTCGCCACGGACGTAGGGCAGCAGTACGTCTCTCTTCAGAATAAACTTGAGCTAGCGCATCTCCTTGAAAGCCAGAATGCCAATTAATTTCGTTGCCGACCTGCTCATGAACAATCCGACCCCGATCCATGTGATATAGTTCGGGAGTTCGTAAAAGTGGCAGCGCCGATTTCCCGACCTTTTCTGGAAACCCCGTTGCTATAGAAGCTAATACTGCTGTAGGCTTTACAGAGTTACTATTTCGCAAAATATAATCAAATAGCCACTCTAACTGGTCTGATTCAAAATACTCTATGTATACAACTAGCCAGTTCTCAAGCGCCATGAGAGCGGACTGCAACAGGTAAGGAACTAGAGAATGTCCACGATATGCAGCCCACAAACGACCAGAGTAATGCTGCTGAATTTTTGTCCCATCATTTAACTGGATAGTCAATGGTTCAAACACCAGTTCTGACCAGTCTTGTTGTGTCGGTGAGTGGCGATTTGGTGCATCTAAGCCTGAGTGGGCATATTCTTCTGCCGCAATGTTCAGTAATTTTAAAATAAAGTCTAAGCCCTTTCTTGAGTGGAAACGTAAAAGGTGTTGAAATGGACCTTTAGCGCCACTGGCAGGGGAAAACTCATACCGATGTTCGTGGAGGCGGAAGTAATTATTGACTCCTATGCTGCTTTCATACTGGTATCTGTTATCTTTCTTGGACTTCTTAATCAGCCATTCAGAGTGTGCTAGCTTGATTAGTGTATCTGGATCGTGTTTGCAAAAGAAGGCTGTTTCAACGCCCTGAAAAGCCATTTCACAAAAATCTTCAACGTAGTGCGGTCGGCGCGATCGCTCATCATTTTTATTTGCAAAAACATCAGCCTCTAAAAGTCCCAAAAACTCTTCGTGTATTACTGGAATGGTTTTTATGATGATGCTAAGTAGTTTTTTCCTATCACCATCATCACTATAGGATTCTTTAAGAGGAGCTAATAGGTGAAGGGCTAATAATCCTGCTTCACGGGCTGGTACTGGTAAATCCTCACTTAGGTTTAGTACAGAAGACCAATCATTCAAGACTGCTGTTATATGTGGGGTTAAACCCTCTAACAAAGAATCTTTTTTTTCAAACATAAAGCAAATCATGGCTTTCCAGCCTTGACCATATGGCTTAAGAAGCAAAGCATCAACTAAAGCCTTTTCATCATTTTCTTTTAGTTGGTAAGTTAATGTTTGATCCGGCGTTTGACAGGCGATTCGGAGGATGAAGCAAAAACGTTTAAAAAGTTCTCCATTCTCTAAAAAAAGTTGCTCCTTTAACAGCCTGAGAAAATCATCTGGGTTATCACCTTGAAGTACCGCAGCGATAGTTTCATCTTGCCAGTATCTCTGGATATCTTGACTACTAACAACAGAGCGCACAAAGTTATCAACGTTCTCGCCGCACCTCAATTTTTGGTGCAGCCACAAGCGAAACGCACGGTTCATTGCAGGTTCATGACCTATTGCATCAAGAAAACTCTGTGTGTTGTTGGAGTATTTCCGATAAGCATCCTCAATGTATCGATCGAGTGCCCAATCCTCTAGAACGTCGTGTGCTGGGCTAACGAGACTATTCTTGGAATCGCGACGAACTAAATTATCCTCTTCTAGCTTGAGTACAACATCGCCATCAAACTGATTCTCTGGAACTCCATAAACCATTTGCTTAGCTCGACTGACTGCAATGTCAATAAACGCTTGCTTCCGCTTAGGTGGCATCCCGTTTGCTCGGACTTGTTCTTTTGCAATCACATCTCGCCAGACTGCGTTGCGAAACTCCTTTTCACCATCTTCAGGCGTAAACTCTGTTCCAGTTTGAAGAACTCTATATGCTAAATCCGCAAAAAATGGAGATTTCAGCAACAGCTTCAAAGTTGGATTATCAGAAAGTTTTTGTAAAGGTTGAAGTTGTTCGCATAAATTTTCAACTTGGTCATTACTAAAGCCACTCAAGGTAAGCGTTGTAAAGTTAATTCCAAGAGGCTGAAGATGATTAAAAGCTATTAGTTGATATGCATAGTCACGACCAGTAGCGATCGCAGTCCAACCTTGCTGGTTTTTCAATAAATGAAGTAAATCTGTGAATGCTGTTGTTTTTTCTAACTCAAGAAGCTTTTCTAACGATTCGATAACCAAGTATTTTTGGGGCATCAAAGCGAAACCTGCCTCTAAATCGCGAAGTGAACCTCTTAATCCCATTGCTGAAAACACGTTATCGAGGTGGGAGTGATTTAAATCCTCTGTGCGTAAACAGAAGATAGGAGCACGTTTGCCTATATAGTCTGAAAATTCTCGTATTAGACTAGACTTTCCAGCCCCGCGTTCGCCAGATACAAAAACAAAACTTGAGGTTTCAGTCAAGCTGAGTAATTGAGCAAATGCATCTGATTGCTTAATGTGAATTCCACCAACAGTAGTTCTTATACCACCTAAAATGTAATTCCCATGTTCCTTTAGCTTAGTGACATCCGATGACCAACTAGAAGAATCAACGGTACTAAATGCAGTCCGAATGTCTTCCGGCAAACTTTCTAAAGTGAGTGTTCCTGCGTTCTGGTTTGCAGTTTGAACCGCATCAATAACTCTCGTCCATAAGAATGGTGCAGCTTCATTTGAATACTGGGCAATTAGGGAGTGAAGCAAGGACAATGTACTCCCTGATTCTGTATCTAAATCGTAGCCTATGAGATGAAAAACTTTTAAGAATTGCCATACTTGCCTGTCAGGAACATCAGTTTTGCCATTTGCATTCTTTAAATGCGTTTTGAATACTTCTAATTTTTTTCTTTTTGCATCACTACTAAAATTAGCAGTGTTGATTTTGGTAAAAAATTCTTCTTCGTTTTCAGAATGTCTTGCCCACTCCAAAATAGGTCGCACATCGTTTATATCGGTTTCGCTCAAAGGACCTGTAATAAGAGCGATGACATCGGCACTGGAATCGAAACTTTCGTCATTGAAATCATTCCAGGTACTTTGAATTACTTCAGCGAAAGTTGTATCCCTTGGCGTGATACTAATATCATGTTTTATTTGAGCCAGTAGTTTTGCTTCTTTCTCTGTTTCTGGCTGTTTGGAAAACAGAATGAAATCATCAGTGTTAAAGCCAGCGTAACGCCCTTGCAGTTTGATCTTTGTGATTGGGAAAGGGGGTAAGCAGGGCCCAAGCCTACCTGACAACATAAGAACAGTGAAGGCTGCTTGAACCCGCGTTTCAAAATTTGGTCCACCACCCCCTGTAGAAAAAGGGTTACTTTGCTGCTTTGCTGATTCAGTCATTTATCTTCCGTGTTCCAGTCTTCTTCCGCTTGACTTCTTTATCTTAGCTTTTCACCCCATCGATCGCCCACAGATATATCACCCTAGAGCAAACTCTGTATACTGCCGCACATGAGGCGCATGATATGCAAGCACAATGTCTTGCTTCGGCACTCCCTTTGCTACTAACCAATCCGCAATTGCATCTTCCGTTCCATCATGTTGCACCCAAATTTTCCCATCGATAATATCGATATGCAGCACGCAGCCATAGATTCGGGTGCTGCTGTTCTTCCAACCCAAATGTACGAGTTGATAGCGATCTTCCTCGCGATCGAAAATTGTTTGACTTTTAACCGGATCGCTGGGAGAACGTAACTTAGCTCTTTCTGATAGTGATTCCTGAATTAATTGACGATACCAACTTAACTTATCCATTCAGCCACCTCCTGTTTTTCTATGTCGTACACTAATAACGGAATTTGGTTGCGACGAATTACGGTTTGAATGAAGGTATACTTGAAGAACCGCTTGTAAATATCTAATGGAACTGCCAAGTACAATAACCTGTCTGCATCCTCTTCCTCCAGAGCAATGCGATAGTTAATAAATTGTCCGATCGCAGTATGAAACTCCGAAATAGTTGAGGCTCCCAAGAAAGTCTTGATTTCAACCGCAATTTTCTCACCATCTCTCGTCGCTCCAATTAGCCGTTCTGCACCTAAATCGATATAAAAATCAACAAATCCTAAATCAATATGATACGGATCGTGAGTAATTGTCCACCCCTGTTGCTGAAGAGCATTTTTGACAATCTCATGAAACTTATCTTTTGCTGGCATTGCAGGAAATTAATTATCAGGTTGGAAGTCTTTGCTTATATTTTACTCTGTATTACGACGATCGCCTTTACAAGGTTGATGGCTTTGGCGATGATCTTGCTGTGCGATACCATCGGAATCTGGCGGTACTTGAGGGCGATACGATCGATACCTTAGCTGGGGATTTGATTATTTGCGGTTAAGGGCGATCGCCCTTACAATACCATCCGTGTATCGCCATCCGTGTCGTGCTGTTGTTCTGTTTTCCCTATTTTGCGCGAAGTGCGATCCTCTTCGAGGGCTTCGCTAACGAACTTTTTTCAGTAACTATATCATGCTCGATCGCACATTCCAATCATTGCATTGACCAGTCTTCAAACCTCAATCCAGGGATTCTTTCAAAATCTCGACGATTTCGGGTAACTATCTAGGACTATTCAAGGCTACGATCGCCAATTCCATCAACTCTCAATACATCTCAAGTCATAAAAATATTATTGCCAAGAAAACCACTCTATGGTAAACTAGAAGATTGTGAATATTAATCAAAAGTAAAGTAACAAGCTCGGAGAAATCAAAATGACACAGCAAACCCTCCACGGAACCAGCCGCAAAAGAAAAAGAACATCCGGTTTTCGCGCCAGAATGCGTACCGCAACCGGTCGATTGGTAATCAAAGCCCGCCGCAGCAAAGGTCGCCACCGCCTCGCAGTCTAGTTCAGAGGCCTCTGAATCGATCGTCCTACGCCATGTTGCCTCCTACAAACCGACTCAAGCACCGAAAAGACTTCAGCGCCGTCTACCGCAAGGGAATACGCCGCAACTCCGCTCATTTCAGCTTAAGAGCTCTGCGTAAACCAAAAAGCATCGAATTAAGCAAACCGACAGCCGAAAAATCCTTGCAGCCCACTCGCACAGGCATTTCTATCAGTCTGAAAGTTAGCAAACGTGCTGTAGTCCGCAACCGGATTAAGCGCCAGATTCGGGCAGCTTTGCGACAACTATTGCCTCGATTAAAATTCGGGTGGGATTTAGTAATTGTCGTGCGTCCGATCGCACAAGAGTGCAATTATGCAGAAATTCTGCAAGAATTAGAGCAGTTGTTGGTAGAAGCCGAGGTACTAGATGGGAATTCGAGAGGAAGTATATTATGAAGGCGGCCCCGCGCCTGGAGACTTGATCATTAACTTGCTTCTGGGGCTGACTGTGGTGGGAATCCCCCTCGCAGTAGGATCGATTGTCCGGGCTCTGTGGCTGCGCTACCGGATCACAAGCCGCCGAGTGTCCGTAACTAGCGGTTGGATGGGGCGCGAACGCACAGACGTTATCTACTCAGATATAGTCAAAATCGTCACAGTACCTCGCGGTTTTGGAAGTTACGGAGACATGGTGCTGACAATGAAAAATGGCAGCCGCTTGGAACTCCGATCGATTCCGAAATTTCGAGCAATGTATGACTACATTAACGAAAAACTGCCCGCAGCCGTTCAAAAAGCTAACGCTGCTCCAGCTAAATAACCGAATAACTTCGCCCTCAAATCAGGCTGAAATTAGTTCGATTATTGGCAAACTAATTACAAAAAAACCGCAGGCCGGGCGGTCGATCGATGGGCAATGTCCTAAGATAGAGACAAAACCCTAAAAGTTGAGGCGGCTGGCATTCAGCGGATGCAAGTGGTTCTCAACACCAAACATAGAGCACCTAAATTAACCAACAAGCGAATGGATTTTGGTATCTCGTTTCTCTCCAACAACCTCATGCTGCCGATCCTAGATTTTTTCTACGGGATCGTGCCAAGCTACGGTTTAGCGATCGTATCTCTGACGCTCGTGATTCGCTTCGCTCTTTATCCTCTCAATGCAGGCTCTCTTCGCAATATGCGACGCATGAAAGTAGCGCAGCCGTTGATGAAAGAGCGAGTAGATCAAATTCAAAAACTCTATAAAGACAATCCTACTAAGCAGCAGGAGGAAATGAGCCAAGTCTACAAAGAATTTGGTAATCCTCTAGCAGGATGTTTCCCATTAGTTCTGCAAATGCCGGTGCTGTTTGCGCTGTTTGCAACGCTCAGGGGTTCGCCGTTTTCTGACATAAATTACAGCGTTAACGTCCAAGTTTTGCCCAAAGAACAAATCGAAACTGTTCAACCGCAAGCTTTTGCTACACCGCCCCAAAATATTTACGTCACAGGTACTTTTCATGCTCCAGTTGTGGGCGTGATTCCAGGCGGCGACAAACTATCCGTCGGCGACACAACCAAAATTGATTTTCAAACGCCAGACGGCAAAGCTCTCACAGCCCTAGCGGCCGAAAATAAGAGCGAAATTGACTTTGTTCCTCGTTGGAAAGTAATCAAAGGCGAAGAAACTGTCAAGGTAGATGAACAGGGCAACATCACGGCCTTAGCGCCCGGTGAAGCCACAGTTCAAGGCACAATCCCCGGATTGGCTACAAACAAAGGCTTCCTGTTTATTGAAGCTCTAGGCCGCGTGGGCGCGATCGACCCAGATGGTACAATCCACTGGGATATTTTGGTGATGATTCTCGGCTTCGGCATTAGTTTGTATATCAACCAAACTCTTTCGGGACAAGCACAAGGGCCAAACGACAATCCCCAACAGGCTACAGTCAACAAACTAACGCCTGTCATATTTTCGGGAATGTTTTTGTTCTTCCCGCTGCCCGCTGGCGTGTTGATGTATATGCTGATTGCTAACATCTTCCAAACAGTTCAATCGTTTATTTTGTCCAGAGAACCACTGCCCGAAAACCTTCAAAAAATCGTGGACGAAGCAGAGGCGAAAACCCAAAAAGAACAGGGATTAGATGCACTTCCCTTTGAACCAAAGCGTTCTAAGAAAAAGGCTTGATTGTTAAAATGAAAGAATCTCAAATGCAGCGCGGACAGCAATGGTTAGAAGAATTGCTAAAACTGTCCGCAATTCCATCGAAAGTGGTAAGCCAACAGCAAGAAGATTGCTATTGGATGACGATCGACCAAAGTAACCTCACTCCCGAACAAATTGCCATCTTAGTCGGGCCAGACGGTAATGTACTAGATGCTGTTCAATACCTATGCAACGCAGTTGTAAACATAGGTAATGAATCGGATGAAGCCATTCCTTATACAGTTGAACTGAACGGCTATCGCATTCGCCGCCAAGAGGAATTGCGATCGATGGCAGAGTACGCAGCAGAGCAAGCGCGATCGACCGGAGTTGAATTTGAACTCAAAGCGCTGTCTTCATCAGAACGCCGTCAAGTACACAGCTTTTTGAGCGAATGTGAGGATCTAGAAACTTACAGTCAAGGACAAGAACCCGATCGGCGTTTGGTAGTGCGGCGGCGCTGACGATAAGTAAGGAAAGAAGAAGTCAACCCCCCCCTCACCCCCCCCAAGGGGGGAAGGAAGAAGTTAATTTTTAACTATTCCTTTTGACCTTTGAATTCAAGAAGTAGGAAGACAAAAGATTATTATGGAGACAATTTATATCCCTCATCTACTCACAAAAACTGAGCGGAAAGAGGTCATTGATTTTGAAGAAATTATCCCCGATTTAGAAACTCTCACTCCAGTGCGAGGGCGACTGCAAGTGACTCACCAAGGGAATTATCTTGAGGTGAAAGCGAAAGCAGAAACAATTGTGACTCTCTCCTGTCACAGATGCTTGAAACAATATAATCACCGTTTGAAACTCCAATCATCTGAAATTATTTGGCTCGAAGAAAAAGCAAATCAGCCAGATTCAAGTTCAGGAGAATTTGAAGTTGATTTAGAAAATTTGGTAGAAAATTTGTCCCCTGGTGGTCATTTCTCTCCAACCGATTGGGTATACGAGCAACTGTGTTTGGAACTGCCACACAAACAGATATGCGACACTGAATGTCCGGGAATAGATTTAAATGATTTAGAAGAGGCAGAAAGCTCAGAAGCTGTATCCGACAGCCGCTGGGCATCTCTGGCAGCACTCAAACGCCAATTGCCTTAGTCAGTTGGAAGTTGGAAGTTGGCATTTGGCATTTGGCATTAGCTAATAACAACTAACAAATAACAACTAACAACTGACTAATGACTAATTTTAGTGACGAATTTGAACTGCTGCTGCGATCGCGCTATCCCTTAATTTACATTCCCACACGGGAAGAAGAACGCGTAGAAGTCGCGATCGCCCAATCCGCCAAAAAACAAGGTTCTCGCGCTGTTTACATCTGGGATTTTGTTGACGGCTACCAAGGCAATCCCAACGATGCTGGTTTTGGCAAGCGCAATCCTCTGCAAGCTTTAGAGTTGCTCGAAAAATTGCCCGCATCCGCACCTGCAATCTTTATTTTGAGAGATTTTCAGCGTTTTTTAGAAGATGTGGCAATTTCCCGTAAGCTGCGGAATTTGGCGAGACTTCTCAAATCAGTCCCCAAAAATATTGTCATCGTATCTCCAATCATTTCCATCCCAGAAGACCTCAGCGAAGCGATCACAGTTTTGGAGTTTCCCCTGCCAGCGGCGGCGGAAATCAAAATTGAGGTGGAAAAGATGTTAGGGGCTACCGGACAAGCGATTGAAGGTCGTTTGCTTGACGAAACGGTGCGCTCCTGTCAAGGATTGTCGATCGAACGAATTCGCCGAGTTTTGGCAAAGGCGATCGCCACTAGAGGCGAACTCCATTCCGACGACGCAGAACTGATTTTAGAAGAAAAACGCCAAACAATTCGCCAAACTCAAATTCTGGATTTTTACCCAGCCCGCGAAAACATCTCCGATATCGGCGGTTTGGACAATCTCAAAGAATGGCTGCTGCGGCGTGGTGGTGCTTTTTCCGATCGCGCGCGTCAATACGGTTTGCCGCATCCCAGGGGTTTGTTGTTAGTCGGAATTCAAGGAACCGGAAAATCTTTAACTGCAAAGGCGATCGCCCATCACTGGCATTTACCCTTGCTGCGGTTGGATGTCGGCCGCTTATTTGCCGGATTAGTCGGAGAATCGGAATCGCGCACCAGACAAATGATTCAGCTAGCGGAAGCTTTAGCCCCCTGCGTCTTGTGGATTGACGAAATTGACAAAGCTTTTTCGGGATTAGATGGTAAAGGTGATTCGGGAACTACTAGCCGAGTGTTCGGGACTTTTATTACTTGGTTGGCCGAAAAAACTTCCCCGGTTTTTGTGGTAGCAACGGCAAATAACATCCAGTCTTTGCCGCCGGAAATGTTGAGAAAAGGTAGGTTTGACGAAATATTTTTTGTGGGTTTACCCAGTCAGGAGGAACGGCGGGCGATTTTTGAGGTACATTTGTTGCGGTTGCGATCGCACAACATCAAAAATTACGATTTAGAGCGCTTGGCTTACGAAACTCCCGATTTTTCGGGGGCCGAGATCGAGCAAACTTTGATTGAAGCAATGCACATTGGGTTTAGCCAAAATCGAGACTTTACCACAGATGATATTTTAGAATCAGCTAGTCAGATGGTGCCTTTGGCCAGAACTGCTCAAGAACAAATCCAGTTTTTGCAAGATTGGGCCGCTGCTGGGAAAGCTCGCCTTGCTTCTCGATACGGCAGTTTGAGCCGCCGAATTCAAGGCTAAGCTTTTGAAGCCAGTTGTCAGTAAACAGTCAGCAGTAAACAGTCAACTATGAACAGTCAACTATGAACAGTGTATATAGCGTTTTCAAGTTTTTAGTGGGTTTTCTGCTAGCGATCGTCCTAATGGCAGGCGCTAGCGTGGCGGCTGCACTTTACTTTGCCGCTAAGCTAACTACTGTGCCCGAAAGACCTGTTTTTCCCAATGACAAAACAGCAGTTAAAATTGCCGGCGCTGGGCCCAAGTCAACAGCTCAGGCCAGCCCAGTTTCTACGTCTAGTGATGTCCCGTCTCCCAAACCGCTGGAACCCGGAGCTTACCGAGCTCTGGTAACTCAGCCGATCGGCTTAATTCTCCGCGATAGTGCTAACCGAGACGCAAACCGCATTGGCGGTGTTGGTTACAAGGAAAAAGTCGTGGTTTTGGAAGACTCGCCGGACAAAGAGTGGCAGCGAATTCGGGTGGAGGATGGCAACCGCGAAGGTTGGGTAAAGGGCGGTAATACTGAAAAAGTTGAAGACGAATAGGACAATGGCTCAGATTGTGTTCTGTAAAATAACCGTTATCGGTTTGTAGTTAGGACGAACAGTCCTAGTAGTTTTAGTCAAGAAGGAGTTGTATCCGTGAGTGCAAACTAATTTGATAGAAGGTCGATCGACTCGACGCAATCGGAGTCCGCAACTTGCCAATCTTAATCTCCGAATTCAAAAAATGCATATCACTTTTAGTTCTAAAAGTCAACTTAAATTTATTTAAGATATTTGGGATTGCCGTCACCAGACGCTGAGACTGTGGGTGCGCTCGCCTCTGCAAAATCCTAAATTTCGCGTAAAAGCTCATCAATTCAAAGGTTTCAATCGCTGAAACTCCACAGAAAAACTAGCAAACTTATCAATTAAACTTATCAAATTCATTAGAATATGTTAAGAAAGTTAGCAATATTTTAAGCTTAGTTGCAAAAATGAGGGATTTGTAACCACAGCAGAAACAAGAGTGGTAGCTTTGATTACAAGATGTAAGTTTTCAGCTTAAAAGCTACCAACAATTAAAAAATATGTACGATAAACGTCCCGATCGAGATTGGGCTAGTGCTGCTGTAACTGCGGCTTTAGGAGCTGGGGTGGTCACTTCTTTTGCCGTGAGCAGAGGGCAAAACCCTTTGGTAGCCATGGGAATTACGGTTTTTGCAGCGGGAGTCGCTTTGATTTGCGATCGGTTCGGCTTAATTTAAGTGAACGTCCCATTTTTATGAACAGTTCACCAATAAAATCCCCGCCCTATTTGCAACTAGCAAAGGTGGGGATTTTTAGTTTATTATCAATAACTAATATTTTTAGGTATAACAAAATAAAATCTTAGCCAATAATAGCCAAAAACTGGTCATTTTTCCCCCATCAAGGCTAAGATGTGGCTGCAAACTTTTTTGCTGACACTCGCGTCTCCATCAACAGCGATGCTATCTTGGTTGTTACCTGAAATTATTTTTGAAGGCAAATTTTTTTGCAAAAACGGGTGCTTCGCGCTTTCCAGGTACAAGTTAGCTTTCGTAAATCCTCAAGAAACCAAAGCTAAGCTTTGGGAGTTTGTCCAAATACCCCAGCCACAATTTCACAGTAAAAAGTTATGGAATCCCTCGCCTACCTCGAACTTGCTCTTGTTTGCGAAGCACCCGCAGAGTCGAAGATTTTTGATGCGCCTAAGTGGCAAAACCGATCGAGTCAGACTTATGTCTATTTGCTGTCTCTGGCTTTGATGTTGTCGGTTTTGAGTGCAGCCGGTTCGGCTTTTGCTCAAATAGATCCGGGAAATCCAAGTCTGCGCTCTGTTCAAGACAGGTTGCGGGATCTCGGCTATTTTTCGAGAGCCTCTACCGGTCAGCTAGGCCCAGTTACGAAACAAGCTCTGACTAGCTTCCAACGAGACTATCAACTGTCGCTGACTGGTAGACCCGATCGAGCTACTGTGATCGCACTCAATAGTTTTACCAATGACGATCGACCTTTTAAAACTATTTATACAAATTACAAGGAACTGCGTTTTGGAGACAAAGGTGCAGATGTGTCCGCTCTCCAGCGCAGGTTGAAGCAGCTAGGATACTTCAACACCCATCCCACAGGGAGTTTTCGTGAAGTTACCCTGAATGCGGTGAGATACTTCCAGCGAATTAATCGGCTGCGGGTAACAGGAGTTGCAGACAGGCAAACTTTGGCTTTGTTGTTTGGCCACAGCACACCGATTCCCCCCGTTACGCTTCCGGGGGATATTTCGGGAAATGGCGGTTGCAAGGGGCTGCGGTTCGGAGACAGAGGGGCGACGGTAGACTTGATCCAGCGGCAGTTAAAAGCTTTGGGCTATTTTGAAGGTGGCGTTGATGGCAAGTTTCGCGAACGCACTCTCTATGCTGTGACTCGTTTTCAGCAAGATTACCATCTGGTTTCTGACGGCTGCGCTGACACTGCTACTTTGACGGCGATAGATGCCCAGATGAGAGCAGCTCAAATTACCTCATTTCCTGGGGAAAATGACCAGGAGAGTCATGGAGATTTTATCGAACTTGGCGACAGAGGTCGAGAAGTAGAATTTGTGCAGCGGCGGCTGCAACAATTGGGTTACTACAGGAGCCAGATTCACGGTTGGTTCGATCGACCAACTCAAGCAGCTTTGATCCGGTTTCAGAGAGATCGGGGGCTGTTCGGGACTGGGAGAGTCGATCTGAGCACTCAATCGGCTTTGCGGGAAGGCAACAGGCAAGCAGCAGCACCTGTTCCGCAGCTAGCCGCCAGCCTGCGACCGGGCGATACTGGGCAGTAGTATCCGGCAGCTTCAGTCTTCGCTCAGAAGTCTGGGCCTAAAAACATGAGGCCCGATGAACGGAGTATTGGGAGCCGAGACCGAGTTGGCGGTGCTGTCCTTTCAGCAGGAACGTAATTTGTCCCCGGCGACAGGTATTTCCACTCCGGCAACTTTGGCGGCTCTGGAAAACGGATTAGCTGGGCGGGTGGCTGTTCCTGCTGTTGGGATTAGCAGCAGTTTCGACTCTCCTCGATTGATCGAGCATTCAGCAATTACAAACCCGACTGCAAGGGAAGGGCTTTTATACAGACTCCGTCAGCGGAGTTTTTGATGCTCCGACGAGAGACGCGCTCGATCGAGCAGTTACGGGGTCAGCAGTGACGATTTGTTGAGCAAAACTTTTTAGCAGCGGACTTGCGGACGCTGCATCAAAGAAATCAGATTTCTGCTCTCTGACTCATGTCTGAAACCATCTATTTTCCTGAATAAACCCAGTTTCGGCGTAAGTGCAAATTTCACTTGCGCCGAAAAATTTTGTTAATAAATGTAACAAGATGTACTTGAAATGCGAAAATAGTGTAATCTCACTCGATTGCATCTGGGGTACTACTGCCGTTCTGGGCGATTGCATCTGGGGTGCTACTGCCGTTCTGGGCGATCGACTTCGGACAAGACCAATTGCTGGAAACCAAAGACGGCCATCCCATCCGCAAAGCTTCGTGGCAAACCGTATGAATGGTTAGCTGGCAGTCTAGCAGGTGCAACCCAGACTTTTCAGCTTGCTTCATGCCAATTTTTAAGATCGAATCGTTGTTAAATTCGATCGTTCTGTTGCACTGAACGCAGACTAGGTGGTGGTGGTGGTGCGGGTAAGGCTGGTTTATTTCATAATGTTTGTGACCTTCTGCTAGTTCGAGTTCTCGGAGCAAACTCATCCTTGCCATTAACTTTAAAGTTCGGTAAATGGTGGACAAGCTGATGTTTTCCCCGCGATTTTTTAACAAAGTGTACAAATCCTCGGCACTCAGGTGATTGCCTTTGGGGAGGTTCTGAAAAACGTGCAAGATGGTTTCCCGTTGGGGAGTCATCCGCCAGCCTTTGTCATTGAGTTCGGATTTGAATGAAGACGCGGTGTAAAGTGCCATAGTGACCCTCTCAAGAAAGTCTGCCTATTGACAATCATACACAGCGATCAAGATATTTGGCAAATATTGGAGCTTATTGAAAAAAGGTTGAGGGAAAAATTTATTTTTTGATACTTCTCGACTTTTAACCAGCTTTATGAGTTGCGGCAGAGGACAGAGAAGTTGTTTACAAGTAAACCATTGTTACTTGTGCTGAATCCCTCCTGCCTTCTGCACAAGTGCCGAATGCCTCGCTCCGCTTTCCTGGCAGAACGGGCAATAGCCGAGGCTGCGATCGAGCGCGCCCACAAGCCAATTTAAGTCAGAGACTCCAGATAGTCGCGCACGCGGTTGCGGCGCTTGGGTTGGCGGAGTTTTTGCAAAGCTTTGGCTTCAATTTGGCGGACTCGCTCGCGGGACAAGTCAAGAGCGCGACCAATTTCTGCCAGCGAGTAGGGGTGTCCGTCGCCCAAACCAAAGCGCATCAAAATTACATCTCGCTCGCGGCTGGTCAAATCTGCCAGAAGTTGCTGCAAGTCTCGGTGCAGAGCTTCTCGCATCAGCATTTCTTCAGGCGATACGCAGTCGGTTTCGAGCAAGTCGCCCAACTCTGTATCTTTTTCGTTGCCGACTTTAGTTTCCAGAGAAACAGAACGGGGGACTCGCAGCAATACTTCTCGGACTTGAGCTGCGGTCATGTCCAGCTCGACGCCGATGTCTTCGATAGTCGCTGTCCGACCTTTTTCTTGAGAAATTTTGCGCTGGGCTTTCTTGATTTTATTAAGTTTTTCGGTGATGTGGACGGGGAGGCGGATCGTGCGGCTTTGAGTCGCTATAGCCCGCGTAATTCCCTGCCTAATCCACCAGTAGGCATAGGTGCTAAACCGATAGCCCCGCGTTGGGTCGAACTTTTCGACAGCTCGCTCCAGTCCGAGAGTACCTTCTTGTATTAAATCGAGCAATTCTAAACCGCGATTTTGATATTTTTTCGCCACCGAAACCACTAGGCGCAGGTTCGCCTTAATCATGTGGTCTTTAGCTTCGACGCCTTCAGATTGAATTCTTTCGATCGACTCCACCGTCATCTCTGCTAACTCGGCCCACTGGCGCTTCCCTTCGGCCATAATTCGCTTGAGTTCTGGCACGTCACCGACGCCAGCGGTTAATGCCCAGCGTTCCAGGGAAGGTTTGTGTCCCAACTTGGCGGCCAAGCGGTCGCGTACCTCAATTAAATGCACGAAGCGCCCAATTAGCCCTTCTTCCTGGGAGGCGACGGTGTTCCGCAATTCCAGCAATTTGATATAGCGCTGAACTTTTTGAGCTTCCGAGACTTCTTCGTCTCTCCCCAAGAGACGAACCCGACCGATTTCTTGGAGGTACAGGCGCACTAAATCTGTAGTGCGGCGGCTGGCATTTTTTTGCAATTTGGCTGCTTGGTCTGCATCCTCTGTCTCTGCTGCGTCTTGGTCGATCGGTTCGTCCCCAGCTTCTTCAGCATCTTCATCCAACACATCTACATCTTGCAAGGGATTGACTCGCAGTTGTTCGTCGAATTCAGCTTGAGCGAAAAAAGAGGTGGCTGGCATAGTGATTTTCTCAGTTGCTCCGGGTGAAAAGATGCTACGCTTAGCGGTTATTTATAATTATGATGCCCACTTTGTTAAGACGAAGCATCACCGCTTTTTGTTTCTTTACTAACTTTCCTGACTTTTGTGCTGTTCGAGAGATCGAACTTTGTCTACCCCACTTGTTTTACCAAGATTCAGGAAAACGCTAAGAACTTTCTGATGTAACAGGTTGAGGGTCCGAAAAGTGCGTTGTACTTCTTTGTTTATGTAGCTAGTATAGATAATGACTGGCTAAAAACAAGTGACCTTCGTCAGAAGTTAAGTTAATCTTCATCACCAATAACCTGGTTCCCGATCACTTCGGAAAATTAGCCATTTTTTTAATAAAACTTTATATAACTCGTCGCTCTTGATTAAATCCGCCACAGTGTGACCCAAGTTTAATCCTTACAGAATATCAGCTTCAGAGTTTGTAAAGTCTCCTGTACCGAATTAGCTGCTGACGCAAAAACCGGGTTTCTTGATGTCTTTTACGCAAGCTATGAGTTTGAGGGGGCGATCGAGCGATAATTTTTTTTGGCTGTTCGCTGCTGCTTCCGGTGAAGATCGCACCCAAAACACCAGCATCAGAAACAGGGTCTTTTGCACCTGGGCTGACTGAGAACCGCAGGTTTTTCCTTGCTGTGGAGGCCGATCGGGTTAACAGCCCTGACGCATGGGTAGCCAGAAACCGGGTTTTTCCTTGATTGCAACCCTGAATAAGAGTTAAAAAACCCGGTTTTTTTGCGGGCGATCGGCTAAATCCTATCTGACTGAGAATGTTGCTGTGGGCGCGAGCTCAAATCCGGTAGCATCGGAATTAATATTACCCGCAGTTTTTGATGCTAAGGGATTTGGGCGTTGCTGAGAAAGGAGTATGATTTGCCTCCGAAATGTAGAGGCAATTCATGAATTGCCCCTACTAGCGAGTTTCAGGGATTGCCGTCGCTGAGTGAATCATACCTAAATTCAGCAACGCCGGGATTTGATCTGACTTAGATCGAATTCAAATTGCTAGCGCGGGTAAAGTTTGATCAGTTCCCTCACTTGTTCGGCGTGATACGAACTGCGAGTTAAGGGAGAAGCGACAACTTGCAAGAATCCCAAAGATTCGCCAAACTCTCTCCAAGCATCAAACTGTTCCGGCGGCACAAAGTTTTCTACATTCAAGTGTTTTTGAGTTGGTTGCAGATACTGTCCAATTGTCAAAATATCGCACCCAACAGCCCGCAAATCCTGCATCGCCTCCCGAATTTCGCCGTCTGTTTCCCCCAGTCCGACCATGATACCGGATTTGGTATAAACCCCCGGTGCGATGTCCCGGCTGCGCTGCAACAGTTCCAGCGTGCGATCGTACTTTCCTTGCGGCCGCACCTTCCGGTAAAGTCGCTTTACGGTTTCGGTATTGTGATTGAGTACATCGGGGCGGGCTGCGAGAATAATTTCTAAAGCTTGCCAGTTGCCACACAAGTCGGGAATCAAAACTTCTATAGTTGTATCGGGCATCGCCGATCGCACCGCTTGAATACACTCCACAAACTGAGACGCACCCCCATCGCGCAAATCGTCCCGGTTGACAGAAGTAATCACAACGTGGTTGAGTTTGAGCCGCTGCACCGCTTGCGCCAATCTTTCGGGCTCCGTCCTATCTAAAGGTTGGGGCTTTTTCTCAAAATCTATGTCGCAGTAAGGACAGGCGCGGGTACAAGCCGGGCCCATAATCAAAAATGTCGCAGTACCTGCGCTGAAGCATTCGCCGATGTTCGGACACGACGCCTCTTCGCAAACTGTATTCAGGGATAAATCCCGTAAAATTTCTTTGACGTTGCCGACCCGCTCCCACTGGGGGGCTTTAACTCGCAACCACTGGGGCTTAACTGTCACGTCTGTCTCCGCCTGAGAAGTGTTTTACAAAATATTATATACGATATCGATCAATTTTGAGGTTGAGTGTGATATCCTAAAAATATAGTGACTAAATTCGGGATGTAGCGCAGCTTGGTAGCGCACCTCGTTCGGGACGAGGGGGTCGCAGGTTCAAATCCTGTCATCCCGATTGATTTTAACTCTTTAGCAGGTAAGGAGTTTCAGGTTTATCAGAAAACTGGGTTGAAAACCCCGTCCTTATAGGACGGCTTTAATTGTAAAACTTTGTGGCACTTGCGAGATATCTTCTGCCAAATATGCTAGCTTCAAGTCGGAGGTGAGGCAATGCTAGTTTTCGAGTTCAAGACTTACGGAAAATCAAGTCAGTTCATAGCAGTAGATGAAGCAATTCGTACAGCCCAATTTGTCAGAAATAGCTGTTTACGCTATTGGATGGACAACCAGAAAGTGGACAAGTACGATTTGAACAAATACTGCGCTGCAAGAGGCTGGTAACTTTCCCTTTGCTGACGAACTCAACTCTCAAGGAAGACAAGCTAGCGCCGAAAGAACTTGGTCGTCTATCTCCCGATTCTATGATAACTGCAAAAAGGCAATTCCTGGTAAAAAGGGATATCCACAATTCCAGAAAGATTGTCGCTCTGTTGAGTATAAATCCACTGGATGGAAATTGGCTGATGATCGAAAGTCAATCAAATTTACCGACAAGAAAGGAATTGGGAAATTAAAGCTAAAAGGAACACGCGACTTACACTTTTACTCCTTGAACCAAATAAAACGGGTGAGACTGGTGAAACGTGCAGACCAGGGCTGTTTCATTCTCAAACAAATCATTGTTTTGTAGGTATTACCAAGAGTGCCTACCCTCCTCATCCAGGATTTTGTAGTGTTTCAGGCATCGGGGCACTGAGCGGGGGGGATTGCCCCTACAGGAGAATGAAACAGCCCTGCCCTAAGCCGTATTTAGCTATAGTCGGGTCTAATAGCTTCTCCCATTCTGGATGGTCTAAATCAGCTTCCATTTGCATAGCTAGTGCCGATGCACGTTTCCAGTCGTCTGGATTATCTTTATAGCCATACTTACCTATTGCTAGGGGTAGCCACGTCCTTTGAGGTATTTGCCTGTTAGTTTTTCCCACAAAGGGGTATGACGAACAGGGAACCGTAGAGTGAGGCTAAGCTGTTCGGCATTTAAAAGACGATTGTAGGGTGCGTCAGTTTTAAGGCGTTTCCCATGTATAGTCAGTGTTCTAGCTGACGCACCCTACCTAGATAGTTAGTGGTTTAAATGCGTAACAGCTTACCACTATCTGCCTAGACTTTGACATCACAAGCGGACTGAGATTGCTTCTGTTGAGCTTTCATTGTTGTTTCGCCTAAAACTATTGGTTTGTCAAGGTTCGGAGCTTTCTATAAATTTTCTAGAGTTGACTCTACTCAAAGCGTGTCTTGAAAACCTGCATACGCTTCTGAATGCAGTAGAGCAGGTTTCCCAAAAATCATTATCGATGATTAGATGTGGAGCCAATTAGAGATTAAATTTTATGTTTCTGATTGCGGGATGGGCATTCCGGGCCCGTCCGACCTATGCAACTTAAGATGCAGTAAAATCAGCTATAAAAGTAGCAGCAGCATCCCGCAGGAGTTGCCAACAGCAAATTCAGCAACTAGACTCGTAATTAGGAAATAAGTTCTCACTATATGTCATCACAAAAAAAATTAGCTATCAAAGGTGCTGCTTGGACGATCGCCAGTTATGGAAGCAGTCAAATTATCCGATTTGCCAGCAACCTAATCCTGACTCGCCTGCTTTTGCCAGAACTATTTGGTCTGGTGGGTCTAGCTTACGTTTTCCTCACAGGCATCAATCTATTCTCTGACATAGGTCTGGGGCCAAGTATCATTCAGAACAAGCGTGGGGACGATCCTCTATTTCTCAACACCGCTTGGACAATGCAAGTTATTCGCAGCTTTTTTATTTTCTTGTGTGTAATTTTAGTCACGTTGCCACTTGCTAATTTTTATGAAGAACCCCGTCTCCTGTGGTTGATGCCAGTGCTCAGTATAAATACTATAATTGGAGGGTTTAACTCGACTGCTACATCCAGCCTCAACCGGCAGATGGCAGTCAAGAGAGTAGTAATTTTTGAGTTGGGCGTACAGATCGTTTCTACTACAGTGATGGTTGTCTGGGCCTGGTTCGATCGCAGCATCTGGGCCATCCTCGCAGGCGGTTTTTCTGGTACTTTAATGGAGGTAGTATGGAGCCATTTTTTGATTCCCGGCAAGTCAAACCGCTTTGCTTGGGATAAAGAAGCTGCTAAAGAAATATTTTCTTATGGCAAATGGATATTTTTGTCTACGGCTTTGTTTTTCTTGTGTTCTCAAGCCGATAGACTCATCCTCGGAAAAATATTTACTTTAACAATGTTGGGCATTTACGGCATTGCTTTTACCCTAGGCGATATGCCTCGCCAAGTCATCATCGCCATTAGCGGAAGGGTGATTTTTCCCTCGATTTCTATGCTGGCTGACTTGCCGCGGGAGGAGTTGCGCGCGAAGATACTCAAGAACCGCAAGCTAATTCTAATACCGTTAGCCATAGGTTTAGCAATTTTTGTGAGCTTTGGAGATCAGTTAATTTTAACCCTGTACAGAAAAGAGTATATAGCGGCATCTTGGATGATGCCAATCTTGGCTTTAGGGATCTGGCACACTACTCTCCATAATATGATGGGTTCTTGTCTATTAGCCGTAGGAAAGTCTCAGTATCCCGCTATGGGCAATCTGCTGACTTTTGTGAATCTCTGTATAACTATACCGCTGGGATATCATTTAAAAGGTAATTTAGGTGCTGTAATAGCTGTAGCCCTCGGCGACCTTCCTACCTATGTAGTAACTAACTACGGTTTGTGGCGAGAAGGGCTAACTTGTTTTTGGCAGGATATTCAATTAACAGCACTGTTTGTAGGGGTGCTGGCAACTCTACTTTGGTGTAGAGTGACTTTTTTGGGTTTGGGTTTGCCGATCGATAAAATATCACCGATGGATTTAATACCGATCAATCAACTGTTTCAGTAAACAAACCTGTTGGAAGTGCCACAGAGATCGTCAGTTTAATTCAGTCCTGGAACCACAAATTTCAAAAACTGGTTTTTTACGAAAAATACTTCGTTGCAGCCATTTACCTTGGTAAAAAAATGGGTTTCTGAGTGTTAGGAATGTGTCCAGGGCTGTAAAATTTAATACATAAAATTTGGCAGTTAATTTTAAGCAGGAATAAGAGAGAAAGATTTGTGAGTATTTTTAACAAAAAAATTAATCCTTCATCCTTCGCAATTGGGCCATTCAAACAGCCGATCGACCGCATGGCGATCGCCCTCATGCTACTGCTGAGCATCTTAATGGGACTGCTGCTGCTGTCGGGCGATCGCACAGCACCTAGAGTGCGAGAATTCACGTGGGAAAACAAACAAATCGGCGCCGCAGATACAGGCTTTATCCTCACCTTCTTTCGCCCGATGAACCACGCCACCGTCGAAGAAAACTTAAAGCTAGAACCCGCACTTCCCGGTAAATTTAGTTGGGCCGGGCGCCGCATGGCTTACACCCTCAAAGATCCAGCACCCTACGGCGTTACATACACAGTAAAACTCGCCGGAGCAACGGACAAGTATTTCGGAGAAAACAACCAAAATAAAGGAACGCCAATTCAACCGTTTAGCAGTTCCTTTCGCAGCCGCGATCGAGCTTTTGCTTATATCGGCGTCCAAGGCGAAACAGAAAGCAGATTAATGCTAGTCAATCTCACCAGCAGCGAATCGAAACCGATACCGCTGACTCCCAAAGATTTAGTCGTTACCGATTTTAAACCTTATCCCGAGGGCGATCGCATTTTATTCTCAGCCACAGATCGATCGATCGTCCGTACTGGCGGCACCCTAAATCAAGAACTATTTACAGTCACAACCGGCATCAATCCCCAATCCCCCGGATCAGACAATCAACAAACGCAACCAGCAGGTATAATCACCAAAGTCTTAGACTCCAAAGATTACCAAAATCTCAAATTCGACCTCTCAGCCGATGGAAAAATCATCGTTATCCAGCGCGTCAACCGCCGCAATCCCGGCGATTTCAGCCCTTGGATTTTAGAAGAAAAAGTGGCGGCCCGACCCTTAGAAAATCAACAAGGCGGAGATTTTCTGATTCGACCCGACAGTAAATCGATGGTAATATCTCAAAAACAAGGATTGGCGATCGTTCCCCTCACACCAGAAGCAGATCCAGTAGAATTTTTGCCAAAATACGAACAAGTATTAGGCATGGCCCGGGACAACTCCGCCGCCGCCTATGTTAAATACAACGCTGATTTTACTCGATCGCTTTTCATCTTAGATAACCAAGGTGCAGAACAAGAAATATTGCGAATTCCCGGTAGCATTCTCGCCGTCTATTTTGACCCCCGCAAAAACAAAGACAACCAATTCCAGCGTCTCTACTGCTTGTTAGCCCAACGCCTCAAAACAGAAAGTTACAAAGAACAGCCTTTCATCGCCGCCATCGACCTCAAAAAAGATGGTAATCGTTTGGTAGGAACCATTAAACCGCTGTTGATTTTGCCCAATCAATTAGATACCCAAATCAGTGTATCTCCCGACGGGCTGGCATTAATTTTCGACCAATCAGTCACAACAAAAAACCCGTCAACAGTAGACAGTCCCCGCAATGACAGTGGACAGTCGATCGCCACCAGCCGCCTCTGGGTGCTACCCTTGCTAGAAATACCCGCAGACGGATCTCCGGCAAAAGTACAGCCAGAAGAACTTCCCTTTGCTGGATATCACCCCCGCTGGCTTCCTTAAACAGTTGACAGTTGACAGTTGACAGTTGACAGCGAAGTCATAAAAACGGAGATTTAAACTCCGTTCTTATCACAATCTACCTAAAGTCAGGGGCTTCAAACCCCTGCTATTCGGTGAATTAGTGTTCATTTATCGATCGTCTGTTTATCAATTACCAATTACCAATTACCAATTACCAACTACCATGAATCCCGAAGAAATTAGCAATATCCTTAAAGACTTATTCGGAGAAAGTGTTGAGACGCCAGCCCCTACTTCTTGGCAAGTACAAACCTCCAAATTTCGCCTCTTAGTCCTGCTTTCAGACGATGGGAGTTGGCTGCGGATTTTGCTGCCGATCGCCGATGCTCAGGAAGCTCAACCATTTTTGGATAAACTACTAGAAGCTAACTTTGACACCACCCTCGAAACTCGCTACGCCATACATCAAAACGTTTTGTGGGGAGTATTTCAGCACAACTGTGCAACACTCGCCGCCCCAGATTTCTCGGCCGCCATCGCTAGACTACTGGCTTTGCAAGAGCGAGGTTTGTCCGACTTTTTTGGCGGTTTGATCGAAAGTCGCATCCGTCAAATTATCAAAGCTGCCAAGATGCAGGGACAGTCTATAGAAACTACCCTTCAGACTTTAGATCGTTTCTACGCAGAGGGATTGATGGGCGAAATGGAACTCGGGCGAGAGTCTCGGGAACAGACTCTCACCGCTTGGCGGTATCAGCTAGAACGCCTCTGGCCGGAGGTGGAACCCTAAAATGATTTGAGATTAAAGATTACAGATTACAGATTCTAGACAACTGAGGGCGATCGGGGTTGGGAAGCTACCTGCATTTGCATTCTTGCTTTCATGCGGTACAATCTGCCGATTTTTGCCGGAACCCCAGTCTTGACCGTTGGGTCTCAAGTTTCTTGGACGATCGGATCGCCAATCCGGGCCCTCGATCCCTCGATCGATGCCCGTATATTCACCGATAAGCCGCGATCGGTTCTCGAATTCCCTACCCGCACCGGAAAAATAGTATAACAAATCACAAAAATCCCTTTATAAATTTTTAAGATTTTCGGAAAACACGGGATCGCAGGGTATATCATGGTAAAAAGTTTACACCCAGTGCTCCGTAAGTTCCACAAAAGCTTCGATCGTTTAACATTGATTTAGAAACAAAATCTTTAGCACAAAATGCTAGGGCGATCGGGTTTTCCCGTCGGGTGCTGTTGTAATTTTGCAAATTAACAACTACCCGCTACCAATTACCCGTTACCAATTAATAGCAACTTAAGGCGTTGCTGAATTTAGGTATGGTTCACTCGCTATAGCAATCCCTGAAACTCGCTGAGTAAGGGCAATTCATGAATTGCCCTTACTCAGCGAGTTTCGGAGGCAAATCATACTCCTTTCTCAGCAACGCCCAACTTAAGTTATCCATCTATCCAACATTTAGCAGGGGTTTCATCTATGTTTGCTGTGCGTGAGATTAGCTCGGAGTTATCAGTGTTGCATATACCTGAATTTTGTACTTGGAACATCTCCTTAGAATCAACTCTTCTAGACCTCCCGCTGTACAACTGCCAAATTGAATTAACTCAACAGGCAAAAGAAGTAGCCCAGGCTTTTGAAGAAAATTCCATGCTTCCAGGCGTCATTTTGACCGAGCGAGGTAATTTTGTTGGTCTAATATCGAGGCGTCAATTTTTTGAAAAAGTTAACCGCCGGTACGGATTAGAAATGTTTTTTAAGCGACCGATAGAGGTATTGTATAGGTTTTCTAGGCAAGAGCTGCTGGTGCTTCCCGGCAGTAAATTAATAGTAGAAGCCGCCCAGGAATCGCTTTACAGGTTAGCAGAATTAGTTTACGAACCCGTAGTAGTGGAAGTAGCACCCCAGACATACAAACTGTTAGACGTACACCAATTAATGGTGGCTCAATCCAGAATTCACCAAATCACAAATAAGTTGCTCCAAAAACAAACCCAAGCCAAACTCATCCAAACCGAAAAGATGGCGAGTTTGGGGAGGATTGTAGCAGGAGTAGCCCACGAAATTAGAAATCCGCTTAACTGTATTTGGGGGAATTTGACTTTTCTTCTGTCCTATTTTGAAAACTTGCTTCAGCTATTGTCAGCTTATCAAGAAGAATATTCCGAACCGTGTCCCCGAATAGATGCCATCAAAGAAGAAATTGAATTTGATTTCTTACAAGAAGATTTGCCAGTCACTTTAGAAGGGATGAAGTTGGGAGCCACGCAATTGCTAAAAATAGTTAACGGGCTGCACCACTTTTCTCACATGGACGAGACAAAGCCAGTGGAGACAGACATTCACCAATGCGTGGAGATTACGCTGTTAATTCTGAAAAACCGCTTTAAGAATAGCATAGAAGTGGTAAAAAATTACGGCGAACTGCCGCTAGTTACCGGCTACTCCGGTCAGTTGAGTCAGGTGTTTTTGAATTTGTTAGTTAACGCTCTAGACTCCCTGACAGAGTACGCAGCCGATCGAGAAATACAGACCCAATGCATGGACGAGTGGCAGCCCCAAATCGAAATTACCACTAAAGTCATAGAAACCGAACGCGGCAAGTGGGCAGCAATTAGCATTACCGATAACGGGCCCGGCATTCCCCCAGAAAATCAGCAGCAAATATTTGACACCTTTTTTACCACTAAACCAGCAGGAAAAGGCAGCGGTATGGGCCTAGCTATCTGCCATCAAATCGTCACAGAAAAGCACGGTGGCAAACTTTCATTGCGATCGCAACCGGGCCACAACACCGAATTTGAAATTCTCCTGCCAATAGTTCGCAAAACATGATTAACTCAAGGACAGTCTCGGCTTTTGGTTCAGAAGAGTGAAATGATAGGCTAGCTTGGTAGCACGTTCTCATTTCACGTCGTTCCAGCGTTTCGGCAACTAAAAGTTCCAGTGGCAAATAGATTCAGTTCCAAACTACCAGGCCCTTCACTCTCCGAAGCCAGCCATCAAGACCTTTCCCTAGAGTCTACCCTTCGGGATTTGCCCCTGTATCACTTTCAGGTGCAATCGAGCTGCTTGGCCGTCACAGTGGCCGAAATCTTTGAACAGCATCCCCTGGTGCCGGGAGTCGTCTTGCTGGAAGCAGGAGAGTTTGCTGGCATGATATCCCGCAGACAACTGCTGGAATATTTGCTCAAACCCCAAGGCCCCGAGCTATTTTTGCACCTGCCACTGAAAGTTCTCTACAGTTACGCTCGCGTTGAAATATTATTGGTTGCAGAGAGTACAACCATTTTGGCAGCAGCTCAACAAGCTCTGCGCCGATCGCCCGAATTGCAATCAGAACCAATCGTCGTCCAAATAGATTCCCAATCTTACCAGCTCTTAGACTCTCACGCACTCAACATCGCCTACTGGCAAATTCGTGGCATAGAAACTCAAGTCCGCTACGAAAGAGCCCAAACTCAGATGATTCAAAGCGAAAAAATGGCTAGTTTAGGCCGTTTAGTCAACGGAGTAGCCCACGAAATTTTAGATCCGGTAGGCTTTATTTGGGGCAATTTAACTTACGTAAGCGACTACAGCAAAAACTTGATGGAGTTGCTCTCAGTTTACGACGCGCACTGTACCGAACCCCCGCCGGAAATAGCACGGCTCAAGGAAGAGATAGACTTTGACTTTTTGCAAAACGATTTCCTCCGAACTGTTGGCAGCATCAAAGCCGGAGCCGAACGTTTGAGCAAGTTGGCAACCAGTTTGCAAAACTTCTGCCACATCGACGATATTTATCCCAAACCTGCCGACTTGCACGCCAACATAGACAGCATACTTTTGCTGCTCAAAAGTCGTTTGACCAGAGAAATAAAAGTAGTGAAAAAGTACGGCTACCTACCACCAGTCCCGTGCTATGCAGGACAGCTCAACCAAGTATTTATGAATATCTTGACCAACGCTATTAATACATTAATTAACGAAGCAGTCGGTCAAGAATTGGCCAAAGAATTCAATGGTGGAGGACTCAAAGACTTCGATCGCCAGCCTCAAATTGACATTACAACTCAAGTGTGCTGTCCTGAACCTGCGCCGGATTTGGATAAACTTCACACTCGCTGGGTTTCGATTTGCATAGCAGATAACGGGCCAGGAATGTCACCTAGCAAGTACAAAAAAATCTTAGAATCATTCTCTACCGAAAAACGCGCCCTCAAAGAAACCAGTTTAGCCGTTAGCTATCAAATCGTGACGGGCAAACACGGCGGTGCATTCAGAATGCGATCGGAATTAGGCAGCGGCACGCAATTTGAAATTTTGTTGCCCTTAGCTTAAAGAAGGAAGTTCGGCAACGGATTTTGTAACGGATTTAACGGATTCCAGATTTATGAAGTACAGGACAGGCAAATGCTGTGTCCTTACCCGTTATATCGTTTCAGTTTGATTCGGACTTGTATGATGTTAAATTTTGTAGGGGCGGGTTCACCAACAATAATTGCCCATAATCTACAATCTCATAAACCCGCCCCCGCCCATACTGAAAACTGCTGTAACAGTCAACAGTCAACAGTCAACCATGATCTAATTGAGTGCCACAGATTTTACAAAATCTAGCATTAGCATCATGTACAGACCAACCGCAACCTGTACAAACAGTTTCTACTTGATTAGCAGTTTTAACTAATTGTTTAATCAAATCTCCCAATTGCCAAGGAATCAGGGCAATTCCAGTCAAAATCATCAAAATAGTCAAAAAACGACCCGATTCCGAAATCGGAGTAACATCGCCAAATCCCACCGTAGTCATCGTGACAACGGAGAAATAAACGGCATCCAAAAAAGTACCAAAACCTTCTGGATTTGCCGGATGTTCGACTTGATAAATCAAACCAGAATAAACAAAAATAATCGCCAGCAAAGTAAACAAAATCCTAGAAAAAATCACCCCATCTTCGCTGCTGATGCGGAAAACTGAATTTTTCAATTCCAGAAAGCGGATGAGTCTGAGAATTCTAAACCAGCGAAAAATGCGGATAAAACTAACGTTGACAAATCCAAATAAAAATGGTAATATCGCCACTAAGTCAATCAATGAAAAAAAACTAAAAATAAATTTAACTCGATTTTCGGCACACCACAGCCGCACTAAATACTCAACTGCAAAAATAATTAAAAGCGCTGTATCGAGAGTTTCCAAATTAATTCTAACAGCTTCCGCAAGCGGGTAAGTTTCGGCGATGAAGCTGGCGGAAGATAGGAGAATGAGTCCGGTAAGAGTTAAATTGACGGTTCTGCCAATTGGGCTTTCGATGTCTTCGAGATAAAATCCAATTTGCGATCGGCTTAACATAGATGAGATAATTAATATGGAGAATTACGCGATCGACATTATTCGTAAGGTGCGTCAGAACCAAAATCCTCGATCGCCTCTCAAGAACTTCGTCTGACGCACCCTACAAGTCTATTTCTGAGGTAAGGAAATTAGCGCATATGAGCATCGAGTTAAGTAAGGGTGAGAGATTTAATCTTTCTCAGGAAGTTCCTAATTTCAGTAAAATTGCGATCGCCCTGGGTTGGCAAGTCAGCCAGACAGCACAAAACTGCGACATAGACGCATCTGTTTTTATGTTAGCGGCGGACGGTCGCATTCCTGATGAAAAGTATTTTGTATTTTACAACAATCTGACATCGCCGGACGGTGCGGTGCGACATTCAGGAGACAGTAGGAATGGACAAATCGAGGGAGATGATGAGACGGTTTATGTGGATTTGAGTAAAATCAATTCGGCGATTCAGGAAATTGTGTTTGTTGTTACCCTTCACGAGGGACAGGAAAAGAATCAAAGTTTTAGTCAAGTTACAAATGCTTTTATCCGGCTTTACAATTCAGAGAGTGGAAACGAGTTGGTTCGGTACAATTTGAATCAGATTTTTTCCCAAGAAACGGCTTTAGAGTTTGGACGCTTGTATCAGAAGAATGGCGAATGGAGGTTTCAAGCGGTGGGACAGGGATATAATGCTGGGTTGCAAAGTTTTGTAGACAAGTATTATGTTGAGAATGCGGTTGAGAAAAGCTCGAATGCTGGTGAGAAGGTTGATGATGCTGAGGTTTTGAGGCTTTTTAGCGATCGGGTGGATCGGTTATTGCGCGAAGAGGCGATCGGGGAGACACCGATTCCAGTATCTAGCGAAGCGGTAGAACAGCCGGCTGCTACTCCTGTGAATGCGGATACTGTGCAATCTGAGGAAGAGGCAAAAATTGATGATTCTGCACTAGAAAATCTGGAATCAGCTATCAGTGCTGAGGAATTTTTGAAACGGTATAATCAGAGAGAACGAGATTTTACTGGAGTTAATCTAGCAGGAGTAAATCTGAGCAGAAGAGTCCTGAGTCAGGTCAACTTTAGTAGGGCTAATCTAAGCGGTGCAGAACTTTCTGATACAAACTTATACTGTTCTAACCTGAGTGAGGCAAATTTATGTCATGCAAACCTTCACCAAGCCAATCTCAGCTCAGCCAACTTAGGGAAAGCAAACTTCATAAATGCAAATTTAAGTGAAGTAAATCTGCAAGGCTCAAACCTAAGTGAAGCTAATTTGAGTGGGGTAAATCTCAGTAGTGTTCATTTGGTATCGGGGACAAACTTCAGCAGGGCAAACCTCAGTAAAGCAAACTTAACTGGGTTGAATTTGAGGGAATCAAAATTGATGAAGGCTGATTTGAGTAATGCAAACCTAAGTGATACTAACCTATTAATGGCAAACCTTGAAGGGGCAAACCTTGAAGGCTCAAAACTTCAACAAGCACTTTACAACGCACAGACTGTCTTCCCCAGAGGCTTTGACCCTATTAAAGCAGGTGCTTACTTAATTGCTCCTAATGTTTCACTGAAAGAAGCAAACCTAGCTCGTCGTAACTTGAGCGGAGTTAACTTGAGTGAAGCTAACTTGAGTGGTGCAAATCTAACTAAGGCAAATTTGCAGGGTGCAAAACTCCTGCAAGCTAATTTGAATAAAACCAACTTAAGCGAAGCAAATCTGAGTAGTGCCAACTTAACGGCAGCAAACCTGATAGGAGCCAACATGATGCAGGCAAATTTAGCATCGGCTAACCTAACTGCCGCAGACTTGAGTGGAGCGAATCTGAAAAATACAGAAACAAGTGGGGCAAATTTTAGTGGTGCTAATCTGACAAAAGTTAATCTGGTTGGTGGAACTCTTCAATGTAATGTCAGCGGAGCAATATTAACTGAAGGAAATCTCTGTGGGGCTAACCTTCGTTATGGTAATTTTACTGGAGCAGACTTAACTTCGGCAGACTTGCGCGGGGCAAATTTGGAGAATACAAACCTAGAAAAAGCCAACCTCAAGGGAGCGAACCTAAGTGGGGTGGTAAATCTGGAAACGGCAAAACTCGCAGGCGCAATTATGCCAGATGGCACAATTCACGAATGAATTAATGTTTGTAGTCAGGACTTGAGTCCTTCTTTTTCTTATATCTACTTGTTCATAGGGCTTGTTCCATGAGTGCGGTGAGAGTTGTAAAAATTCGATCGCACTCTGAAGAAGCCTTGCGAACCTTGTCAACCTCCAGCATTTCTAACAGCTTGGAAGCGTGCTGTATCTTTTGATATTCGCCTTTCGATTTTGTGTCGCGGCTAGCTGCTTTCAGACTTCGTTCTAACAAATCCTTTTCAATCGTCTCTACATTGCTCTTTTTAGGAATCGCATTTTCTTTAAATCCCTGCCCGTAAAATCTTTTTAAAGTATCAATATCCGCCATGAACCAAGCTTCCATCGCTTGCACCATGAGATAGCAATGAGTCTCATCAACCCCAGGCGAATCCCAGTTATCCCTCGACTTCAAATGCTCCCAAGGCTGCTGCTTTAGCTTTACAGGGGCTTCTGAGTCAACTAAAAGGATGATAAAGGCATTTGGGTGATCGGCCAAAGCATTCTTGAAATCCCTGAAAGCATTATTCCGGGAACCGCAAACAGTGATATTCCACTTGATTTGCTTGCTGCGGGCAACCTGCACAAGTTCTTTAAAAAAAATGCTAAATCCTCCTCGAAGTAATTGCTTTGTATTCTTGCCATCGCCGCCGCCTTCGATGTAAATGCGAACCTCTTTTACCATCGGTTTCCCCCGATTTCTCCCATCCGCCAGAGGTCTCCCAAACTGTAATTCTCAAGCCATTTTTTCAGTCGATCGCCATCGAGACGGTTCAGGTGACTTCCTCTATCATCCCGATCGCATATTAACACTGACTCAGGACTCAACGCCGACACTAAAGCATCAGAATGAGTTGTCACAATCAATTGTGTGCGCTGTGAGGCCTCGATCAGCATTTCAGCAATCGCAGGCAAAATGTCGGGATGCAAGCCAATCTCTGGTTCTTCAATACAGATAAGTGGCGGTGGAGTTGGATCGAGGAGTAAAGCTATTAAAAATAAATAACGCAGCGTACCGTCTGATAAACGAGTTGCGGGTATTGGCTGAATTAATCCTGTTTCGCGGATAAATATCTGGACAGTACCGCCATAAATCTTGATACTCAGTTCTTCGGCTGCATCGTAGAACAGTTGTAATTTTTCAATAATCAGCCTACTTCCTAATTGATACTGTAAGTTATTTAAAACCAGTCCTAAGTTGCCACCATCTTCTAAAAGTGGATGTTCCGGCAAGTCAGTTTGCTGAGCTTTTCTAGATACTGCATCTCTCCCTGTCTGCCAATTACGATATAAACCAATATCTGCAAACTTATTTCCCAGATATGATAGTTCTGGATATTGTTCGGGATCTTTTCTTTGAGATAAGATAGATTGATCGGGAATGATATCTTCTCGCCGCAGAGTCCGCAGCTTTCTTGTTTGCTGCTCGTTGTCCTCTATAACGTTGATAACTGGGCGGCCCCGATCGCTATAACGGTAATAGAAAAATGGCTCGCTTTCAGAAATATAGCGCGGTTCCATATCTTCTATAGCTTCGTCCACTACTTCAAGTCTCTGACCGACTGCGGTAAAACTAATCTGATAGCGCAGTGGCATCGTTCGTTCTGGATAATCTAAAATAGCCTCAATTTTTGCTGTGGGAATACCTTTTTCACCTTTCCACAGAAAATCGCTGATGCCACCTCCTTGACGAATCGGAGCAAGTAAGTCTGTAGGTGTTGCCTTCAACACTCCCATCGCTTCAATTAAGTTAGACTTGCCGGATGCGTTAGTACCGATCAATACATTCAGGGGTTGCAGTTCAATTTTTTCTCCCTCACTTCCATAGGAAAGGAAGTTTTGAAGTTGCAGGGAGTGAATAAATCTTTTGCCTTCCACCTTGTCCTCCTATCCCAATTCGGAACTATTGTACCTTGCGAAAGCCTTCGTTTTTAGTTTTGAATTAAGTTAGGGGTCTCCTGCAACGGTCTTTGACCCATTACAATAAGTTTAGAAAAAAATCTTTACACATAAGAACTCATGCAGCTCAAATCCACAACTCGCCA
>JANMLZ010000039.1:0-11593 GCA_031372825.1 Cyanobacteria bacterium OTE_58_metabat_593 | reverse complement strand
CTGCAATAGATTTCATTAGTAACTAAATTCCAATCCCACATTCCGCTATCGGAACCCCACAAAGCTAGCTGCAACCGTTGTTCACTCTGGCGCAGGGCGGTTTCTGCTTGCTTGATATCGCTGATGTCGCGAGTAACTCCTACTACACCAATTATATTTCCTTCTTTGTCACGCCATGGACTTTTAGTGGCAAGATATGTCTGAAGGTTGCCGTGAATGTCTTCTACTAATTCCTCGACTGTTTCTTCAATGCCTGATTGGATGATTCGGCGGTCTACCTCCACAAGTTTAGACACGATTTCAGGCGGAAAAAAATCTATGTCATCTTTGTCGAGCGCTTCTGCTTTTGATTTGCCAAAAAAGGCAGCAGTCATGGAATTTAGGAATACGTATCGACCGCGAGTATCCTTGACAAAAATAAGATCTGTCGTGCTTTCAATTATGCTTTCAAATAGAATCTTGCTTTCTAGTAGCGCTGCTTCTATTTGTTTGCGCTCGGTAATGTCGCGACCAACAGCATAGATCGATTCTTCCTCCTCGAAAGGACTAGCATTCCACACCAGCCACTTGTAAGAACCATCTGCACACTGCCAACGATTTTCAAACGAAATGGTAGGATTGCCTGCAGCAATACTTTCCGCTTCTTTTAAGGTAGTTTCGCGATCGTCTGGATGCACAAATTCAATGAAGGGTTGACCTAGCATTTCTGCTGGAGAATAGCCGAGGATTTTTTCGGCGGCGGGGTTGAGGTGCTTGAAATAACCGTCTAAACCAACAACGCATAATAGCTCCGGGGAGATGGTAAAAAAGCGATCGCCCTGGTCTGGTACGCTAGATTTGCGATCGTTCCCCGCAGCAGCATTCCACCGCGCCGATACCGCCAAGAGTACAGTAGTTGCTACCCCCAAAATTGCAATTACCAGCTTGATTCCGTAGAAATCATCGCCGTTAGTTGCCCCCCACAACCAGTTGCATAAAAACAGCAGAATTATCAGAGATAAAAATAAACTACTTGGTATGCTTTTAGCTATATTGAAGTTTTTTTCAGGCTGAATTATGGCTGATAAATGCTGCTTTTGATCCGCTGATAACATAGACTTATTTCTTGTTTGTAATGTTGCTGGCATTTCAAGTAAATTTTTCATTTTTATATTTGATTAATTTACTCTTGTCTTGCTAGTAAACCCTGATTAAGATGTCTAAATACTACTGTATGGTTTGACTTGTTTCCGAAATCTATGATTTTAAGATTTTAGTATATAGCAGTTATTAAAAAAGTGAGGTATGCCCAATGCCTTATGCCCTCTTTGGCCAATGCCCCATGCCCATACTTAAGTGTATTTACGGAGTGAGCGAGTAATTTATTTTTAGCTTCTGCGTGTTTTTTCATAGACCGACAGATCTAGAGAGATTTATCTCTAACATGGCACTAGCTGTCGGTGTTTGTCATTAGACATTTGGCTTAATATAGCAGTAGTCCTAAAATCCTTACGGGCTAAGCAAATTTAATCTTACCCAAAAATTATGAATTAAATATGAAGAATATCTTCTAATTTATGAATAGAAAAATAGAAAAATATTCCGTGCAGCTTGTAATAAATAATACAGTAATCTGTAATGATACAAATCAAGGGTGTTTGGAGTCATGGGCAGGAGATACCGACTGCTGTGCCAATTGAGACACAGCAACCGATCGCCCTAATTGCTGTTCCCGAATTCGTGCCAAATTCCCCGCCGGAATAGCAGCGATGAGTTGCCGCGTGTAAGCTTGTTGGGGTTGGCGGTAAATGCGATCGGCTGTGCCAATTTCCTCGATTTTACCTTTGTTCATGACGATCGCCCGATCGCTCATAAACTTGACCACGCTCAAATCGTGAGAAATAAAAATATAAGTGAGTCCAAACTCTGTTTGCAACTCCTTCAGCAAATTTAAAACTTGCGCCTGAACCGACACATCCAAGGCCGAAACCGACTCATCGCAAATAATAAACTTAGGATTCAAAGCCAAAGCTCTAGCAATACAAATTCGCTGCCGCTGTCCGCCCGAAAATTCGTGAGGATAGCGCCGCATAAAATCGGGATTCAAACCCACTCTCTCCAACAAATAACCGGCGCGATCGCGCTGTTCTTTCTGATTTTTACCAAAATTGTGAATCACCATTGGTTCCATCACCGCCTCCCCGACACTCAAGCGCGGATCGAGGGAACTAAAAGGGTCTTGAAAAATAATTTGCAGATCGCGCCGCAGCCACCGCAACTTGCGATCGTACTCTTTTTGCAGCCGATAATTAGCCATCCACTGCGATCCCGAACTACTTTTCGCAGGAGGCGTGATTTCTTGACCTTCAAAAAATACTTGACCGCTGGCGATCGGAATTAATTGCAGCAAAGCTCTCGCCAAAGTTGATTTACCGCAGCCAGATTCGCCCACCAAACCCAAAGTTTCCCCTGGATAAACCTCAAAAGAAATATCGTTTACCGCCATAAACAAGCGTTTAGTTTCGCCAAACATTCCCGCAACCGGAAAACCGACTCGCAAGTTATTAACAGCGAGCAAAGGGCCGGAAATATGTGGCAGTCGAGGCGGTTTTCCTGCGGCAAAAGCGGGATTTCCGCCGCTGTTGTCGCCGTCTACATCGGTATTTTTCTCGACAATTACTAATTCGCCGCTAGCATTTGCGGTGACATCCATAAAATCGGAAACTGTCGGCAAGCGTCGCAATTGCCGATCGAGAGTTGGGCGGCAAGCTAACAGACCTTTTGTGTAAGGATGTTGGGGATTGCTGAAAATTTGTTCGATCGCACCGCACTCCACAATCTTGCCGCGGTACATTACCGCCACCGTATCGCCAATTTCAGCAATCACGCCCAAATCGTGGGTAATAAAAATCATTGCCATGCCTCTAGAGTCCCGCAACTCGCGCAGCAAAGCTAGGATTGTTGCTTGCACGGTTACGTCTAGGGCTGTTGTCGGTTCGTCTGCAATTAATAAAGTTGGATTGCAAGAAATGGCCATTGCAATCATCACGCGCTGAATTTGGCCGCCTGAAAGTTCGTGGGGATAGCGATCGAGCATAGCTTGTTTTTGGGTGTTGAGGAGCTGCATCAAATCGCGATCGTCCCGACGATCCCCTTCTTGCCGCCAAACCAAACACCGCTGCCGGAGTTCCTCGTCACTCGCTAGCAGCTTCACCTCTTGCAGCAAAGAGGCAGCTTTGCGCCGCGCTTCTGTCTGCGACACATTTTCGTGCAGACAAATGGCTTCGGTGAGTTGAAAGCCGATCGTATAAACCGGATTTAGCGAACTCATCGGCTCTTGAAAAATCGTGGCAATCTGGCTGCCCCGGTATGTTTGTTTTTCCCTTTCCGGCATTTCCAGCAGATTCACAGGCCCATTGCTAGCGCCGTCTTTTGTCGGAGAAAACCAAATTTCGCCCTCAATTCTGGTTGACGAACTCGACAGCAAACCCATTACAGCCAGGGAAGTTACCGATTTTCCCGACCCCGATTCTCCCACAATTCCCAGAGTTCGCCCTCGCTTCACCTCAAAGGAAATGCCGTCAACAGCTTTGACTGTTGCGGACGCATTACCTGCATCCGCAGATTGAAATTGAACCCGCAGGTTGCGAACTTCTAGAACGGTTTCACTCATGGATGTCTAAGGCAAAAGTTAAAGGGAGATTAAGTGGATTGTAAGCTGTTCCACGGATAATACCAAATCGCGGTTCATGACTCGATCGAGTCGGCGGTTGATATCAATTCCGGCTGCGCCGAAATAATATTGATATCAATTCCGGCTGCGCCGGAATAATATAGAGGAGACGGCAGTGCCGTGTCCCTACAATTGAGCGGTAGGGAGACGGCACTGCCGTCTCCTCCATCTCCTCTTTACTTGCACCATTTTCAATAAGCTTTTTATGGACGGGCAGGATGCCCATCCCACAATCAAATTCACTCTTTGTAGAACAGGCCAGAAAGCCTGTTCTTGAAAATGGCGCAACTTCTCTTAATAACCGATGACTTGAGTGTCAGCAGGCAGTGCAGTGGTCTCGGAGACCTTTTTAAACACGGTAGCCTGCTCGTTTAAGGAATTCGGTCTCGGCTGTCCGGGATTGGTGCCTTGCAACTGAAGGCGCATTTGACCTTCGGGAGTCAACTCAAAAACAGTCTGAACGGTTTCTGTGCTGCTGAGACCGACATCAATCTGCATCGGTTTTGAACCGAGATTAACTTTGTACCTCATTTCTTTGGCGCGGGCTGCTCCATCGGGGCCTTTAGCCATCAGGAACAATTTGCCTTCTGGGGCAAAGACGAAGGTGAAAGATTGACCAGAGGGAACTGTGCCTTGCCATTGACCTAGGAGTTGCTTGTCGAGGTTGCTAGTAGCTGGGGCTGGGGCTGGGGCTGGGGCTGCGGCCGGGGCCGGGGATGGGGCTGCGGCCGGGGCTGTAGCTTGAGCAATTGTTGATGCTGCTGCGGATGCGTAACCCTGTGAGGCGTTGAAGCTGGCGAGTATGCCGAAGCAAAGACCACCTGCGATCGCTTTGCCAATCATTTTTGAATTAGACATGAGACCGATCTCAAAATTGGTTATTTGTTTTGTACACTGTAGCGGTAAAAGCGTAAATTGTTTAGTTTTAGTCTCTTTTGGGGACGGAAAGCAGCCAGGGTACAAGCCCCCGGATTCATCCGTGAGGTCGCTTTCTTTAATTCTAAAATCTAAAATCTAAAATCTAAAATCTAAAATCGATTGACGGAAATACATTTAGTCAAATTAAATACAAACCGCTACAATTTGGGGCAGATTCCCGAAAAGTCGTAGCTTGCGGGGCGGAACGCCATCGCCCCAAATCTGCTGGTTCCCAATTTCCTGTCGCTGTTCGCCTCTGCCGCGAGCCATCGCAGAGGCTGTTTTAGGTTGATTTTTCTCAACCCAAAACACGGTGGTGCCGATTAATTGTTTTCAAAAGTGCGATCGACTGTTTCTGTCTGAGATTCTGTCTCAGAATCTGCCTGAGATTCCGGCGCGATTTCCTGTTGATTTTGGGCGCGTTTCGTTCGCTCCAATGCCTCTGCGTAAGACCAAGCCACGCTCACAATAAAAGCTTTCGCTATACCGTCCAAATTTTCTGAATCCTTGCTTTCGGGCGGTTCAGGTTTTGGGTTGCCGTCGTTCATCATCTTTTTGTTTTCTCCCGGGCTGGTTTTTTTAGCGACTTTTTGCAATGTGCGATCGGTTCCCGCAAATTATAATTTTTCTTGCACCCGCACCCAACTTATCATTGAGGGTATGACCTTCATTACCGCAAATAATATCATAAATACCTCGGTTGGATGACCGCATCAGAAAGAAACCTTAACTTCGCTGGTTGCCCGCAACACTGACTCCTGCTGGAAAGTACGCTTGTAAGTTTCGATAATTTCATTAACGGCTCGATTTTTTTCCGGGCTTTTTTCATAAATCAGAATCACTATTTTAGAATTTTCTCGAATCAGCATTCCCGAACTGTTGAGAAACTGCCCGGAGCCGTCTAATACAGTTAGACCTTCCCGAAAGCGAGGGGTAATAACTGCACTGACAAACTCCTGCCATTCTGATTCCGAAACCATCTCGCCTCCCGGTTTAGTTAAACCAAAATACAGTTCATCTTTGAGCAGATTTGTTTGCTTGGCATTAATATCTGAAGCTTCGGGAAGTTGAGCGCGGGCAATTGTCGCCGAACAAACAGGTAACACGAACAGGAGACCGGCAAAGCAAAGACTGTTAAGATGTTTATTCATCAGGAATTACGCGGAATTAATATTACCAACAGTCAGGACACGGCAGTGCCGTTTCTTGCGCAATAAATCACGGTAGGGAAACGGCACTGCCGTGTCCTCTATATCTTTCCGGCGCAGCCGGATTTGATCTGATATAATTTAACATAAAGTGCTCCAAAATTAAAAACCCAGTTTCTCTGATGAAACTGGGTTTTTGAGCGTCTATCCTAGTTGATTGATGCTAGCCTACTTGCTGGCATCTGCGGTATTATCCTTTAATTCAGACATACTTCTCTTAGCAGTGTCTTTGTACATCTCCCCGAATTCTTTCACGGCTGCTCCGGCTTCTTGCCCGATCTTCTGAATGCGATCGCCCGGAGAATCAGACGTTTCGCGAGCTTCTTGCCTCCATTCCCGGGTTGTCTGAGGTCTTTCGGGATTGTTTAGATCCGCGTTAGATCCAGAAGTGCCGAAAGCTTTGTTGCGTCCCGAATCAACATTTGTTGTCAGCAGCAGAAAACCGACTAGGACAACACTCAAAAAACTCTTGATTTGAAAGCCCTTAAGCAGGGAACTGATGCGAGCGAGCGCTGTGGAAATCAAATTCATCTCGGTTATACTCCCTAAGTTGATTGCGATAATTTGCAACATTTTTTTATCTAATTGACTCGTCCAAAATTAGCAGCTAATACGAGCGAACGCCAAACTTAGATTCCGCTGGCTATTAGCGACATAAATAGATTTACAGGTGAGCGATAAAATATGGTAAACACGCCACCTATGTGTCAGTCAATTAGGTTTTTCAAACACAACTATCACCTTAACAGCAGCAAAATATTTCTACCTCTAACTAAAGTCATAACTTAGCTAAAAGCAAAAGATGTTTTTGTCAGCACCAGGTTAGACTATTTTCAATCGATCGCGCTATACAGGGCAAATTTTTATTGCAAGCGATCGCCCGTTTTGACATCAAACCAATGCAGCAACTGAGCCGGGAAAACCAACTCGACAATTTCTGAATTCCATTTGCGGTCATTTGGCAGCAAAACCCGCACTGTAAACGACTCCAAACCCTTAACTCGGACGCTGACTAAATTTTGCATTCCCAAGTTTTCCACTAAATAAACCTCACCTTTAATTGCCTCTGGATCTGGCTTATTCCTGGCTTCTACATCAGCAAAACCCACGTGTTCCGGGCGAATTCCCAACATAATTTCTGGGGGCACAGTCGGCAGATTTGGTAGCGGAACTCCTGAATCGCCCAACATGGCAAAATTACCCTGGCATTTAAGCACTAACAAATTCATTTGCGGGCTACCTACAAAACCCGCTACAAACTGATTTGCAGGACGGGTATAAATTAAGTTTGGCGGGTCTAGCTGCTGCACGATGCCGTTGTTAAGAACTGCGACTTTTGTAGAAAGCGTCATTGCTTCGGTTTGGTCGTGAGTAACGTACACTACAGGAGCTTTTTGGGAGGAAAACAATTGTTTTAGTTCGGCCCTAACTTTTTCGCGCAATAATGCGTCGAGATTGCTTAAAGGTTCGTCGAGCAAAAATACTTCCGGTTGGCGCACTAAGGCGCGGCCTAGGGCTACTCTCTGCCGCTGTCCGCCTGATAGTTTTCCGGGTTTGCGATCGGCTAATTCGGTCAATCCGAGGGATGCTGCAACTTCTGTCACTAACCGGTTGATTTCGCCGGAGGAGATTTTGCGAAGTTTGAGGCTCGATGCCATATTTTCGTATACTGTCATGTGCGGATACAGCGCGTAACTTTGAAAAACCATTGCAATATCTCGATCGCCCGGTCTGAGATAAGTCACATTGCGATCGCCAATTCTAATCTCGCCCCGAGTCGGCTGTTCCAACCCCGCAATCAACCGCAGCGTGGTAGATTTGCCGCATCCCGAAGGCCCCAGCAATGTCAGGAATTCTCCCTCGCTGACATCCAAGCTAATGTCTTTGACGGGAACTACTTTGGGGCTGTAGGTTTTATTCAGATTTTTTAGTTGCAGTTTTGCCATGTTTTTTAATAGGTAATGGGGAATTGGTAAGAACAGCACGACACGGATAAACACGGATACACGGATTAATTTTCTGTTGCTTTTTTGACTGCTGACTACTCTCCAATCTAAAATCTAAAATCTAAAATCTAAAATCGATTTATCCTTTTACAGCACCGGCTGTTAAACCTTGAACGATGCGCCGCTGGAACACTAAAACTAGCAAAACTAAGGGTAATGTTCCTAAAACGGTGGCTGCGGCGATCGGGCCGTAAGGAATTTCAAAGACTGACGCGCCGCTGAGTTGAGCCGTTGCTACAGGAATAGTTTTCAGAGATTCGCGAGTCATAAATGTCAGTGCAAAAATAAACTCATTCCAAGCGGAAATAAATGTTAAAATTCCGGTTGTGACTAAGGCGGGAAAAGTCATTGGTAGCACGATTTGCCACAGCATTTGAAAAGTGTTGTATCCATCAACTTTAGCCGCATCTTCCAAATCTTTTGGCAACTGTTGAAAGAAACTCCGCATTACCAAAATTGTCAGCGGCAAATTGATAGCGGTGTAAGGAATAATTAATGCTAAGTAATTATTGCCTAAGTTCAAAGCTTTGACAATTTCCAACAGTCCCAAAAATAGCAGAACCGCCGGAAATAGCGTCACAATCGTAATAGTTGCGAGGATGATTTTCTCGCCCCACAAGCGCAGTCGAGCTAAAGCGTAAGCTGCGGGAGCGCCTACTGCCAAACACAGCAAGGTTGAAGTAATGGAAACAAAAGCGCTATTTAAAATGTAAAGTGCAAACGGGCGGCGCTGGAATAGCGACAGGTAATGCTCGAAAGTAATTCGTTGGGGAATGTAGACGTTGGGAATCGCTGAAATGTCCGCATTTATTTTGAAAGAAGTTAGCACCTGCCAGATAATAGGTGCGAGGAAATATGCGACAATTAACAGCGCCGATACGGGCAAGATTAATTGCCGGATGTCAAAGGTTTTTTTTGCGGTATGTTGTTCCGAGGCGATCGACATAATTTATACCAATGAAAGGAAAAATTCAAACCGTTCAGCAATCTACAATCTACAATCTACAATCTACAATCCTCAAATCTAAAATCTAAAATCTAAAATCTAAAATCAATTGACGCGGGCTCTCGATAACAGGTAAGCGGCGATCGCCACTGCTGACACTAACAACAAAAAAGTACATACGACCAAAGCCGCCCCGTACCCAAAGTCTAAATACCTCATTACCGTGCTGTAAATGTAGATAGAAACCGTTTCCGTTGCCCCTGCCGGCCCTCCTCCCGTCATCACCTGAATCAAGTCGAAAATGCCGAAAGACTGGGCAAATCGAAACAGCAAAGCAATCACAATTTGTGGCATCAGCAGCGGCAAGGTAACTTGACGGAAACTCTGCCAGCTACTCGCGCCGTCAATGGCGTGGGCTTCGTACAAATCACCGGGAATTGATTGCAATCCCGCTAGCAACAGCAAGCTGACAAACGGCGTAGTTTTCCACACATCTGCTGTAATCACTGCCATCATTGCCAAAGTCGGATCTCCCAACCAGCTAATGCTATTTTTAATCAATCCCAAGCGGATCAAAATGTCGTTGATTACGCCGTATTGGTCGTTAAAAATCCACGCCCAAGCTACACCCATCAATGCAGTCGGTAATGCCCAAGGCAGCAGGGAGATTGTTCGCACAATGCCGCGCCCTGGGAAAGATTGATTTAAGACTAAGGCAATGCCCATACCGAGAATTAACTCTAGTACCACAGAGGCGATCGTAAATACTGCCGTGTTGCTTAAAGTCTGCCAGAAACGGCCGTCGCCTAACATTCGACTGTAGTTAGCAAAACCGGAAAAAACCAGTTTTAATTCCGTACCGAGGTTTTGGGTGAATAAACTCAGCCAAAAAGCGCGCAATATTGGGTAAGCAAATACTAGCAGCAAAATTATCAAAGCTGGTGCTACTAATATCCATCCGGTTTTTTGTTCGCGCTGTCGCATCTTGTCTGATTGCATATTTTAAAGCCCTAATTTATCTCTCATTTAGCGTTCGTCGTCATGCCAATTTTCACAACTTTTACAACATTATTAGTAGGGTGCGTCGCTCGCTTGATTATCGATTTTTATTGATGGATTTTGAATGGCGACACACCCTACGGCTGTCAACTGTTCAAGAAGCTTTGGGTTGTTTCAAACTGCCTAATAAATTGCGAGTTTCGCTAGCCGCTGCTTTCATTGCTTTTTCTGGACTCATTCTCCCGGTAAAAGCTGAACTCAAATAGCGCTGCAAAATATCAGACGCTTGAGCATATTGTGCTATGGGCGGGCGCAATGCCGGCCGTTCAACTACTTTTAGCAGTTGCGGGTAGTGGGGATATTTGGCAACTATTTCTTTGTTGGTAAATAGGGATTTGTAACTGGGAATTAAACCTGTTTCTAAAATGAATTTGCGCTGGGTTTCCTCGCTGGTAAGGTACTGAATTGCTTTCCACGCTTGTTCTGGATGTTTTGAGGTTTTGGCAATTCCCCAGCCCCAGCCGCCCAAGCAGGAACCGCCTGTTTTACCGATACTGCTGAGCATTGGCTCGATCGCAATTTTGCCTCTAACTTTGGAACCCTCGGCATTTGCCAGTTTCCAAACATAGGGCCAGTTTCGCAAAAATAGCGATTTACCGTTTTGAAACAAAAGTCTGGTTTCTTCTTCGCCGTAGGTGGTTACACCCGGTGGAGAGATGCCAGAGGCGATCGTATTCTTGAGAAATTCAACTGCTTTAATTGCCTCCGGTTTATCTAACCCTACTTCAAAAGTTTCAGGGTTAGCCCAGAAGCCGCCGAAACCGGAAAGCACTTCGACAAACATCGCAGATACTCCCTCGTATTGTTTGCCTTGCCACAAATAGCCCCAAGTTGCTTTTCCCTGTTTTTGCAAGTTTTGAGAAATTTTTACCATGTCTTCAAAGGTTTTCGGCGCTGCAATTCCCGCTTGTTCTAAAATGTCTTTGCGGTAATAAAGCATTCCGGCATCAGAAGCGTGGGGAATTCGGTAAAGTTTGCCTCGATACCGCCCGCCTTCGACGTTTCCTTGGATGAATTTTGATAGTTGTTCGGGGGGAATTCTATCTGTCAAATCTCTTACCCAACCTGCGGCTGCAAATTTGGGAACCCAAACAATATCCATGTTGATGATATCGTAGGGCGACTGGCCTAACAGAAAGGCTGATGTATAAAGATTTTCTACCAGGTTTGTGTCAAAAGGCCCTTCTACGAGGTCGATCCGAATGTTGGGGTTTTTCTGTTCAAATTCTTTGACAAATGGTTTCCAGTTGACAATGTCTTGCCCTTGCATTAACATTGTCAGCACGACTGGCTGTTGAGTCAGTGCCGGCAGGATAAATAACAGCAAGACGGCGGCTAATGCGATCGCGAATAAGGCGAAAAGATGAGGCTTTTGCCTTCGTGTCGGCGGGGAATTTATTTTTGGCATTTGAAGAAAGAGAAGTGGCGGTACGATCGCCTTATTTCTCTCATAACTCGTTTTCTGTGGTTTCGCGGGATTTAGCGAGTTTGTGCAATAAAAATTTAAGTAAACTTTAGGTTACTTAATAATGCTTGAGTGAAGAGAGAAAATTTTGATTTAACAAGCTCGATCGCGAGTTAAGTCAACATCTATCTATAGGTAGATATTGAGAGAATTGTCTGAAATCAAATCCGTTGAAATCGAAATTATTCATCTCTCTCTATTCTCGAACTCTGCGCCCCTCTGCGCCCTAGAAAAGTTGGCGTTGCTGATTTGGAGTATGATTTTTATCCCAAGTAGGGG
>JANMLZ010000011.1:0-8016 GCA_031372825.1 Cyanobacteria bacterium OTE_58_metabat_593 | reverse complement strand
ATCTGTAACTAAAATCAAAAATCTGGCAGCGACGCACCCTACTCAAACATTAGTGGCATCAAAAAGCCAGATACCGTAGGGTGCGTCGCCATCAACAATCTGTAACTAAAATCAAAAATCTGGCAGCGACGCACCCTACTCAAACATTAGTGGCATCAAAAAGCCAGATACCGTAGGGTGCGTCGCCATCAACAATCTGTAACTAAAATCAAAAATCTGGCAGCGACGCAACCTACTCAAACAGTAAATCGGCTTAAACAAGCACAGACAATTGCATTTTTGTCAGCTAACCTAGGTTTAATCGCTTAAGTGGCAGGTGAAGATGAGCGGACAAAAAACCGGGGATTTGTTAGGAGAAATATTAGGAAATCGGTATAAGTGCGATCGGCGACTCGGCAAGCAAGCCGGACGGCAAACCTTACTCGCCCGCGACTTAAAAACCCAACAGCAAGTAGTAGTCAAACTGCTCTCATTTAGCAGCGATTTCAACTGGGAAGACTTAAAACTGTTCGAGAGAGAAGTCGAAACCTTAAAATCCCTATCCCATCCCGCAATTCCCCAATATCTCGACTCCTTTGAAATCGACACACCCAGCCGCAAAGGATTCGCCCTAGTTCAAACTTACATCGAAGCCAAATCCCTCCAAGAATATCTTTCAGACGGCCGCACTTTCAGCGAAAGCGAAGTCAAACAATTAGCCACAGCATTACTAGACATCCTCGGATACCTGCACCAGCGACAGCCTCCGGTGATTCACCGCGACATTAAACCGAGTAATATTTTGCTGAAGAATCGATCGGGAAACAGCGTCGGCGAAGTCTACCTAGTCGATTTCGGTGCAGTTCAAACCCTAGCCACGCAACAGGGAAAAACAGTCACAGTTGTGGGAACCTACGGCTATATGCCGCCCGAACAATTTGGCGGGAGAGCAGTTCCCGCTTCCGATTTGTACGGTTTGGGAGCCACATTAATCGCCTTAATTACCAAGCAGCATCCAGCAGATTTACCGCAGCAAGATTTGCAGATTGAATTCGAGCAATTCACCCAACTCAGTCCCGGTTTTACCAATTGGCTAAAGTGGATGACGCATCCGAGTTTAGAGCGCCGTCCCGCTTCAGTCCAGATTGCAAAAGAAGTTCTCGAAAAACCGCAGCAAATTAATAAATATTCCCAGCCATTGAAACAGGGAAAAACTTTGAGTACCAGTAGATTGTTCTGGAGTGCGATCGGGCGCAGCATTTCGACAGGAACTCAAACTGTAGGAGCTTGTGCAGCAATTTACGGCACTTTCATTATCCCGATTTTTGGGACAATTATCGGAGCAATTCTGGGGTTTTGCCTCGGCTTGACTTTAGGATTGGGGAATGGAATAATCATAGGAATTGTGACACGGTTGTGGTTTTCCCCCCTAATCAACCCCAAACTTTACCGACAGGTTTTAATTATAATTAGTATTGTATTCTCTACCTCAATAAGTATAGTTTTTTTTCTGATTATTTTTTATTATATACAGGATGACAAGGCTCATTTTACTACATTTAATTTTCGTTTGACTACGTTTATTAATGCCGTAGTTTCACCATCGCTAATTTCAGGACTGGCAATGGGGGCAAGTAGCAAGTCTATTGCCCGGTGGTATCAAAAAGAAAGTGGACTGTAATCTAAAATTTACAGTCTTAGACGCGCTCCGACTCCTAGAAACCGGGTTTTTACTAAAAGACGCGTTGCAACCGCCAGACTCGCTAAAAAACCCGGTTTCTGAACTCCGACGATCGCTTTAAGTTAACATTAAGATAAACAACATGACGGCGAAAATATTAGCAGAACGCTACGAAGTGCAGCAGCAACTAGGAAAACAAACAGGTCGCCAAACGCTGCTGGCCCGTGATTTGCAAACTCAAGAATTAGTTGCGATCAAACAGCTATTTCTGGGTAGCGATTTTGAATGGCAAGACCTCAAGCTATTTGAACGGGAAGCGGAAACTTTAAAAACACTTTCTCATCCAGCAATTCCCCGCTACCTCGATTACTTAGAAATTGACGAACCAGAAAGTAAAGGATTTGCCCTAGTACAGACTTATGTAGAGGGAAAAACTTTGGAAGAGCATTTAAAAGCAGGACGTACTTTTAGCGAAATCGAGGTCAAAGAATTAGCTCAGTCGCTGTTAGCAATTTTGAGTTATTTGCACGAGCAAAATCTGCCTGTCATTCACCGCGATATTAAGCCCAGCAATATTTTACTGCACAGCCGATCCGGTCATTCTGTCGGAAAAGTTTATTTAGTTGATTTCGGCTCGGTGCAGAACCAAGCTGCAAAGTTTGGCGGCACAATTACAGTAGTAGGAACTTATGGATATATGTCGCCAGAACAATTTGGTGGGCGATCCGTTCCGGCTTCTGACTTGTACGGTTTAGGTGCAACTTTAATTTATTTGGTAACGGGTTTGCATCCCACTGAACTGTCGCAGCAGGATTTGAAAATTCAATTTGCCGATCGCGCAGCGCACCTCAACCCAGATTTAATAGATTGGCTGGAGTGGATGACAGAACCGAGTTTGTCCAAACGGTTGTCTTCGGCTGATGAAGCATTGCGATTCCTCAAAAAACCCCGCCCGATCGACGTAACTTCTATTGCATTACAGCCACCAAATACCGAGATAAAACTTAGAAAAAATTCTGAGTTTATGGAAATTAAAATTCCGCCACAGGGAGTAGGTTTTGGTTTTATTGCCCTGCTTTCGGCTACGCTTTCAGTGAATCTCACCTTGTTCTTTTATTCTCATTATGGTTCCCTCGATCGTATGTCGATCGCTCCACAACTTATGATGGTCTTATCTGGATTTTTTTCAGCCGCAGTAGGAGTCATGTTTCTCTTTTCTAAGTTTCGTAAATTGCGTCTCAGGATCGATCGACAGCAAATCTCCTATACCAGCCATCTGGTGGGGTTGAGATGGAATCATTTCATCAAGCCATCCCCCAGACAAGACATTTCCTATTTGGGAATTGAAAAAATTGAATACGAAGTTTCTCAGATGATTATTCAAGCCGGCAACCAAAAATATCGACTAGGAACAAAGCAGGGACTAAGCGAATCAGAAATCCAGTGGTTAGCAACAGAACTAAGCCAGTGGTTGGGATTGAAATTAAATTGACTTTGACGCACAGTAAAGTGAGTAAATGGTACTCCCGATCGCCCAAACCAACAATTCCCCTCTCAACCTGTGGGATGGGCGTCCCGCCCGTCTGCTGTATTTTCCCAGCGATATCAATTCCGGTGACACCGGAATGACAAGCGAGGAGACGGCAGTGCCGTGTCCCTACCCAAAATATTGTAGGGACAAAGCACTGTCGTCTCCTAATTTCTTTCGATCAATCTCGTGCAGCATCGATCCCGATCGCCCGTAAAATGCTATCAAAGGGATTTGGCAAGTAGCGCCGATCCCCGATCGTCTGTTAACGTGGAGATATTATTGTGGACTTATCGCTAATTCCGGCACAGCCGAAACCAGGACTGCTCAACGTACTCATCGAAATTACCGCCGGTAGCAAAAACAAATACGAGTTTGATAAAGAGATGCAAGCCTTTGCACTCGATCGCGTGCTTTCTTCCTCAGTCCAATATCCGTGCGACTACGGCTTCATACCCAATACCCTAGCCGATGATGGCGACCCCCTCGACGGCATGGTGATGATGGATGAGCCCACATTTCCAGGGTGCGTAATTCTCGCCCGTCCGATCGGAATGCTAGAAATGATCGATGGAGGCGACAGAGACGAGAAACTGTTGTGCGTTCCCGACAAAGACCCACGCTACGCCCATTATAAGTCCCTCAAAGACGTAGCCCCCCACCGCTTGGATGAAATAGCCGAATTTTTCAGATCCTACAAAAATTTGGAGAAAAAAGTAACGGAGATTCTGGGCTGGCAAGATGTAGATAAAGTAATGGCATTAGTCGAACAGTGCATCGCAGCCGATCGTAAATAAGCCTGTAGAGGGTGTTTTTAGACCCGGAGATCCCCCCTAACCCAGGGCGGGCGGAGAGGAGAGGGCGGGCACGGGGGCACCGCCCCTAGGTCGCAAGACTGTTTCACGATCGCGAAAACCAGGGTTGTGTAGGGGTAGTGCCCCCGTGCCTACCCCCTCCTGTACCGCAACCCGACCCGAAAATTCAGCAAGCCGAACTTAATCCAACCGCTGCACGTCTGGGAATTTCTGTCAAGTCCTGCGCTGGCGGGCGATCGTTAAATCACTCCTGAATGCTTATTCACAGGGACGTAGAGCACAGAAGTCACTCCTGCGGTAAAATTGAAAAAAATATTAGTAGAGCCAGTAGAAGCTAAATTTGCCTTCGGCCGACGGCATTCTACCTTTAAGGAAATTTAACAGGAAAATTTACTGTGCGAGCCTAAAATCAACGCTATCTTAATCTAAACGGATTGCTCAGAACGCAGAAAATATTCAACCGCTTTCCAGGGTGGAGAGAATGCTCTCTCAAGTCTAAAATCAAAAAACTAAGAACGAAAAACTAAAGTCTCAATTCCCAAATTCCGGCGCATAAACCTAAAAAAAATGCCTGATTCCGAACAGTCCTCCGCCAGTACACAGCCTTCTGATGGCAAAGCCAATATGGAAAATAGCCCTTTGACCGAGTTTGTTGTTCAGTTTTGGGGCGTGCGGGGCAGCATCGCCACCCCCGGCACCAAAACAATTCGCTACGGAGGGAACACCTCCTGCGTAGAAATGCGCTTGGGCAAAAAACGTCTGATTTTTGACGGCGGTACCGGTCTGCGGGTTCTCGGCCTCAACCTGTTGCGGCAAATGCCAGTGGAAGCCCATATGTTTTTCAGTCACACTCACTGGGATCACATTCAAGGCTTCCCGTTTTTTACTCCTGCCTTTATCCCGGGGAACTGCTTTCACATCTATGGTGCGATCGCCCCGAACGGCACTACAATCAAACAGCGTCTTGCCGATCAAATGCACCACCCGAATTTTCCCGTCCCCATCCAGGTGATGCAGTCAGACCTCAAATTCAACGATTTGACGCCTGGGGATATTGTCGAACTCGACGATGTGAAAATCGAAACCGCCTTGCTCAATCATCCCAATACGGCGATCGGATATCGAGTCACCTGGGAGGGACACACGGCCGTCTACTGCACCGATACAGAGCATTTTCCCGATCGCTTGGACGAGAATGTGGTACACCTAGCTCGCGACGCCGACGTGCTGATTTACGACGCCAATTACACCAACGAAGAATATTATGACTTCAAAACCCCCAAAGTAGGCTGGGGACACTCGACTTGGCAAGCAGGAGTAGAAATAGCAAAAGCTGCTGGAGTCAAAAAAATCGTGATGTTTCACCACGATCCGAGTCACGACGACAATTTTCTCGATCGTGTCGAAGCAGAAGTGCAAGCAGTTTTCGCCAATGGCTGCTTAGCCCGCGAAGGCATGAGCATACCAGTGATTTAGCAAAAAATCAATTCAGGATTTATGAAACAGGCAAAACCCCGTCAGCGTCGCAGAGTAGGTTGGCGGGGACTTTATTCAACTTTGCTGCTGTTAATAGTTGTCTGCTGTAGCGGCGGATGGGTTGCAGCTCAGACTGCCTACTCTCGCACCCCCGCGCGACTTGCTCAAGTATCTGCTGTTGAAAATATCGGTACTGTCGATCGAATTCCTCAACGCTACCAACTCGGACAGCAACTCTACCTCGAAAACTGCGCCACCTGTCACATCGGTTTACCACCGCAAGTTTTACCTACAGAAACATGGCGCAGGCTGCTGCAAGATCCCCAACACTACGGACAAACCCTTAAACTCCTCGTAGACCCACCGCGCCTGCTAGTGTGGAACTATCTGCAAACTTTCTCACGTCCCCAAGGAAAAGAGGAAGAACTGGCTTATCGAGTTGCGAGTTCTCGATATTTCAAAGCTCTGCATCCCAAAGTCAAAATGTCACAACCTACAAATATCAGCAGTTGTGTGACTTGTCATCCCGGTGTATCTCAATACAATTTCCGCAAGCTTAGCGCTGAGTGGGAAAACTCTCCGTAAGGAACATAGGACTTATCTAACAACTATGCTGCAACCCACCATTTTATCATATTCATAATCTCCACTATCCCTAAATTTAGGGAACACTTCAAACGCTAATTGCGATCCATAAAAACAAACATCGAACTCAGTAAAAAAATTTGTTCGCCCTAAAACCCACATTCCGCACCCCCAAGTGGCACATACACGGAGTGAGGGGGCAAAAGTGAATCATCCGAGACAAAGCGTGAGTAAAAATACTCAATAATTTCGGTCGCGCTCCCATCACGAGCGTTAAAAATTCCTGACAAGAGAAGTGAGGGCATGAGTTAAATCTGATGTAGGTTAAAATTGCGATCGCCACAAACCAAGTTTATGACCTCACTGTTACCCTCACGCCTGACCAAAATGCGTTAATTGCGATCGCTCTTCCGTAACCAATCATCACCCTAGGGCGGGGCTGTTTCATTCTCGGTTGGGAAATTGAGGGCAGCGGGGGCAGGGGGCAGGGCTGTTAGATCGCTTGTACTGTCACTACGCCAGAGCGGACGGCTTAGTTTACAAAATTTTACAAACATCCCGCAATTATGCAACCCCTAATATGTTTAGACTTATAAAGTCCTTACTAAGCACAAACAAGGGTAGTTTACCATGTCTAAAAAACCAGAAGATAATAACCTAGCAACGACTATTGCCAAAAACGTGGCAGAAGAACTACTTGGAGCATTACCGATTCCAGGGCTAGACCTAGTGATCGGTATATTTACTAGCTGGCTGCTTCCAGACAAGCACCCCACTTGGCAAGAGATTGAAGCAGCTATAGCAAAAATGATTAATGATGCGCTGGAGGAGATGGATTTGAATAATATTAATAATGCCATTTCTGATGTAGAGCGTGGATATGAGAGTATTAGTAAGGACTTAAAGAATTCTGGTTGGCAACAAGGTCAACCGTTAAATTCAGAATTTGAAACCAGACTAATATTGCTGGAAGGTGAAGTAATTGAAGCTCAAGGCCTACTGTATAACTCTTATGCAGACAAGTACAAGACTTTTTCCTTTTTTGAACGATACTTTACCCTACATAATGCGATCGCATCTACCTGTATTAAGGTCTTAGACACTTATTCTCCTGAGGTAACACTTAAGGATAAGTTGTATGTACCGACTTATACATATCTTCAGGAAGTTCTGGTTAATTGCGTAGAACAGAGAAAAAAAGAGATTGTTAAACTTGATAATGCCAATAATTACTATGATCAAGATAAGAGAGACGGTGTGGATATAACAGACTACTGGGCGCCTAATTCTGATTGGCACAGAAAAGTCATTGATAAGAGACATGTTTATTTACAGGACAAAGGTGCTGCTACTTACATCTGTAAATTAAAACTGAAAGCAGACTTCACAAATTACGACAGACTGGTTACTGTTTATAATCAGGATAGAGGAGACAGTCTTCCTTTAATAATGCCTGAGTGGGACCGACAAATTCAAGAACTTGTCAATAGTATGAATACTTTGGCAACTAGTATTAAGACAATTTGTGATCAGCATAATGCTAGTCCAGGGATACGTTTTGGTTTATTCGATCCCTCAGAAGAACTGAGTACTTATGATACCTACGAAGCTGAATGGACTTCTGAACTCGATCCTTAGCCTAAACCTAAATTGAAAGAGAGCTTGCTACCCATCTCTGCAAAATAAAACTTGCTAACAACTTTTTCCGGCGTTGCTGAATTGGCGTATGATTTTTGAGTGTGGAGATACTCCAGACACATCTATCCCCAAAATCAGCACCGCCTTAATTTTTAATTCCCAGATTAGCCTTTTATAGCAATCCTAAATCATTTTCAATAACTGGTTCCCAGGCTCTACCTGGGAACCGATGTAAGCGAGGCTCTGCCTCGCCTGCGAAAATGGAGGCAGAGCCTCCGGATCTGCGTTACCAGGCTCTTCCTGGTAACGAGTAA
>JANMLZ010000010.1:0-21340 GCA_031372825.1 Cyanobacteria bacterium OTE_58_metabat_593 | reverse complement strand
GAAGTAGATATTTCTAATTTAAATGTCGGGGATGCACTGCATATTCACGAACTGGTTTTGCCCGCAGGAGTTGTAGCTGTTGCTGAACCAAATCAGGTAGTTGTCAGCGTACTAGCAGGTAAAGCAAGTTCTGAAGACGATTCAGAAGCAACACCAGCAGCTTAATTGGTAATTAGTAATAGTTGCTAACTAATTATTCACGAAATTGCGATCGTTTTTTACTGAAATTGCGATCGCATTTTAGTTTCCAAAACCATTAAGTTTTATTGCATCTCCCCGGTTCGTAGTCGAAGGGCCTTCTTCCTTCTTCCTTCTTCCTTCTTCCTTCTTCCTTCTTCCTTCGACTCATTTACTAGCCAATTCTGGGCAGTAGTGATTTGAAGCAAGAGTCAAAGTAATATCAGCATCAGCCAGAAAGCTTTCTTTAGCAATTGGATTGTCCATATTTGCCGCTTGCCCGATCGCTCTTAATTTAAATTCTGACAGAGAAAGACCTGATTTTGCCTCTGCACACATTCTTTTAGCTGCGGCAATTTTTTGACCAGGGCTGCTTTGGATTCCTTGCAATAGACTATCTGTTGTGGCTGTCGAGTAGCTTTTGGCTAAACGTTTGTAGTCTTCAACAAATTTACCATCATTGCCACTAATTTTAACCGTGGGTTCCTGAGTAGGACATAACTGGTTTAAGTTTATCACTTGTCCGGCTGAGTTGACAATAAAACATCCTTCGCGTTCTTGCGCGATCGCACTTTTCGTATGAGTAGCTATGAGTTGAATAAACATAGCAGCTATGATAGCAGTTAAATGACAGTGATTTACCATGATATTGAACTCCTTTTTTAGTTATTGTTATCGGAATGATTTAACCACAGAGAACGCAGAGAACGCAGAGGGAGAAAAGAGAGATGAATACAGGATAATGCTGACAGATTTGATATTAACAGTCAACAGTCAACAGTCAACAGTCAACAGTTAAATCATTTCATTATCAAGAGATGACTTGACTAACAATAAACATCCGGTATGGGAGACAGGCCCATGAATAGAATTAGGAAATGAGCGAATATAATCCCCTGGATGGCAAAGTTCTCCTTCGACTTCTAAATCTCCTTCTAACATAAAGACTTCTTCTACTCCCCCGTGTCGATGTAGGGGAAATGCGACTCCCGCTTCTAATCGCATTAGACAGGTAAATTCGCGCTTTTCTCGATCGACATAAAGGTTAGCAAACGAAATACCCGAAACTATATATTTTCTCCATTTCACATTTTGCGATCGCACAATTACAGAAGGAGTATTATTTTCACTAGCAGCAATAACTGGCTTTGAATTAACTTCCTCGGTGGGAGTTGGGGAAAGTTCCGCTATACGCTGGAACAAACGACGTTTAAGGTCGGAGGAGACAGGTATGGGAGGGGCGGTATAGGCGATCGCACTAACAGCAGCCTCAAAAGCATTTAATTCACTTTCAAGCTCTGGAGATTCTTGCAATTTCTCTTCAAGGGCGCGACTTTCTGACTCATCAATCGTATCGAGAGCTCGAAGGGCTGCAAGGATATTAAATTCCTCATCTGGCGTTATTTGCATAATCTAAACTATTTCCCTCAAAGCTTCACGCAACTTGTTAATACCCAACCTAATTCTCGTTTTGATCGTGCCCATAGGAATACCTGTCTTAGATGCGATCGCAGCGCAAGTCAATCCTTGATAATAGGCTAATTCAATCGCCTGTCGCTGTTCTGCGGGCAATGTTTCCAGCGCTGCTTTGACTTGTATACTCCGTTCTTCTAGTATGACATCTTCCATCGGTTCTGCAATACGAGAAGTAGGAATTTTAGCATCTTCCAGAGAAGCAACAACCGCCCGAAAACTGCGCTGCAAAACTCGAAGTCGATCGAGGGAACGACTGCGTGTCAGCATAAACAACCAAGTGTCTACTCGACTACGGGAAACATCATAACTTGCTGCTTTTTGCCAGATTTGAGAAAAAACATCGAGTACCACTTCTTCAGCTTCTTCTACCGAACCCAGGATTTTGTAAGCGAGAGCATAACTAGCGCGACCATAGCGATCGTACAGTTTAGCTAATGCTGTTTGGTCTTTTTGGGCAATCTGTACTAATAGTAGTGATTCATCCCCTGACTTTTGATCTGTCATTTCAGTGTACCGGAAAAAATGTGTTTTGACTGCACAGATCCAAAATAAAATATTCAGCGTATATCACTATAGAACCCGAACATAAGTATCAATTTGAAGTTGGGGATACAAGCTGGAGAATGCCTTTTCGGGCTAATTTTGCAGTGCCTTGAATTGTGCAAATTCCAGATTGTCTTGTAGTTTATCACCTAACTCGATCGACTTTACAGAACTTAATGTTTTGGCAGAGATCCAAAATTGTAAAACCTGCGTATACCAATCAGAGAAAGTTCAGACATCTCAAAAATAATCATAGAAGTAAAGGTGCTAACTGTGAAACTAAGCAAAAAATTGCGGCGAACAATACTAGCGATAGAATTGGCTCTAATTGCCGTACTAACCCCAGGGATAATTGCAGCATCCGATCACGATGACGGCGAAGTAGACATCAAAGGTCGTACTGTCAATTTAACTGACCTCTACGCCTTCCGTGAAAAAGACCAGAATTCTGGTGCTGCTGACGGAGATTTAGTCTTGATCATGAATTCAAATCCCCGGTCTGTAGCTCGCTATCAATATTATTTCAGCACTACTGCTCTTTACCAATTTCACATTACACAGGTGGGTGATGTGAATTCTACTCCCACGGGACGAGCAGATATAATTGTGCGATTGGCATTTAGTCCGCCCAATAATCAAGGTATGCAAGCGGCGGCTGTGACTGTGGTTCGTGGCGGTGTAGAAACCACTACGAAGACAACAGTTAATAATAGCTTAATTGCCACAACACCGCTCAATTCTAATGCTGTTTTGAATACAGTACCTGTGGGCGGTTCTAACTTAACTGTATTTGCAGGCTTGCGGGAAGATCCGTTTTTCTTCGATGTAGAACAATTTTTCCGTGTGCGTGCTGGAGCTTTGGGCACCGGGGCAAAAGTAGGTTTTAAGCCAGTAAGTCAAGCGATCGATTTTGCTAAAGGTTACAACGTCAATACAATTGCTGTGCGGGTTCCGAAAGCATTTTTGCAAGCAGGAACTGGGGCGAATACTTTTGATGTTTGGTCAACTATTTCGGTTAGAGATGGAGCTGGTGGTTTCAAACAGTTTGAGCGGTTAGCTAGACCTGCAATTAATGAAGGTTTGATAATTACTCCTGGGTTTATGGAGGCATTTAATAATATTCCTCCCAGATTGGATTTGAGTCCGGCTGCGGCTCCGGTGCGACAGGAAGCTGTTGCTACTCTGAATGCTGTGGATCTTTTGGATGGTCGGGATAACGTCGATCCAAATGCGATCGCAGGAGCTTTCTTACCTGATGTGATGCGGATTGATACGACTAAACCAAGCGGTTATGGTAGTGCGACAAATTCTCAAGGAAGTCTGATCGGAGGTCGGATGCTGCTAGATGATGTTGTTGATATCACTCTAGGTGCTTTGGTGGGTTCTCCGGTTAGTGATAACGTTTCTTATAATGGAACTCCCGGAAATCCGGCTCAGGGACACAAGCCTCTGCAACCGAGTTTTCCTTATTTGGCTTTGCCGAATTAGTTATTGGTTATTAGTCATTAGTCATTAGTCATTGACTATTGGCTAATGACAGATGGAAAATACTTTTTTTGACCGCAGATGAAGGCGGATAAACGCAGATAAACGCAGATTTATGAGTATGAAAATAGGACGAGGGATTAAATCGGATTTTTTTTGGTTTTGGCTGCTAATCTTGGTTCCTGTAGCTGGGATTGTAATAGTTAATTTGCCGCCTAATTTACGTTTGATTGCGGATCGATTTTCGGAAAAGAGTCCAGCAAATCTTGATGCTAATTATCGATATCATTTTTCGGATATTTTGAAGAATAATCCGAATCAAAAAGATGCTATTCAGCAAGAAATTAGTTTTTATCAGCAGCGGTTGGCTATGGATTCAAAAAGTGGTTTGAATCGGGCTGCATTGGCTGGGGTTTATTTGAAAATGGCTCGTGCTACTGGTGAGGGCGGTTGGTTTTTGTTGGCGGAACAGGCTGCTCAAAGATCGATCGCCGATTTGCCTTTTGACAACACAGGTGCGCTGCTAGTTTTGGCTCGAATTGCGGAAGCTAGACACGATTTTCCGACTGCTTTGCGCTTTGCAAAACAGGTGGGTTTTGAGAATGAAGATGCGATCGCCCTGACAATTACATCTCACTTAGCCACGGGGAAAGTGAGTGAGGCTAGTGCGGCCGCAGAAGCTTTAGTTAACAAGCTTCCTAACTTGGGTTCTCTCACTTTGAGAGCGTTAGTGAGAGAGTCTCAGGGCCGAGATGCTGAGGTTTTGCAGGATTACAAGCAAGCAATGGCGCTGGAGGAACCGGGAGAGGTTGCGGGTTCGGCGCGGGTGCGATCGCTCTTGGGTCGCTTTTACGCGCGTCGCGGGCAGTTTGTGCAGGCGAAAGCGCTGTTTTTGGAAAGTTTGCGGTTGGTTCCCCGATACCCGCTGGCGCTGATTTATCTGGCGGATTTGGAAACGCGGTCGGGCAATTATCGGGAGGCGGAAGGCTATTACAGCAAGGTTTCTGCCTATTCTGGCGGGGCTGCGACTGTGTTCGATCGCACTGTCGATCGCGGTATGGCTAGGGTGAAGGAGTTGCAAGGAGATGCGATCGCCTCGCAGAAACTGCGCGACAAAGCGGAGGCTGGGCTGCGACAGGAACAAGTTTCCGGCGGTTTTGGACATCGCCGGGATTTGGCACGTTTGTTGCTGGAAAAAGGCCGATCGCAGGATGTCACTGAAGCGTTGACTTTGATGCAGCAGGAGGTGAAAATTCGCAGGGATGCTGGGACGCTGGATACTTTAGCCTGGGCGCTTTCGAGTGCTGGAGAGTGGGAAAAGGCCGATCGAGTGATGGCCGAGATAGTGCGATCGGGAATTCGAGATGCGGGTATATTTTATCGCGCAAGTGCGATCGCCCGGACTTTACATAAGGATGCTGAATCTCGGGCTTATTTGCAAAAGGCTAAAGAAATTGACCCTAGTTTCGATGTGCGATCGCGCCAAGCATTAGGTTTAGCAACAGATGAATTTTGAGACTAATCACAACTATTCATCTCTCTCTTCTCTTCCTCTGCGCTCTCTGTGCCCTCTGCGGTTAAATCATCTATAAAAGGAAGTATTTATGCAAAACAAATCAAAGCGATTTCCAAAATTTTTCATCCTATTTTTCCTGACACTTTCATTGTTATTAACAACTTCAATCCGTCCAGCTTACTCTCACTGGGCAGACTTATCCGTAGCCGAAATAGTAGTTAACGAACTCCAAACCGAAGTAACTTTAACTTTCCCAACCGGATTGACCCAATTCGCCGACGACAATCAAGACAGCCAGCTACAACCCGCAGAAGTTCGCAGCCACCAAGCACAACTCGAAAAGTTTTTCAGCCAGCAAATTCGCATTACAAACAGTAGCAACATTCAAGGCTCCATAGAAGTAAAGCCCTTAGAAATAGCTGCTAAAACTGCGAGTTTAATCCAACAGCCGAATACCCATAGCACTATAATTTTAGACTACACCTGGCCGCAGTCTTCTCAAACTCAAGCACCAAATTTACCTGGTTCAAGTTTACTTTCAAAACAGACATTACGAATCGACTACAATCTATTCTTGCCTGGAGTCACCACAGCTAGCTGTCAGGCTACTATTGTGCAAGCTGGTGCTGTCAAAAGCTTTGTTTTTACGCCACAAAATCGGGAATTTGTGTTAGGAGGAAATGAATCTATTTGGGATTCCGGTTGGAGTTGGCTGCTAGCACTAGCAGGAGCATTTGCTTGGGGGGCTGTGCACGCGATGTCGCCCGGGCACGGAAAAACAATTGTTGGTGCTTATTTAGTGGGTTCGCGGGCTACTCCCTTTCACGCTTTGTTTTTAGCAGCAACAACTACAATTACTCATACTGCTGGCGTGTTTGCTGTGGGTGGAATTACTCTGTTTGCTTCTCATTTAATTAACCCAGAAAAACTGCATCCTTGGCTGAGTTTGATATCAGGTTTGTTAGTAGCTTTTATTGGATTTAAGTTACTTTCCGAAAGACTTAAAAACTGGTTCGTAGTGGGGACTTTAGTCCTCAGAAAAACCAGGACTAAACTCCTTACTACGAACTATGAGGAACCAGTTAATCTTTTAAATCGGGGAACTTGGGAAAGAGAATATAAGCCTGTAAAACCAGATGTCAATCATGACTATCATCATCATGGAGACGGCCGTATTCACTCGCATTTACCTCCCGGTGCTGACGGTGAGTCGATTACTTGGAAAAGCTTGCTAGCGTTGGGGATTTCCGGCGGTTTGTTGCCTTGTCCTTCGGCTTTGGTGATGCTGTTGAGTGCGTCTGCTTTGGGCAATATTGGTTTGGGAATGACGCTGGTGGTAGCTTTTAGTTTGGGATTGGCTTTGGTGCTAAGTGCGATCGGGCTAATCTTGGTTTATGCCAAAAAGAAGTTTGATAAACTACCAAAACAGATAACAGCAGTCAAGTTTTTGCCGGCGATTAGTGCGACGTTGGTAATGTTATTAGGTTTAGGGATTACTGGAGAGGCAATTTTGAAGATATTGGCTGCGAATCAATGGGTAATTGGTAATGGATAATATCGTTTTTTAGATACCAAACTTCTTGAATAAGTCTGGTATCTGGGTATTCGGTTTTTTTATACCACTTTAATGGGTCGTTGCACATATCTCGATCCCCCTAAATCCCCCTTAAGAAGGGGGACTTTGAGAAGAATCTTGTCCCCCCCTTATTAAGGGGGGCTAGGGGGGATCGGATTCTACGGGGCCTCATAAAAAATTGGTATTAGCTGTTGCTCATTTATTAAGCCGCATTATGATGTTTATTAATGATTTCGGCTAAATCTGGCACTCCTTTTTCCACGTAAGTTTTAGCTGAAGGGCGGAGTTTGGCATAGGCGCCTTTAACAATCGCTCTTGTACTATTCTCGGCTTTTTTGTCGCTGAGTTGGAGCAATTGATCTGCTACTTCAGCTTTTCTTTGGGCTAGATATTCGACTGGGTTGCCATTGTTTACTGCTTCAGTCCACATCGGATCGAGTGCGATCGAGATTTCGGGCAGAAGTTGATCGACGACTTGGGCGCAATAGTCCGATCGTATGCCTTTGACAGTAGAGTAGGCAGCTTTCAGAGCAAGACCGCCCAATCCCGGCGCGGTCGCAACTTGTTTGTCGATCAACTTTACACAGTCATCAACAAAAGTATCTCTGTTGTTTTCATTCAATAGAATATCGCTAAGTCCCATTTTCACTCTCTTTGATTTAATAGTCAATGTGCTGATTAGCTTTGAGCTTTATCTGGAAAGTATATCTGTATTTTGATCCTTTACTCAGGATTGCAAAAGTGTTTTAAGGTTAAATAGAAAAGAGAAGAACTATAAAAAAATATTACAGACCAACTTGGCCTCTGGTTCGATCGCACAAAGCACGTACAAAGCACGCATGATCAGGATTCGACGTTCGACTTCAAGCCCACAGGTACTGCAACGGAGGGAAGTTTCAGGGTTTGAGTCGGACGATCGCTCGATCGCAATACCAGACTTTTCGGTAATTTCGCGGAAGTGCTGACTCCAGCAAAGATGTGAAGCGACAAGGTTAAGGCGGCCGATAACAACAGTTTTTCAAACATGGGACTGTCTCCAATACATATGCCGCTGCGGGCAGAACTTCTCTTACACCTACAACCTACAGAACATATTCTCCGGCTTGTGCGATCGTAAAAGCATAGTTAAGTGACCAAGATCACGACCCAGGAGAGGGTGAGAGGGGGAGGGGGTGAGAGGGTGAGGGGAAAAAATCTTCCCCCTGCTTCGTTGCAAATCGAGAATTGTCCTTGAGAAAGAAGCCGTTGAGTCTCTCTCAAAGGTAGAATTAGCGCGTAGAAGTTATTTGACACAGCGGAGGTACCGACAATATGCTTGCATACATTCTGGCGTTGGCGGTCGGTTTAGGCAGCTTCAGTATTTACATGGCTGCCTTCTTTTTTCCAGAAGTTCACCGCAAAAGTGATTTTACTTGGAGCGGGGTAGGGCTTTTTTATGCGTTAATTTTATGGGCTTGTGCGGGGCGAATTACTGGTGCTCTCCTGCTGGGTCAAATGGCAGGCGTGGCTATGTTGGGCTCCTTTGCCTGGGAAACTCTGACTTTGCGGAGGCTGGTAACGCCAATTGCTCAGCAAACGCCGATTCCTCAGTCGGCGTTTGCTGCGGGCGTGCCGTTTGCGGGCTTGTTTGGCAAGAAAAAAGAACCCGCAGCCAAAAAACCGAAGTTTGTTCGATCGCCCAAACCGAAAGCCGATGTTGTTTCAGCACCTGTTACCGAGGGCGAGGTCAAAGTAGAGGAACAGTCGGCGATTTCCTCAATACCTCAAACTATTGCCGAAAGTTCGCTCGCCCCTGACTCGAAAATTCCCGAGTCGAACGCACCTGCAATTGCGGAAATACCCGTCTTTTCCGTCGAAACTCCTGCTGCTGAGACTAAACCCGCCCCAGCAGAATTAGCCAGCAGCTTCACTCCTCTACCTCTTCCTATAGAATTTTCAGAAATTGTCGCCCCAGCAACTGTGGAGCCAGCAGAGGCTCAGCCAGAAGCTCCACAGCAGACTGATGATGATGATTTTGATGAGATGTGGAGAGCGAGGGCTACCCAGTCTGCTGCCCCAACGGCGACACCAACAGCAGTCCCAGAGGCAAGCTCAACTCCTGCCAAAGTTGCTAAAAAATCCGCAGGTTTCGGAAGTCTGTTCGGCAATATCAAAAATAGTCTCGGCGGTATGTTGGGACTGGGTGCGGCTAAAAACAAGTCGGATGCAGCTCCCCAGACACTAACACCGAAAGCGGCGAGAGAGTCGATCGTCCCTGAATCTAAAATAACGGCAATTCCAGCACCAGATATCGACTCGATTCTCCAATCAGAATTAGCCGAGGCCGCCGCCGAAGTGACAACCGAAACCAGCAACACTGCTGTTGAAACCAGCCGCATAGTGCCGTTTCCCACCGATGTTGAAGCAATGGCCGAGTTGATCGCGGCAGAAACCGCAAGTTCTGCCAAAATAGAGGGCGGGACGATCGACGATCGATCGTCGGCTGATACCCAGACACCGCCGTCTCCTATTGGTCAACCGGAAGCACAAGCCCCTGCTGTATCCCTAGAAATGACAGTGGTGGAAATCGTTTCAGTAGCGCCTGTGGAAATGGCAGGATCGGGACAACCCGAGTCGAGCGCGGTGGAAGTGGTTTCAGTAACAATGATGTCGATCGAATCCACAGATCAAAAACTATCTGAAACGGGAGAACAACCAGAATTGATTCGCCCGAATCCCCCAACTTCGGAGTTAGAAGAACCTGCTCAATCGGCCGATGAATCCAAGTCAGATAATATATCCGACGAAAATCGGCCCTCATCTTAAGGCAAAAAACAAAAGGTAGAAACCAGAATTTTTGTAATTCTGTTTTCTACCTTCTTATTTCTACCTTCTAATATCGTTTCCGGTTCCATCGGTATTGTTCAAACAGTCAACAGTCAACAGTCAACAGTCAACAGTCAACAGTCAACAGTCAACAGTCAACAGTCAACAGTCAACAGTCAACAGTCAACAGTCAACAGTCAACAGTCAACAGTCAACAGTCAACAGTCAACAATTACCTCACGGTGCAACCGGAATTGACATAACTTCTCTTTTGTGCATTCTACCTTCTACCTTTTAAATATTATGAAAGCAATTATGGTCGTGGGAACAACATCCCACGCAGGAAAATCTTTACTGGTTGCAGCATTGTGTCGAATCTTTGCTCGGCGCGGCTGGCGGGTAACTCCCTTTAAAGGTCAGAATATGGCCCTGAATTCCTATGTCACAGCCGCCGGCGGAGAGATTGGCTATGCTCAAGCAGTGCAAGCTTGGGCTGCGGGCGTCGCACCTTGGGTAGAAATGAATCCGATTTTGCTCAAGCCGCAAGGAGACATGACATCTCAATTGATTATCAAAGGTAGAGCCGTCGGAAATGTGCGAGCAGCTCAATATTACGAACAGTATTTTGATATCGGTTGGCAAGCCATTAAAGAATCTTTAGAATTTCTACGGCAAGAATTTGACATGGTTGTTTGCGAAGGAGCCGGCAGCCCTGCTGAGATTAATCTCAAACACCGCGATTTGACAAATATGCGAGTAGCAAAACATCTGAATGCTCGGACTTTGCTAGTAGTTGATATCGATCGCGGCGGCGCTTTTGCTCACATTATCGGTACTTTGGAATTGCTCGATCCCGATGAACGCGCTTTAATTAAAGGATTCATCATTAATAAGTTCCGAGGACAAAAATCGATCTTAGATCCGGGTCTAACTTGGCTAGAAGAAAGGACGGGAATCCCCGTAGTTGGGGTGATTCCTTGGATAGACGAAGTGTTTCCCTCAGAAGATTCTCTCGATTTGCTCGATCGGCGTTCTCCCAATTCTCAAACCGACCTAAACATTTCCGTCATCCGCCTGCCCCGAATTTCCAATTTTACCGACTTTGACCCCCTGGAATCGGAAACTAGCGTCACAGTCAAATATGTCAGCCCCAGAGACCATTTAGGCCATCCAGACGCCGTGATTTTACCAGGCTCTAAAACGACAATTTCCGATTTGCACGTCCTCCGCCAGACAGGTATGGCAAAAGCTATTCAAAATTACTTAGTAGCTGGCGGTACAGTCATGGGAGTTTGCGGCGGCTTTCAGATGCTGGGAGAAAGTATCAGCGACAAAGAAGGGATTGAGGGAGAACAGGGAGAATTTGAAGGATTGGGATTGCTACCTTTGAAAACTGCGATCGCACCAAACAAAATTGCCCGTCAACGCATCGTAACATCCAACTATCCTCAACCGGGTTTGGCAGTTTCCGGTTACGAAATTCATCAAGGAAGAACGCAAATGATGGAGTCAGATTTGACTCAACCGCTATTTGACGATCCGAGTTTAGGAATTGTCAACACTTCTCAATCAGTTTGGGGCACATACCTACACGGCATCTTTGACAACGGAGCTTGGCGGCGAGCTTGGTTAAATCACTTGCGCCAGCAGCGGGGACTCCGCGCCTTACCTACAGGTATTCCCAATTACCGGGAACACCGAGAAGCTCTGTTAGAATCTCTTGCTGATACAGTGGAAAAGCATTTAGATATCAAGCATATTTTAGGTTAGTTAACTGTTAACTGTTGACTGTTGACTGTTGACTGTTGACTGTTGTTTGTTATTGGAGGTTAAAATTGAATGACAAAAATTTGTTTTTTACCAGACAATGTAACAGTTGAAGCTGAAGCGGGAGAGCTGTTGCTGGATGTAGCAAAACGTGCGGGGATTTCTATTCCTACGGGCTGTATGATGGGTTCTTGTCATGCTTGCGAAGTCGAACTAGAGAATGGACAAGTAATTTGTGCTTGTATTTCCGGCGTACCTTCAGGAAAAGAGCAAGTCACAATTAATCTGTATGTTGACCCAGTTTGGTAATTTGTTAGTTGACTGTTGACGGTTAACTGTTAACTGTTAACTGTTGACAACTGTTATAGCAACCGCCAAGGCTCTTTGGTCATTGAGCGTAGTCGAAATGTCCACTTCGGCGCAGTTTTATCCTGAGCGAAGCGGTGCGCTGAGCGTAGTCGAAGCGTCGAAGGGCTCAGTGACCGTAAGTGTCCTAACCACCTTGGCGACTGCTATAACTAACTATTTCTTTTGCCATTCTTGCTGTTTTTTACGAGCCGATTGCAGCCATTTTTGGGATTCGGGATAAACAGTTGTCCCGGGTTTGACGGATTCTAATTTATTAATAATTTCTTGCAACTGGCTGAGGGAGTTACCGGAATTTTGAGAATTCACATCTTTTTGCAAGTTAGCAAACAAGCTTTTAGCTTCTTGCAAAACTGTTGCAGAATCTTTTTCAGCTTGCCGCCTAATTTGAGCAATTCCTAAATTCTTTTGATATTCAGCTAGTTTAGTTTGAGCATCAAGATAGCCCGGATTATCCACAGGAACCATTTTCAGCCGGTTAATTCCTTCTTCCCACAATCCTGCTATTTGTTCCCATTGTGCGGCTGGATGCGGTGGTTTTTGCGACGCTACAGCCGCTGAAAGTGCAAATTCTTTTGCTGCTTCGATTAAGTTGTCGGCGCGCACAGAACCAGTGGCTACGCCGCCCATTGCTTGAAAATCTCTCTCTGCTGCTTGGAGTTTTTTCTTAGCAGTTTCTCCGGCTAGAGTTTCGGCGGGAATTTGATTGAGTTGGTCGATCGCACTTTGCCAATTTATGCTAGCTTTTTGTCTATCTGCCGCATTTTTGGCTTGCTGATACTCTTGTTTGGCGCCAGCCAGACTTTGTTCGACTTGGCTTAGCTGAGTAAAAGCATTTTTTTGCTGGAAAATCTGTGCATCCATGCGCCCGACATTTTTGCGGGCTGCTTGAAATTCATCAACAGTAAAGCGCCAAGTGCAGCCAGCAAAAGAGCAATAGGTTTTTGGATAGTAACCTAAAAACCAAACCGGCAAAGCATCGAGGTGTGTTTGCGCTTGTTTGGCTTTGGTTTCGCCCAAGTCGAAATCAGCCGCAGCAGTAGCTTTATTGATCAATTGATCCGATTGTTCCACAAGGGCGATCGCCTGTCGGTAATTGTGATCCATACTGATGAAACTTGGCAGCAATAATATCGGCATAGCTTTCGCGACTGGCCACCGAATCATCGGAAAGGGCAGGTTTAGCAGCCAAATTATCCCCGCCCCAGCGCCTAAGAAACCGCCCGCAAAGACAATTTTTCCTAACAATCCGGGCGCTTTGTTGGCTTTGACAGCTTCTTTGAGAGCTTTTTCGCTGAAGTTGGGAAATTCATTTTTGAAAGTGTCGCGGATTTCTTCTATTGATGCGAAAGTGCCATTTTGCGATGATCGCAACTTCTCCAGCCGCTTGATTACCATACTGCGGTAAACAGCACCAGCTATACTATCAGCCGCCGCACATCTGTCAACTTCGGCCCGCAAAATGTCAAAAGCTCGATCGGTAAGACACCCCATAAAACTCACCTATGCCCTTTTAATCACTTTACAGGTTCCCCATCCAAATAATTGTTAAAATATATAAAGTCCCAATCAAGCATCCGCAATAATTTCATGCCAACTGCTTTAATCACCGGCGCTTCTGGTGGAATCGGTGCCGCTTTTGCTACCGAATTAGCTTCACGCCAGCACAACCTCATTTTGGTGGCTCGTTCCGCAGACAAATTGCACCAACTAGCTGCTACACTGCAACAAAAATTCAAAGTTCGAGTAGAAGTAATCGTCCAAGATTTGACCGAACCGGGGGCTGGAACTACTGTCTTTAATACGGTTGTTAAAACTGGTTTGACCGTTGACTTTTTGGTAAATAATGCCGGCTTTGGAGATTATGGAGTTTTTGCCGATCGCCCCCTTGCCAAACAACTAACAATGGTGCAACTAAATATTATAGCATTGGTTGAACTCTCGCACTTGTTTTTGCAAGGAATGCGCGAAAGAAAATCGGGAAGTATCATCAATGTTGCCTCCATCGCAGGCTTTCAACCGATGCCATACTTGTCAATGTATGCAGCAACCAAAGCCTTTGTTCTCAGTTTCAGCGAGTCACTTTGGGCAGAAAACCAAGATTTAGGAATTCGCGTTTTGTGCCTTTGTCCAGGCCCGACAGAATCGGACTTTTTTGCAGCAGCGGAATTCCCAAAATTCCTGGCATCTAGCAGCGGGCAAAAACTGGTTCCGGCGGCGGAAGTAGTGCGAGATGCTTTGAAAGCTTTAGAGAAGAATGAGTCTAACGTTGTGACAGGTGGAATCCCCAATCGAATCATCACAAATATGCCGAGATTGATGCCACGAGAACTGTTGGTGAAGTCGGTAGCAAAGCTGTTTCGGGGAAAAGGGGAATAATCGCAATTCTCCGAAAAAACCCGGTTTCTCACCACACCAAAAATCTCAGAAACCGGGTTTTTGCCTAAATCACCGACTGTGACAAATGATTCTCGAAAAAACCCGGTTTCTCGCAACACCAAAAATCTCAGAAACCGGGTTTTTGCCTAAATCTCCGACTGTGACAAATGATTCTCGAAAAAACCCGGTTTCTCGCCACACCAAAAATCTCAGAAACCGGGTTTTTGCCTAAATCACCGACTGTGACAAATGATTCTCGAAAAAACCCGGTTTCTCGCCACCCCGCACATCCAGGACAAGGTTTCTGGCCACCAAATTACAAATATCGAGTTAACTGGACTCGATAGCGTTCTTTCTTAGTAACAGCCACTTCCCCTATTTCCAATCTTCCTTTACCACTAACAGCGATTAAATCTCCAGACTTGACATGATAACTAGATTGAGTAATGTCCTTCCAATTAACTCGCACATCGCCACCGTCAATTAAATCGGCCATTTTGCTGCGAGACATGGCGAATCCAGCCGAAGCCACAGCATCCAATCTCATTGATGCTTCAACTGTCACCATTTCTTTCTTTTTCGGTTCTCTAATTTTGAGTTCACTCAACTCAATGCGCCGAGTTTTGACTGTAACCGATCGCACTTGCTGCAAACTCATCTCCAAATACTCTACCATCTCAGGTATGACGATCGCCTGCGCGCCGCGTTCGCCCAACACAATCACATCACCCGTTTTCTCGCGGACAATTCCCGTACCCAACATCGCCCCCAAAAAGTCGCGATGAGAAGCTGTATCAAACAGGAAATTGCCAGCGATTTCGATCGCAGCCATGTCAACACTAGCAGAGTCGATCGGAATCTCCGATCGGGCGATCGCAATTCTTTGCCTTTCCGCCTGCGGATAGCCGCCCCAAGCTACTAATTCCACATCGCTTAAACGCTTAAATACAATCTTAGCTTCCGCCAATTCAGGAGGCGACATAAAATCAGTCAGAGTAACATCCCAAGTTTTGATAGCTTGTTCGGCGCAGTCAATCACTCGCGCCACCGATTCGCGATTTTCAATACCTTTTAACAGTTCTTCTCTTTGCAAATTTGCCATAATTAATATTTGTTATTTGTTACTGGTTATTTGTTACTGGTTACTCGTTATTTGTGATTCGTGATTAAAACCAACTGCTAACAGTTAACAGTCAACAGTTAACAGTCAACAGTTAACAGTCAACAGTTAACTAAGTCTCTGTATAACCTTGAATATTTTCTGGTTCAAACTGCTGCAAAATATTCGCAGCTTTCCCAGTCAAATCATCAGAGCCCTTCACCGCAATCAAAAACTTACCAGCATTCAAACGGTTGCGGTAAGGTAAAGCATCGCCGCTACCAAAAGCCATACCGCCAGCGCCTCCGACAAACACGCTACCCATCGCAGCGGCGATCGCACCCAATACGCCCCCGATCGCGTGATCGCCAATTTCCCCCGCCCAAGCAAAAGTCTTCAACTCAGTCATCAGACTGAAAGTAACCCCAGCAATAAACCCAAAAGGGATCAGCCAAACAGCCATCATTTTAGCTTGTTTCTTCGCTTGCTGATTCGGGTCAATCAAGCCAAATTCATCAGCAGTTTTGTACCCGCGGCCCAAAATACTTACCTGTTTCATCGGTAAGCCTTCTTTTTCCAGAGCACAATAGGCAGCTTCGGCTTGCATTCGATCGGGCAGTACGGCAATAAGATAATTCATTAAACACAATTCCTGATAGTTAGGCTGAGATCCCTAAAATTTATTATAACCCGAAAAGACTTACTAGCTAAGCAGTTCGGGGATTTTTAGACGGTTCGAGAGCGCGATCGCCCCGAAACCTAAAATATTTCAAGCAAAAACGACCGACCTTGACCGAATACAGATACAATTCAAACTGCACAAAGTCAATCTTAAGCCCAGCAGTCAGATACTGCTCCAAGTTTAAGCCTCAACTTTGAGCTCGCCCCGCACGCTCGGCCTATTTTTACTGATTCCACTCAATTGCTTACTATGCCTAAAGTTCTAGTATCCGATCCGATCGACCAAGCCGGAATTGACATCCTCTCCCAAGTCGCGCAAGTTGACGTAAACACAGGACTTTCAGCCGAAGAATTGGTACGAATTATTCCAGATTACGACGCTTTAATGATCCGTTCTGGCACCCAAGTTACCAAAGAGATTATTGAAGCAGGCAATTTACTCAAAATCATCGGCCGCGCCGGTGTCGGCGTAGATAACGTAGATGTACCCGCCGCTACGCGCAAAGGAATTGTAGTCGTTAACTCCCCCGAAGGCAACACGATCGCCGCCGCCGAACACGCGATCGCCATGATGCTCTCGATGTCACGCCACATCCCGGAAGCCAACGCATCTGTCAAAAGTGGTAAATGGGAACGCAACCGCTTCATCGGCGTAGAAGTTTACAAAAAAACCCTCGGTATCGTCGGCTTAGGCAAAATCGGCTCCCACTTCGCCGCCGCAGCCAAAGCAATGGGCATGAAACTCCTAGCCTACGATCCATTCATTTCTGCCGAAAGAGCCGAACAGTTGGGTTGTCGCTTAGTAGAACTCGAATTGCTGATGTGCGAATCTGACTACATCACGCTGCACATCCCCAAAACTCCCGAAACCAAGCACCTAATTAACGCTGAGGTGCTGTCGAAGATGAAGCCTACGGCGAGGATAATTAACTGCGCTAGAGGTGGCATCATCGACGAAGCAGCCCTAGCTGAAGCGATTAAATCAGGGAAGATTGCCGGTGCTGCGATCGACGTTTATGAAAACGAACCACTGCAAGCCGATTCCCCTCTACTGACTGTTGGCCAAAATATCGTGCTGACACCTCACTTAGGAGCATCCACCGCCGAAGCTCAGGTGAATGTGGCGATCGACGTTGCCGAACAAATCCGTGATGTACTCTTGGGATTGCCGGCGCGATCAGCTGTGAACATACCAGGAATTTACCCAGACTCGATCGAAAAACTCAAACCATACCTCCAACTCGCCGAAACCCTAGGCAACCTCGTCAGCCAACTAGCCGGCGGCCGAGTCGATTACCTCAACGTCCAACTCCAAGGCGAATTGGCCACTAACCAAGGTCAACCAGTAGTCGTCGCCGCCCTCAAAGGTCTACTTTCCCAAGCCCTGCGAGAGCGCGTTAACTACGTCAACGCCAGCATCGAAGCCAAAGAACGCGGAATTCGCGTCATCGAAACCAGAGACGCCTCCATTCGCGACTACACAGGCTCCCTGCGCCTCAATGCCAAAGGAACCCTCGGCGAGCACACAGTCACAGGTGCTGTGCTCGGGGACAGCGAAATTCGGATTACCAGCGTTGACGATTTCCCAGTCAACGTTGCCCCTACTCACCATATGTTATTTACCTTGCACCGCGATATGCCGGGAATTATTGGCAGAATTGGTTCCCAGTTGGGCAGTTTTAATGTCAATATTGCCAGTATGCAAGTAGGCCGTAAAATCGTGCGCGGCGATGCGGTGATGGTTCTGAGCCTGGATGACCCTCTACCAGAGGGGATTTTGGCGGAAATTATCAAAGTTCCGGGGATTCGGGACGCTTACACGGTAAATCTTTGAAGTATTTTAGGTTTTAGATTTTGAATTGAAGGACTGAACCCGCCCTCTCCCAGTCTAAAATCTAAAATCTAAAATCGTTGAAGACCCTTTACCAGAGGGAATTTTGGCGGAAATTATCAAAGTTCTGGGGATTCGGGACGCTGACACGGTAAATCTTTGAGGGATTTTAGGTTTTAGATTTTGGATGCAAGGACTGATAATTGGTAATGGGTAATTGGTCATTGATAATTGGCAAGACAACTGGGAATTTTTCGATTAGTCAATCCTCATTCTTCACTCCCACTTCCCAGCCAACGGTTCCCCCTACGCCAATCTAAAATCTAAAATCTAAAATCTAAAATCTAAAATCACCTGACTCGATCGATAATTTCGCCGGCTATTGCTTGCAAGGATACCACGCGATCGGCTAAACCAGAATTAGCCACACTTCCCGGCATACCCCAAACTACACTACTAGCCTGATCTTGAACAATAATCTGACCGCCAACTTCCCGAATACCCTCGCAGCCGTGGAGTCCATCTTGTCCCATCCCAGTCAGCACTACAGCTAAAACGCCAGCACCATAAATTTTAGCAGTCGATCGAAACAACACATCAACCGCAGGGCGACAAGAATTTTCTGGCGGTTCTTGATTAGTGCGAAGTTGCACAACCAAGCCATGTCTTTCTAACACCATATGATAATCGCCCGGTGCTATCCAAGCAACTCCCGCCTCGACAACACCTCCTGTCACACCTTCCTCCACCCGAATTTTACACTTTTGGGCAAGTCGTTCGGCCAAACGCTTCGTAAACACAGGCGGCATATGCTGCACAATCACGATTGGTACCGGGAAATTGGCCGGCAATTCCGACAAAATAGCCTCCAAAGCATTCGGCCCTCCCGTCGAAACTCCTACAGCCACAATTGTAATCTTAGACTTGATACTAACTGGGCAATATGGGTAAACAAAACGTGGTTTGACTGGTATTTGTTTAGTATTAGAATCATCTAGTAGCTGCTGATTGTCTATTTTAGAAAATCGCTTAATCTTCGGAATCAATTGCTCGCGAATATATTGTATTGCTACATCATCGCCCTTCATATTCTCAGGTTTAGTTACATAATCCGTAGCACCAAGCGAGAGAGATTCCAAGGTAGCAGAAGTACCCAAATTTGTGAGTACGCTAAATATAATTATTGGAATCTCCTTATCCTTTTCCCTGATAGAAGTCAGGGTTTGCAAGCCTTCCATATCCAGCATTTCTACATCGAGCACAATCAAATCAGGATTGACCTGAGAAATCTTAGCCAAAGCAATTTTACCATTGGGCGCAGTACCGACAACTTCCAATCCTGCATCAGCATCCAATACATTAGCTAATAATCGACGTATAACTACCGATTCATCAATAATTAAAACTTTAACTTTGGGCATTTATCAATTAAGCTCTAAACATTAGATCGAGGAGTAAACGAGCTGGAAAAAAGAGAATAAAATCACCTTCTATATGAAAATCCATAATTTTGAAGTGAGACATAAACAGTATAATTGTTGACCTCATATTAAAATTCATCGCACTGAATATTTCCTCAGCAGAACCTTCTATATAGTTGGGAACTACATAATCCAGATTATATTTTAATGTATTGCTAAATGTGCCGACGATACCGCTAATGGCTAAATTTCCAATTTCTCCCATGATGTCGGCTTTATCCTGTTTGAACTTATCACTTCCGACATCACCACCACCGTTGATAGCCAAAACAAGAGCATCCGCAGCTTCGCAGGAAAACAATAACTGAGCCGAACCGGATAAGTTTCCAGTAAAATCAATTTGAGCTACAGATACTAAGTTTGTTCCCAAGGTTTGAATCAAGTTTTTTCGCAAAAATAGAGGTGAAAGTGCTTGAAAAGAAGGTGGTTCAAATTCTATTTTGCAGGCGATGGTTTCACTCACTTGAGAAAATGCTGTGCTGATGGCTTTGTTGATGACATCTTGCAATTTATTGTGTTTGCTTGTGTGCAAAGTTGTTAGGTCAAAAATCCGACTTGGCGAGTCGAGTGTATCCAAATAGTCGGGATAAGCTGCCATTGCTAGGGCGTGGCGCAATTCTAATTCATTGTTAGTTTTTTTGAGAGTTGCCAATATTCCCGCCAGCGACAAATACTGAATCATATTTCTAGCTAATTCGTCGCTGAGAATAATCGTGGGTATTTGCAAAAAATGTAAAAATTGGATTATTTGCAAGTAATTGTGTTCGATAGATGCAAAATCTAAGAGTACAGCTTTGGGATGGTGGCACTCGGCAATATCTAAGCAATTATACAAGTCCGTAGCTGTAGCAAATACATATTCATCGGCTTGTAAAATCTCGCATAATCTGTCATTTTCTAAGTCTGAAGTGCCACCAATCAGAATTAAAGCTATCGGGTGTGAGTAAGTGTTCATGGCTATATTTTTGCAGTGTCTTTGCTAATATATTGATGTTATTCCGTCTCATTCGTCTCGAACAAAACAGCTTCATAAATATCGCTCATCGACATTTGTACTCCCACAGAAGCAAAGGAAACAGTAGAAGTTTCTGCTTCGTACTCCTGAAACAACCATTGTCCTGATTCATTCTTAATATATTGCTCAACTAAAAACTCATATTGGTCAACTAAAATATACTCGCGAAACTCAGGAATGGAGCGGTAGAAGCGAAACTTGTTTTCTCTATCAAAATCTTCTGTAGAGTTAGAAAGCACTTCCACAATCAACACAGGATTGAGGATTTCATCTTTGCGTCCTTCTGTGAAAACTGGTTGTCCAGAAATTACCATTACATCTGGGTAAGTTCCCCGCCGATGTCGAGGAATCCACAACCGCAAATCGTTCATAAATGCTTCGGCATTCTTCCCGCGTAAAGCATATTTCAAGAAAGCATAAATATTGCCTGTAATCCGGTTGTGATTAATTGTGCCACCTGTCATTTGTAAAATTTCTCCATCGCGATATTCACTTCGGAATTCAGCAGTTTTTTCTAACTGTCGGTACTCATCTAGAGTATAAAATCGGTGCCGTGTCTCAGTTAACATTTAGATATCCAGCTAAGTGACGTTGTTTAAAACTTTTACAGATTATCAAGCTCAGCCTGGAAATGAGAAATTTAACCAAAAATGCTCAATTTCTCATTACCAATTCCCCATTACCAATTCCCCATTAACCAAATTAATACTTGAACTGATTAACAAGTCCTTGTAACTCCGCTGCGGTTTTTGACAATTCGATGGCGGAATTTTGGGTATTGCTAGCACTAGCCGTGGTGCTTTCGGCAGCATCTGCTACGCTGGTGATATTGCGGGCAATTTCGGAAGAACCGATCGCAACTTGATTCACATTCCGCGCAATTTCAGTAGTTGTAGCCGTTTGTTCCTCAACTGCACTGGCGATAATCGTTTGAAAATCGCTGATTTGGTTGATAATAGAAGTAATTTGGGCGATCGCCTTTACAGAACTTTTCGTATCAGCTTGAATCGCCTCCACCTTCTTGCTAATATCCTCTGTCGCAGCGGCAGTTTGTTTCGCCAACTCCTTCACCTCATTTGCCACCACCGCAAAACCCTTGCCCGCTTCTCCAGCCCGCGCCGCCTCAATCGTAGCATTCAGAGC
>JANMLZ010000189.1:0-12397 GCA_031372825.1 Cyanobacteria bacterium OTE_58_metabat_593 | reverse complement strand
TAGCCCAAAACAGGCTCGCAGTCCACCACATCTTCGCCGTCCAGGGTGACGATTAGCCGGAGTACGCCGTGCATGGATGGGTGGTGCGGCCCCATGTTGAGCACCATTGGTTCGGTTCTAGTCTCAATTCTTGACATAATTGGTAATTGGTAATTGGTAATTGGTAATTGGCAGTTGGCAGTTGGCAGTTGTTGGTTATTTGTGGCTCAATTGCCAATAAACAATAATTGATGACTGCTGACCGATAGCTGCTGACTGCTGACTATTATTGATTTTTGTTTCGCTTTTTTGATTATGAAGGATATCGAGCTATCTGAAAAGGACACCTCTGAATCGGATGTCAGTGTTGACACCTATCACATTCCAGTTTTGGGAAGCGAGTTAATTGCGGGTTTGGCTGTGCGCCCCGGGGGCCGCTATTTGGATGCGACATTAGGAGGCGGCGGACACACTGGTTTGATTTTAGCGGCGGCGGCTGATGTGACGGTGGTGGCGATCGATCGCGACCAAGAAGCCATCCGTTTTTGCCAAACCCGATTTGCCAACGCTTCCGTCGAGTTTTGGCACGGCAATTTTGCTGAATATCAGTCCCCAGATGCCACCTTTGATGGCATCATAGCAGACTTAGGCGTTAGCTCGGCTCAGTTCGATACACCGGAACGTGGCTTTAGTTTTCGCCACCCCGCTAAGTTAGATATGCGTATGAACCAGGAACAATCTTTGACCGCAGAAGAGATGATCAATCACTGGGACGAAGTTAAACTAGCGGATATTATTTACAAATACGGCGAGGAACGACTGTCGCGGCGGATCGCGAGGCGGATTGTGCAAGGGCGTCCCTTTGAAAGTACAACAGAACTGGCTGGGGCGATCGCCAGCAGCTTCCCGCCCAAGCAGCGCAACGGTAGAATCCATCCGGCTACCCGCACTTTCCAAGCTTTAAGGATAGCCGTCAACTCCGAATTAGCGTCTTTAGACACTTTCCTGGGCGAAGCACCAAAGTGGTTAAAACCCGGTGGGAGAATCGGAATTATTACATTTCACAGCCTGGAAGACCGACCGGTTAAGCACCAACTTAGGGGAACCGAGTGTTTGCAGATACTGACAAAAAAGCCGATCGGGCCGCAATCCGAAGAAGTAGCTAGAAATCCCCGCTCTCGTTCTGCTAAGCTCAGACTGGCAGAAAAATTAACTTGATTCGGCAGTAAGGGGAGTAAAAGACGAGTTCTAAACCAAGGCGAGGTCAGGTAAGACCGCGACCGGATGCAAGTTCCGAACATCCTTGTGGGTATCACTCGTTATGGCACTGACCTATGAAACCCTAACCCCTCACGCAAATTCGGCTCTGCTGAATCGGCGAAGGGTACTTTACAATTTAGTTTTAGACCTGATTAATTCGCCTAGGAGTAGGGAATAGCATGAGTCGGGGAGATGGAAGCAAACTGAAACTAATGGTAGTCGATGACGAACCCGACAACTTGGATTTGCTGTACCGGACGTTTCGACGCGACTTTCAGGTTTACAAAGCAGATAGCGCCCTCAGTGCCCTGTCCGTTCTAGACGAACAGGGCGAGATGGCGGTGATTATATCTGACCAGCGGATGCCAGAAATGAATGGTACCGAATTTTTAGGAAAAACAGTCGAACGTTTTCCCGATACGATTCGGATTTTGCTGACGGGATACACAGATGTTGAAGATTTGGTCGAGGCGATTAACTCCGGTCAAGTTTTCAAGTACATCACCAAACCGTGGAATCCAGAAGACCTAAAATTAGTTATCAATCAAGCCTCGGAAACTTACAAATACTATAAGCAGCGCAGCGTCGAACTGCGTCGCGCTTTACGCAGAGAATCTCTGTTCAATGACGTAATGAGTGCGATTCGTGGGTCGCTAGATTACTCTAGTATGGTACAAACTATTGTCCAAACTGTAGGTCAAACTTTTGAGGCCAACTATTGTATGCTGCGGCCGGTAGAGGGCGATCGACTATTGCCGAGTACCTTCCCGTACCAAGCCCAAACCGCCGAACCTAGCAGCTTTTCTTTTGATGAGAATTTGCTGGTTCAAGCCGTAGCTAGCCGCCAAACTCAGGTCAACCCAAACAGTCGGGGAGATGGTAACTCGGTTGAGATTGCTGTCCCGCTGACTTACCAGCAAGAATTGCTGGCGGTACTGGCACTGTGCCAGATTGGCGGCGCTAACCCTTGGTCGGCAGAAGATATAGAGTTAATAGAAGGTGTCGCAGCTCAAGCAGCTCTGGCCCTGTCTCAAGCTAAGCTCTACCAGCGGACTGTGGATTTAGCCAAGCAGATGCAAAACGAGTTGGAAGTGGCCCGCCAAATCCAAACAAACTTGTTGCGCCAAAGTTGGCCGGATTTTGAAACTGTTAGGGTACAAGCTTGCTGCTATCCCGCCCGGGAAGTTGGCGGTGACTTTTTTGAAGTCTACGTCCACTCGCAAGGGGATATCTGGATAGCGGTGGGAGATGTTTCGGGTAAGGGAGTTCCGGCTGCTCTATTTATGGCTAGCGCGATTTCGGTGATGCGACGGGAACTTTCCCAAGAAATTTCTCCAGAGCCCGAGCAAGTTATGCAGAACATGAATAGCACTATGTCTGACGACCTGATCGGCAACAACCATTTTATTACAATGGTTGTAGCTCGTTACACTCCGTCAACCGGACACATGGCCTTTGCTAATGCCGGTCACATTTACCCGATCGTTTGGTCTCACTCGGAGGTGAAAGCGAGTTCCGCTAGCGGTGGAACGCCAGCAGAGCCGAATTTCCTGAAAGCTCGCGGCATTCCCTTGGGGATACTGCCAGTCTGGAGGGGAAAAGCGGGTGCGATCGAATTAAAGTCAGGAGATGTATTTCTACTGACAAGCGACGGGATTACTGAAGCTACTGTGACTACTGAAGCGGTAGCAGGGGGTGAACCAACCCGTTCTATGCTACAACAAGAAGGGCTTTGGCAACTCTTGATTCAAGAACCTGGTTCCTTCAACTTGGACAATTTGTTGGCTTACATCCGAGCCGACAATCCCGTTCAGGAAGACGACCAAACCATACTCTCTCTGGAGGTTCTGTGAATCTGTCAGCAACTCCTGACAGATAGTCGGGGGTGAGACAGCCAAAAGAACTCAAGCCCTGCTTGTTGACGGCTCACAAAGTCCTGCAAAGGACTGCGTTATCGTTAACATGAAAAAATCTAGCTCACGATGATCGCGCAGCTAGTTTCCAGCGATCGCTTGACTGGGGGATTAAACACCTGTAAATGGTTAAGGTAGAAGGCATTCGTCAGAAATAACCAACGCTTAAAAGCTGGGGATTGAAACAAAGATTTTTGTACTTACTCGATCGTAGTCTCAGTATAATCATCTGTTGTTAATGGGCTTTACACCCATAACTAAAGTTTTCAAATATACTCTTAACGAATACCTTCTACTGAATGACAGATGCCTTATTTTTCAACAAAAAAAGGCTGGTATCCCCCAATTAACCACAAATATTGAGGCCGAATCAATCCGGCCAGTTGTGTTTCATACCTGCTCTGAAGACACAGGGTTTTAAAACTTACGGGATTTTTTTATGAATACTGAGCTTCATGTGCCAAGCGACTTGCGGTTTTTAACTATTGTTGAAAATTGGTTGCTGAGCAGTTTGGAAGTAGAGCTAGGAGAGCACGTCGATTGGCCGCGTCAGTCGAATCGTTTGCGCTTGGTGTTAGCAGAAGCCTATTCTAACGTGATCCGCCATGCTCACAAAGATCAACCCCATTTGCCGGTGTTAATTCGCTTGAATTTAAAAAATCGGGATATTGGTTTAGAAATTTGGGATTACGGTAAAGGTTACGAAATGGATACTTACAGTCCCCCGAGGCCGGAAGCTAAACAGGAAAGCGGCTACGGCTGGCTGATTATGAGCAGACTTATGGATCGGGTGGACTACAGTTTGCAACTAGACGGTCGCAACTGTCTGAAGTTGGAAGCGAGTTTGCCGGAAAAATCTTAATTAGCTGTTAGTGATTGGTCATTAATTGTAGGGACACACCAGTGTCATACAATTAATGATGGTAGGGAAACGGCACTGCCGTGTCGAAAGCTGATCACCTGACGGCACAGCCGGAATTGATATGATATCAATTCCGGTTGCACCGTCAGGTGATGAGGAGACGGCAGTGCCGTGTCCCTACAATTAATCACGGTAGGGACACGGCACTGCCGTCTCCTCATTTTGGCTGCTAATAATTCCGGCCGGGCCGGAATTGATAAGAGTCCTCGGATTTGGGAAGGACTTGCATTCCTGACTACGAACACATTAATTGCGGTAATTGACCGGACATGACATCATTAAACATCAAATTTCTTATGCGGCCGCAGATTTAGCAATTCTTGGGGAGAAGCTAACAGCTTGACAGTGACAGAAAGGATTTCTTGGTGAGAATTGAGCAGGAATAGCCATCCAACATTAATACCAAATGCGGAAGTTTGCACCCGGCCGCTGACCTGAACTTCTACTGTGCCATCTTCTAAAGCTTGGCTGATACCTTGCTGGGGTTCGAGCTGCATTCCTCTCGCTTCTGTTTTTAGATAAGTGCCGATCGAGCTTTTACCGATAATTGGCTCCTCAAACGGCGCGTGCAGAACCCCGTCACCCGCAAACAAATTAGCAGTCGCTGCAAAATCTCCCGCGTTTAAAGTTTCAAAATATCGCAGTACCGCTGGCTTTGTGATGCCGGCAATCTTGATATAGGGATTTAAAATAGGTCTAGTTGTTGTGGTCATAAAACACAATGATTGCAGATTAATTAATCTACTTTAGTCATTCTCTTTGTCTCAGGAAATCCCTCAAAAGATATAAGTATTTCTAGTAAAATTTTCGTAAAACAGGAGGAAATGGAGAGGGTCGATCGCAAGTTTCAGAGCATCGATCAAAATCAAACCCAGACACCTGCTGGTATCTGGGTTTTTTGAGAGTCTGTTTGACCAGACAAGAATATTCTATTTGCGGATCAAATTGAGCAATTCTTTAGGAGATGCCAACAAGTCGATCGCCACAAAGAAAATTTGACCTTGGGGATCGAGCAAAAACCGCCACGCAATGTTCATACCCACATTCGAGCCGAACCAAGGAGTTTCGACTTTTCCTGTCACTTTCACTTGGCGGTAGCCATCTTCTGCGGGTTCTCCCACGCCTTGCTGCGGCATCATTTTGAGTCCGATACACTCTTCCCGCATATAGTTGAGGATAGCTTCGCGACCAACGATCGGCTTTTGGAATGGAGGTTGCAGGGCACCTTCTTCGGCAAATAAGCCGACGGCTGGGGTGAAGTCGAAGGCGTTCATGTAATCGATGTAGCTAAGCACTGTCTGCTCGGTGATACCTTCAATCTGGGTTTTCACCCGCCCTTCTACAGCCGTGGGAGTGCTTTTAGGAGCTGAGCGTTTGCCGTACTCTTGGCTGAAATCTGGATCGTAGCCCATGTGAACTACGGTATTGCGAAGTACGGTAATTTGCTGGCCTGGATCTAATTTCTTGATTGTTTCCAGAACTGTGGTGGCTTCGGGAGACATTTGATAGCCAGGGGGGATCGGAGCGACAAGGCCTTGCTTCATCAATTGTCCCAACTCGTACCAGAAACCGAGTTTGGTATTGACGCGCAAGGATGTATAAATCCGGCCGATTGTGGTGTCGGCGTTGCTGGCTAGGTCAAACATCGTTTTGCTTTGAGCCTCCGGCGACATTTGCTTAATTTCGCTCAGAACACCTTCGACAAGCGCCATGCTGGCTACTCCTGGGGCTGCTGCGGTAATGGAAATGCCCATTTCGGTGTAGGCATACCAGAGCAGTGCCAGTTGGTCTTCAACGCTGAGTTTGTAGAACGAGTCCGTGGTAGCCGGAACAGCACTAGCAATCTCGGTGTTGGAGAAAATAGATTGAGCTGATTGAATACTAACTGCCATGTTTATCTTGTGGGATTCGCTATCGGTTTTACTTGCGTACTTGCAAATTGCGAATCGAATTCTCCCTTAGTTAAAATTATGTAACGTTTTTGACAAATTACAGTTCAAATTTCTAAATATAAAGATTGTAAAAGTATGATGAATTTTGTTGTAAAATCAGTCTAAATATTAATAGACTTATAGCGCATTTTGTGATATGGTTACTCACCCGATGAAAACATCAATTAATAGCGATCGCATTAAACAAAAAAGCCTAGAGTTGGGATTTCACAAGGTTGGGATCGCCTCAGCAGACGCGGATTTTGATCGAGAAAAACCAAGATTGCAGTCTTGGCTGGACAAGGGTTATCAGGCGGATATGGCATGGATGGCCAACCCAAAACGGCTGGATATTCGATCGGTAATGCCAGAGGTGAAGTCCTTAATATGTGTCGCCATCAACTACTACACGCCTCACCAGCGCTCGGGCGGCTCTGAATATGCCAAAATCTCTCGCTACGGCTGGGGGCGGGATTATCACAAAATTCTGCACAAAAAATTGAAGGTGTTGGCAGATTGGCTGCGATCGCAAGGCGAAGGAATTGAAGCGCGCTATTATGCTGATACCGGGCCGATTCAGGATAAAATGTGGGCGCAACGTGCAGGCATTGGCTGGATTGCCAAAAATGGTAATGTAATTTCGCGCGAATACGGTTCTTGGGTGTTTTTGGGTGAAATTTTGACTAATTTGGAGTTAGCGCCCGATGCGCCACACACCCAACATTGCGGTACTTGCACTCGGTGCATTGATGCGTGTCCGACTGGGGCGATCGCTGAGCCTTTTGTCGTGGATGCCGATCGGTGCATAGCCTATCATACGATCGAGAATCGAGCCGAAAAATTGCCCGACCAAATTGCCTCTAATTTACAAGGTTGGGTAGCAGGTTGCGACATTTGTCAAGATGTTTGCCCTTGGAATCAGCGATTTGCCCAACCAACAGATGTGGCAGAATTTGAGCCTTATCCTGAAAACATAGCACCGACACTTGCAGAATTAGCCGACATTTCCGATGAAGAGTGGAACCGCAGATTTACCGCTTCGGCATTGCGGCGAATTAAACCAGAAATGCTGCGGCGAAATGCAAAAGCAAATCAAATTAATAGTCAGTAGTTATTAGTTATTAGTTATTAGTTATTAGTTATGTCAATTCCGGTTCTATCGGAATTAATACTACCCGAAATTAGGACACGGCATCTTGAGTGTCCCTACAATTAATCACGGCGCAAGAAACGGCACTGCCGTCTCCTCTATATCATTTCGGCGCAGCCGGAATTGATATTATTTATTATTTGTGATTCGTTATACTAAAACAGATTTAATAAATCTGGGATCTAACAAAGAGTGCATTTTACGTTTAATTAGTAGGTAATATAGAAATGATGACCTATTCCTGAGTTTTTTTTACTCGATGCTCAAAGTAATTATTTTTGATTTTGACGGTACTCTAGCAGATACAATAGATATTCTTCTGAGCATCACCAACCGTTTATCAGCAGAATTCGGCTTTAAGTCTGCCACAAAAGAGGAACTCGCTCAACTGAGCAATTTAACTTCTTGGCAAATCCTGAGATATTCAGGAATTTCCATCTTCAAATTCCCGCTGTTAATTAGAAACTTGAAAGCAGAGTTACGCAGTGAAATTCCCAATATTCAGTTATTCCCTGGGATTAAAGAAGTTTTGCTGGAGTTAAAAAAACAGGGATTTCAACTGGGTATCATCACCTCTAACTTAAGAGAAAATGTCTTAGCATCGCTGGAAATTAACGGTTTGCAAGATACTTTTACATTTATTTATTCTGGTTCAATTTTTGGTAAACATAAAGTTATTAAAAAATGGCTAAAAAAAGAGCATATAAATCCTGAAGAAGTCATTTATGTGGGAGATGAAACCCGAGATATAGACGCAGCTAAAAAAACTGGAATTAAGATAATTGCTGTAAGTTGGGGTTTTAATTCTCAGTCAGCTTTGGCTGCACAAAATCCTGACTTTTTGATTGGACGCCCCCAGGAATTGATCGAGATTATGAGTAATCTGAGGTAAGTATAAACTTATGTAAAGGAAAGTTACAAAAGTTAAAGTAGTAAAAACTTTATGTATGAGCCGATTGAAAAAATTGATAGATGTTGATATAAAGATGAAGGACAAAGATTTACTCGATCGCTCAAAAAGTAGGAATAGCCTTATGTCAGCTTTTGAAACTTTCTTGACTTTTAGCCTGGCTTCAACTTGCGCGGTAGCTACTTTAGCAACTTGGTTGCGTTTCACCAACCCACCTTCTGCTAAACGTAACTAAAGATTATAAATAAGACTCGGTGGTTGAAAGTGAGATCAGGCATCATTTTCAGTAACAGGCAAGATGCCTGTTCCACAAGAAAATTCATCTATTGTGGAACAGGCATCTTGCCTGTTCCTAAACAACTAATTGACATTGGTACACATATCAGTTGAAACCGATTTTATGCTTGCCTCTCGTCGTAACAGGCAAGATGCCTGTTCCACGAATAAACTATTAATCTGCTTCGCCCCGTTTCAGTGCGGCTAAGACTGCTTGCTGGCTGACTGCTTGGTAGATTTTGCTAAAATGCTGCTTTAGCGCGTCAGATGCGGGGGAGGATTTGGTAGCGCTTCCTTTGCCATCTGTTGCGAGGGGAATTGGGCCTAAAATATCTAATACAGTTTCACTGCTGGGGGGAGGTACAATTACTACTAGAGATGATTCTAGTTCCTGGTTGTATTCCCAAAAGCGATCGACCTTTGGCGCTTGAGAATTAGATTTTGGGGAATTTTCACCCGAGTCTAGCTGTGTATTTTCCTCTCCCTTCATACCCCGTCTTTGGCGGAGTGCTGTCAATATTTGCTCTTTGGTTCTCCCCCGCAGTTGAAACAGTACGAAGGGGTCTTCACCAAAGCGATCGCCCAATAAGTAGTATACTGCACTGATATGTTTGCAAGGATTTTTGGGGTCAGGACAGCTACAGCGCGATCGAATATCTGACAAACTTAACGGAAATAGCGTTTTGCCGGCCGCTGCAAATACATCTTCAATATTGTGCGGCATTTCTCCTGCTAATAGTTTAGCTGAAAAAACTGCTCTTTGCGACATATTTTCAATCACATAATCCCAATCTTCATCGGTTAATGTGTCGAGTCCTAAAGAAACTTGATAGGGTTTGGGATCTGTTCCTTGAACTACCGCGATTACTTCTTGATCGGGAAATTTAATGCTGAGAACTTTACCCTCGCGCGCGTATTGCCAGCCGCGTTCTAAACGCTTTTTGAAGCGATAAGTATTGATTAAATCAAGCCATTGTTGTGTCCACCATTCTCTGTCAATCATTTATTTTGGGAATTCTGACTGTTGACTGTTGACTGTTAACTGTTGACTGTTAACTGTTGACTGTTGACTGTTGACTGTTGACTGTTGACTGTTAACTGTTGACTGTTGACTGTTAAGCTGTTTCGCATTTAAACCACTAACAAGGCCTGTAGGGTGCGTCAGCTCAATCGCTTTCACTGGCAAGGGAAACGCTGTGGGCTGACGCACCCTACAATACTATTTTAAATGCGAAACAGCTTATTACTACCTCCAAGCGAGTAACAAATAACAAATAACCAATAACAAATAACCAATAACCAATAACTAATAACTAATAACTAATAACCAATTACTAATCTCCGTGTATCCTTGACTTTCGTGTCGTGCTGTTGGTAATTGGTTAGTTATATTATTCTTCTTCACTTTCGATGATCGCATTGCGATCGAGGATTAGTAAATTGCGAAGTTGGTCTGTGTCTAACTCAGTAATCCAGTTTTCGCCTGCACTGACTACTTGTTCAGCCAAGGCTTTCTTACTTTCAATCATATCATGAATTTTCTCCTCTAACGTACCAGTACACACGAATTTATGTACTTGAACATTACGGGTTTGACCGATGCGAAATACGCGGTCAGTTGCCTGATTTTCTACCGCTGGATTCCACCATCTATCGTAGTGGAAAACATGAGTGGCTCTGGTTAAATTGAGGCCAGTACCGCCCGCTTTCAAGGATAATATCATAATTGGTGGGCCTTGGGGGTCGTGCTGGAAGCGATCGATCATTTCTTCCCGCTGCTGTTGCTTAATCCCGCCGTACAAAAACAGAATTTCTCGGCCTAAATGCTGTTCTAGATGCGGTTTCAGCAGTTTCCCCCATTCCGCAAATTGAGTAAAAATCAAAGCCCGATCGCCCTCAGCGACAACCTCCTCTAACATTTCCAACAACCGCTGCAATTTCCCCGACTCCAGACTCTTAATTTCCAAGGCTTTCGGGTTTTGTTTCGCCGTCAACAGCGCCGGATGATTGCAAAGTTGTTTGAGTTTTACCAACAAAGCCAGAATCATCCCCCGGCGCTGAATCCCTTCGGCAGATTCCAATTCTGCGATCGACGTTTCGACTATTTGCTGATATAATGTCGCCTGTTCAGTCGCCAGTCCGCAAAATACAGTCATCTCCTGTTTTTCGGGCAAATCTTGAATAATTGACTTGTCTGTTTTCAGGCGGCGGAGGATGAAAGGCCGAACCAGCGATCGCAAACTCTGCAATGATTCCCTGTCACCATATTTCTCGATCGGAATGGCAAAGCGGCGCTGAAAGAAATTGCGCGGCCCCAAATATCCCGGATTCAGAAACTCCAAAATAGACCACAATTCTTGCAGCCTATTTTCCACCGGAGTTCCTGTCAGCGCAATTTTAAAAGATGCTTCGATTTCTCGTACTGTTTTCGACTGCTTAGACTCCGAGTTTTTGATATTTTGCGCTTCATCTAAAACCAATCCTTGCCATTTGACGCCTTGAATTTCCTTCGCATCCCGAAATACTAAGGCGTAACTGGTAACGATCAAATCTTTGCCCTTAATTGTCGTAGCAAATGCTTTGCCTTTAGCACGTTTGTCTCCGTGGTGAACTAACACTTTCAGCGTCGGGCCAAACTTCCTGACTTCGCGTTCCCAATTTCCCAATACCGATGTCGGACACACCAGCAATGTGGGCGCTTCCAAGGCATCTTTTTCTTGTAAATGCAGGAGAAAAGCAATTAGCTCGATCGACTTCCCGAGTCCCATATCGTCCGCGAGACAAGCCCCCAAACCCCATCTTTCTAAGAAAGCCAGCCAACCAACTCCCAACGCTTGATATGGGCGCAATTCTCCTCGAAAACTAGCCGGAGTTGCGATCGCACTTACCGCCTCATTATTATTTAAAGTATTCAACAACTCCTGAAGTTGACCAGTTGCTTCAAAATTCACCACTGGCAGTTTTTCGATTGTCTGAGAGTCACCCGAAGCCAAACGCAAAGCATCTTCCAAAGAAAGAGTCATTTGCTCTTTGCGACCAGCAAAAAAAGCTTGAGCAGCCCTGACATCAGGCGCGCGCAACTCCACCCACTCGCCGTTAATTTCCACCAAAGGCGACTTCAACTCTACCAGCCTATCAAATTCAGCCTTAGAAATGCGCTGTCCGCCGATCGACAATTCCCACTTAAAACTTAGCAGACTTTGCAATCCCACTGAGCCCTGACGCGGATTTAGTTTCGGAGTTTCCGCTTGAATGCTCAAACCCAAACGACTCGCCCAACCATCCGTCTTTGTCAAACTAGGTGGCAAAACTACGCCCAACCCGCTGTCAGTAAACCGCCAAGCCACAGACTTGATAAAATTGTAGGCATCTAACGGTTTCAAAAGACAAGATTGAGGCCGCTGTTCCTGCAAACTCGGTTCAATCAACGGATAAAGTTTTGAGGCTAAGCCCAAGCCACTGAGCAAAGTTTCTTGAGGTAAATCTATAGTTCTTCCCACATAGGCTAAACGCTCAACTGGGTTATTCCAAATAGTTTTGGCATCTACCAAAAATTCAGCTTCATCTGCTGCTTGCAAACAATAATCCAAACTCCAATTAATCTTACCGGGCGACGGTGGTATCAAGTGAAAGCAAGTGCGAAATTCACTTTGTTGAGATAGTGCATTTTGCAGTGGTGCAGTCCAAGCACTCAACTTTGCTATCATATTTTCCAAGGCTGCTGATTCTGCTTGAACAATCCCAGATTCCTGCTGCAAAGATTGCAGCCATTCGCGGGTTGGAGAAACAGTTTTGATGTCTAAAGTTGAGCTACCAGCCGCTCGCACTTGACTATCTACAACACTGCTCAAAAATCCTAACACCAATTCCTGAGATCCCACCAGCAAATCCACCGCTAAAGTTCCCTCTTTCCCGCCTTGAGGGGGGTTTGACTTCTCCTCTCTTTCATTCCCCCCTTGGGGGGGGTAGGGGGGGGTAAACTTCCCTTGGGGGGGGTAGGGGGGGGTAAACTTCCCTTGGGGGGGGTAGGGGGGGGTAAACTTCCCTTGGGGGGTG
>JANMLZ010000166.1:0-30204 GCA_031372825.1 Cyanobacteria bacterium OTE_58_metabat_593 | reverse complement strand
GGCTGACTTGCTTAAATATCTCGAACAAATTTAACTAAAGATGGGGGGGCGTTGCTGAGAAAGTAGTTGTTTTTGCCTCCGAAACTCGCTGAGTAGGGGCAATTCATGAATTGCCCGGGCAATTCATGAATTGCCCCTACTAAATTTCAGGGATTGCTATAGCGAGTGAATCATACCTAAATTCAGCAACGCCACCAAAGAAGGGGAAGGGAATTCCTGCCCCTTCTCGCTCATTTTGTAAACAAGAGTGAAGTGCGCGGAGTGTGCACTTACTGGAGACTAGAGACTAAACCAGCACAGTAAAACTACTCGCCGATAGCTGTATAGGAAGCACGCCGGACACTATAGCCAGAATCTGGTTGTTGCTGGCGATCGCAGTTGAGCCGTTAGTTTGGGTAAGTGAGAGTTGATTGAACTCCAAGCCTCCCACCAACAGGATCAAATCAAGTCCTGCCGTGAAGTTGATCAACGTATCAGTTCCCGCGCCTGGTGCCAAGACAAAGCCATTGATGCCACTGCCACCGACGAGGGTATCATTACCGCTGCCGCCAAAGAGCAAATCGTCGCCACTGCCACCAAAGAGCAAGTCGTCTCCGCTGCCGCCAAGCAAGGTATTACTACCATCGCCGCCACAGAGAGTGTCATTACCTTGATCGCCGAATAGCACGTCGTCGCCAGCGCCTCCCAACATTACGTCTTCGGCTTTGCCGCCGTACAAGACATCATTGCCTTCGTCGCCAGAAATCGAGTCGTTGCCGCGATTGCCATAAATAGTATCGTCGGCGATATCTCCAAAGATCAGGTCAAAGCCTTTACCACCAAAGAGAGTATCGTTATCGATGCCGCCGTAGACAGTATCGTTGCCCGTGTTGCCATTGATGTAATCGCCACCTTCTTGACCAAAGACCAAATCGTTGCCGCCCAACCCGAAGATAGAGTCACTGTTGGCACTGCCTACGAGGGTATCGTCGCCACCAAGGCCGTTGATCGTATTGTTCCGCGAAGGACTTGCGGGCAGATTGGGAGGGTCAATTCTGGGGAAATCGTCAGGGCAAACCAGATTTGTCGGTTCTGGGGTGGGACTCGGAGTCGGCCCAGGAGTCGGACTCGGAGTCGGTTGTGGACTCGGAGTCGGCCCAGGTAAAGGCAACGGTGCGGGCGTTGGTGCAGGCGTCGGTGTTGTTGCGGGGGTTGGTGCAGGCGTCGGCGTGGTGACAGGCGTCGGCGTTACACTCGTTGGTGTCGGCGCTGGTGTTGGTGTCGGCGTCGGTGTTGGGGTCGTTATAGTCACTGTCGGGGAGTTCCCGAAGTTGATGCCGCTGACAATAGCACCCGAGGTGAGCACGATGTCCGCCGGGTCAGGGGTGCGTTGGGTGAACCCAGCTTGGTTGACTTCCCGGACACGGTAGGTTCCCGGCGTTAGATTCGTGAACAGGTAGTTGCCACTGGCGTCTGTGGTGGTAGTCACAGGAACAGGAGCAGGACTACCAGGGGTTCCAGCTACCAGATTGGTTAACGCAATTTGGAAGTTGGGTAAACCTAATTCTCCGGCATCCTGAATAGCATTGTTGTTGCTGTCTCGGAACTTCAAACCTCGGATCGTACCCGGTTGGGGCAGGAAGTTGCCGAAGTCAATGCCCGTGATTTTATCTCCAGCCTTCACCGTAATGTCGGCGGGGAGCGGAGTCGTCGGTATCGAGTCTTTTTGCTGGACTTCCCTTACCTTGTAAGTACCTGCGGGTACCTCCGTGAGAGTGTAGTTGCCGTTGGCGTCGGTGATGGTAGTCAGTTCGCCCTGATCGAAGACTCCATTGACTGGGTTGCTGTCGATGAAGATTTGCCAATTTGGCAGCCCGACTTCTCCGGCATCCTTGATTTTGTTTTGGTTGACATCACTGAATTTTTGACCGCTGATGGTGCTCGACTCAAAGAAGTTGCCGAAGTTGTTGTTTTGGGAGTCGAGTCCGCTGGTGAGGGCGATCGTCAACGCGCCTGAAATCGTAGGCGTGGCTGCGTTGGCGGCCGGCTTGGTTTGTATCCAGCCCGGTTGCAATACTTCCCGAATGTTGTAAGTCCCGGATGGCAGGTTGGTGAACTCGTACTTACCGGCGACATCGGTGACGGCGCTGGCTTCGGTTGGGTCTTTGACGCCGTTGTTGTTGGCATCCGAGTAGATTGTCCAGCCTGCTAGGACTGGTTCGCCTGCCTCTTGCGTGCCATTTTTGTTGCGATCGTTAAATTTGAACCCGCTGATCTTGCCAAACTGGAAGTTCCCGAAGTTGGTGGGAGTGGCTGCGGTGTTGGTGATGTTCACGCCGCTGCTGGGAGTGATGGGAGTAGTAGCGGCAGGGGCAAGAGTTGGTTGCCAACCAGTCTTGGCCACTTCCCTTAAGGTATATGTGCCGGCTCCAACATCGGTAAAGGTGTAGTTGTTGGTAGCAGCCGCGGTAGTTGGCGTTGTTTTTACGACTGTACCCGCGGCGTCAACTAACTGAATATCAAAAGGAATTGTGGGTGCTACCTCTCCCGTGTCTAGAATGCCGTTACCGTTTTTGTCCTCGAACTTGGTACCGCTAATCGTGATGTTTTTGAAGATACCGAAATTTTGAGCAGCAACAGGAGTACCGCTGCTGGCAGTAACCGGAATTGCCGCCGCCGGGAAAGAGATGCTGGAGCCAGTTGGGGCCGTGGCTTGGATCAGATATTTGCCGGGGCCGATATCGGAGAACAGGTAATCTCCCGCTCCCGCAGTTGTTACCGCCGCGCCGACAATCGTATCTGTGGCTACTTGGAATATGCCGTCACCATTGATGTCTTTATAGAGGCTGACAGTGACGCCGTTTAATACAGTGTCGGTGGGAACGTCTAAGACTTTGTTACCAGCTACGTCGGTGTAGGTTTTGCCCGCGATCGTAGTTTTGCGGAAATTACCGAAGTTAGCACCAGTAACATCGATCGTACCTGTGGAAGCCGGAGTCGGGCCCAGAGTCTGTATCCAATCGGTAGCCAGAGTTCCAGCCGGAGGTGCTTCTGTAATCGGAGTAGCCGTTTTGACATCTCGGATGGTGTAAGTGCCGTCGGCTGCTGTGGTAGCGCTTTTCGTGCCTACGGTAATCACCCAGCCAGGGAGGCCTGGTTCAGTCGCCACGGCACCTTGCAGACTATCCCCGTTAAGGTCGTTGAATTTCTGACCCGTGACAGTGGGGCCATATTCATAAGCACCAACATCAACACGGCCGTTGACAATGCGTGCAAAGGGCTGACCAAGCTGAGTACCTCGCTGGTCTGTGGTCAGGGCGACACCAGCCGTGTTGACGGCAAGAGTATTAGTACCAGCATTCAGGACGGTTGCAGGAATGGTGATAGTAGGACTGCCGATCAGCGCGTGAGTCTGGATGAGACCGCCGTTATTTTTCAATACAGGGTCGAGCCAAGGTACGGCCGTGCCAGTGCCGATGAAGCTGGTAGTGTTAGTGGAGATTCCAGTAACTTCACTCCCTGCTACTGAAGTATTGCCAACGATGAGGGTGTTGTTGAGAGTTAGAGTTCCGACGTTGTTGAAAATTCCGCCTCCGCCATTAGTAGCATTCAGCAGAGGGGAGATGACAACGGTGGGGTCGCTGGTGATCGTAGTGTTAGTTAGGGTGGCATTTGCACTAAGCTGGTTCACAAAAATTGCACCGCCTAATCCTAGACCCGCAGTAGCACCCGCAGCGCCCGCAGCGCCACCTGTTGCTCTACTGCTGCTGAAGGTGCTATTGCTGACCTTCAAAGTACCGCTGTTGACAAAAATCGCGCCGCCCAGACCAGCACCGCCACCGCCAGCACCGCCAGCAATTGCTTGACCATTACCGCCTGTGCCGCCAGTGGCTGCTGCGAAACCACTGCCACCACCGCCTACAGTACCAGTGGTTGCTCCCAGATTACCGCCAGCACCACCACTACCAGGATTTGTGGTTGCTGTACCCACCGCACCGGCAGCGCCACCAGGCCCACCACCGCCGCCCAGAATACCATTGCCACCATTGCCACCTGCGCCCCGAATACCGCCAGCAGCACCAGCACTACCACCAGCACCGCCAGCACCGCCGCCACCGCCGTTAATACCTATACCGCCAGCACCGGCGGGGCCACCAGGGCCAGTAGCACCATTGCCAAGACCGCCGGTACCGCCATTACCACCTGGAGCTCCACTACCACCATCTCCGCCTTGACCGCCTTGACCTCCGGCCGTTGTGCTAGTAGCGCCTGTGCCGCCAGCACCGCCAGTGGCACCACTACCCGCACTACCGCCAGTGGCGCCAGTGCTCGTAGGAGTACCAGGACCGCCTCCGATACCTGTACCACCTGAAGTGGTGAAGAATGTCGCTAAGCCACTGTTGCCACCTTTTCCGGTACTCCCGGCAGCGCCACCAGCACCGCCGATCGCTCGGTTGTTGCTGAAAGTAACATTATCAATGTTGACATTGCCACTGTTGATGAAGAGCGCACCTCCTAATCCGGCACCGCCGCCGCCACCAAGAGTGCCCGCAGTACCTTGGGATAGACCATTGGCAATCGTGAGGTTAGAGAGATTAACTGTTGCGCTGTTATCAACAAAGAGAATTGGGTTGTTGCTGCCGTTGATCGTAACCCCAGTTGTAGTGCTGCCAACAAAGTTTACAGGGGTGCTAACGATAGGCAGAACTTGTCCGGCAGAGAAGGTGATGTTGCCAGTGATGTTGATATCATCAGCATCCGGTAGGACATTAGCAAAGAGAATGGCGTTCTTCAGGCTGGTAAAGTCGGTAGCGGTAAAGGTTGCTAAAACACCGCTGTATGCTTCTCTCGCCTCTGCGGAAAATGCCAAAGCCGTCTCTATTTTGCCCGTGGAAACTTCCAATTCCCAGTCTCCACCCAAGGCCGCATTCCCAGTCAAGTTATCGGAAGCAGCAACTTCTGCCCCGGTGAGCTGACTCAGCCTTTGGACGAAGGCGACACCGGCTTCTGTGGCTGCGACGTTGCAACCATAAAGTAGAATTTCGGGTTTAGCTGTAATTTGAGAGTTCGAGTTTGCCTCGGCTGGCAAAGCAAACCATTTTTCTAAACGATCGCGGTAAGTTTCAATGTTGCTAAGATTAAGTTCTGTTGCGCCGATTTGGACGCTGGCTGCTGCACCGTGAGACAAAATGTGGACGGCTGCAATGTTTTTCCGCTGTTTAAGTGTTTCTGCTATTTGTTCGATGCCGTCACGATCGCCATTCAGAACAATAACTTCTGTATCGGAATTTGTAGTCTCTGTTAAATTTTGGTAATCTTTAACTTTTGTATCTACGAAAAGTAACTGGTGTTTCCGTTCTTGCTGAACTTTCATAAATTAAATTCCTCTGGTACACACACACATCAAATTAATAGCACAAACCAAGCGCGGCAACCAAAGCTCTTTTTCCGGTGAGGATGAGAGTCGATCGCCTTTGCTTAACCTAAATTAAATATTGACAAAAGCGTTATTTAATGCAACGCCTAGCATCACTGAGTTAGTTTGATTGTTTAGAAGTTTTAAAGGGGGATATTGTTCCGGCTATTAGAAAAATATTTGATCAGACTTGCGTGCTGTTCTTTGTCGATCTAGCAAAGATAGAAAAGTACCAGATTTGATGAGATTTGTCAACAAAATAAATAACGGATGGCGAGGGATATTTTTTAGTAATTCGGAATGTGCGATCGAACAACGTCAATCAAATTGCTTTGTAGTCAGGAATGCAAGTCCTCATAAAACTTTTAGGACTGGCATTCCTCACTACGAACATTTACCAACTTTCTTCAACGGGATTATTGGAATTGCTCCAAATTTCCACATCTAAATCGTTGAGATAAATCAGAGCACTTTCAATCTGTTGAGCAGTACCGTTAAGTTCCAAATCAAACCAACCATCATCGGTAGTTTTAGCACCCAACAAAGCAGCATTAAAATTCACTTTCAAACCGTAGTCAGAAATCAGGTTGGAGATGACAGGTTCCTGATGGTATTGTTTGGGAACGCGAATGCGAATGCGGGTTTGAGTTGGTCTGCTGTCGCCACTGTCGGATTTGGGGATGTCTGATTGTTGAGTTTGGTGGAAATTGTCGATCGGCTCAAATTCAGGTTCGCTATTGTTTTGAGATAACATTGTCGCCTCCTAATGTTTATTTATTTTAGGGAGTAAGGTACTACTGCTTGACGATTGACCCTTCGATCCCGCCTAACCCCCCTTAACAAGGGGGGGGACAGGAGTATTCTCAAAGTCCCCCTTCTTAAGGGGGGTTTAGGGGGATCGAAACTGCGGTATAAACTGTCAACTGTCAACTTCTTTGATGCTGGTTTTTTGTTCCAAAATCTCCTTAAGCACGAGGGTAACAACTGCTAACAAACCGAGAATTACCGCCGCTGAAAATGCTGCTTGCGTCGCGTACTGCTTGTAAGCATCCTCGACAAATAGAGGCAATGTCTGAGTTTTTTTAGCAATATTTCCCGACACCACAGACACAGCTCCAAATTCACCCATTGCTCTAGCATTTGTCAAGATTACTCCGTAAAGCAATCCCCACCGAATATTCGGAAGAGTCACATTCCAGAAGATTTGCCAATCATTTGCTCCCAAAGTTTTCGCGGCTTCTTCTTGCTCTTTTCCGACTTCTTCCAAAACTGGAATTACTTCGCGGGCGACAAAAGGTAGGGTGACAAAAGCAGTAGCTAGTACCATTCCGGGAAAAGCAAATATAATCTTAATCCCGGCAGTTTCCAGCCACGGGCCGAACCATCCCAGCCGACCGTAAAGCAGTACGATCATTAAACCTGCAACTACCGGAGATATGGCAAACGGCACATCTAAGATGCTGATTAATAGGGTGCGCCCGCGAAATTTGTTACGGCCGATTACCCAAGCTGCACATAAACCGAATACCGTATTTATAGGTACAACTATCAGAGCAATCAGCAGGGTAAGTTGGGCTGCGGACAAGAAATCTGGCGAGGTTAAGTTGCTCAAAAATGGCTCGAATCCCTTTTTGAAAGCTTGGTAAAAAACGTTGAGAGTTGGGATAAATAAGACGAGAGCTAGATAGCCGATCGCAATTCCGATCAATGTGGGCTTTACCCAGGCTTTTTCTTGGCCCCGCGACGAACCAGCAGGCGGAATCGTGTAATTTTTTGATAAATCTAGATCAGCCGTCATAGCGTCTTCTCCATGCTTGTAAAACGTTGATTGCAAACAGCATTGCCAGGGAAATTGCTAACATGACTGTGCCGATTACTGTGGCTCCTGCATAATCGTACTGTTCTAATCTTTGGAAAATTAGTACCGGGGCAATTAAATCTTTAAACGGCACGTTGGAAGCGACAATTACCGTAGAACCGTACTCGCCAACTGCTCGCGAAAATCCGAGGGCAACTCCGGTTAAAATTGATGGAAATAGTGGCGGCAAAACTACTCGCCAAAAGGTTTGAAATTGTGAAGCACCCAAGCACCAAGCTGCTTCTTCGATGTCTTTTTCCATTTCGTGTAAAACTGGCTGGACAGTTCGCACGATAAAGGGCAAGGAAATGAAAATCATTGCTATTCCTACGCCCAAGCGAGTAAAGGATATCTTGATTCCCAAGGGTGCAAAAAGTGAACCTATCCAGCCGTTATCGCTGTAAACTGTGGCGATAGTTAAACCGGCGACGGATGTCGGTAGTGCAAAGGGTAAATCGACGGCTGCATCGACAATTCGTTTTAAGGGAAAGTCGTAGCGGACTAATACCCAGGCGATTAATGTGCCGAAGACTCCGTTAATTAATGCTGAAATTAAGGCTGTAACAAAGGTAACATCGTAGGCGGAAAGGGCGATCGGGCTTGTGGCTATTTTCCAGAATTCACTGGGGGTTGCGGTGCTGGCTTTCAGCAGCAATGCTGCAACTGGAAGCAGTAGCATGATGCTGAGGTAGCCGAGGGTGATTCCCCAAGGTAGTGTGATTTTGCCGATCGCCCTTTTGATATTCTGAATTGGAGATTGAGGGTTATTGGTTGGTGATGATACAGACATAAGTGAATGATTTTTAGTTCGGAATCCCGATTAATTGTAGGGAAACGGCACTACCCATAGGTGTCAACTTAAGATCAAACGCAGTTAGAGACTATTGTTTGACTATTAAATATAGATCCCCCCGAATTCTTGCCCCCTACTCGACCCCTACTCCCCTTCTTAAGGGGGGGACAGGAATCTTTTCAAAGTCCCCCTTCCCCCTTGGGGGGGCTAGGGGGGGTGGGGATTTAGGGGGATCTGGACTCATGTAAAAACGCTATTTATCAAGGGTTTTAGGCTTAAGTTGAAACTAATGGGTGCTACCGTTTCCTGATGGTTCGACTACCGTTTAATTGAACCTTGGATTTTATCAAATGCGGCTCCGTCATCGAAGAATTTCTGCTGAATTTCTCCCCAACCTCCTAAGTCTTTGGCTGTAAATAGGGTTTTGACGAGGGGATATTTTTTGGCAAATTCTGGTTCTGCTGCTACTGTCGCATCTACTGGGCGGAATCCGGCTTTGGCAAATTCTCGCTGAGCTTCTGGGGTGTACAGATATTTGACAAATGCTTCGGCGACTTCGCGAGTGCCGTGTTTATCAACATTTTTATCGACAATCGTGATCGGATTGTCGATCGACACATTCACATCTGGAATAGTATAAGTCGGTTTTTCGCCTTTCTGACCTGCCAAAATAATCTCGTTTTCGTAGTTGATTAAGGCGTCGCCTTGGCCTTGTTTGAAAAATACATCGGTGGCTTCCCGGGCATCTTTAGTTAAAATCGGGACGTTTTTGTAGACTTTGCTAGTAAAATCTAATGCTTTGGCGTCGTCTCCTCCGGTTTTGAGAATCGAACCCCAAAGTGCTAGGAAATTCCAGCGAGCAACTCCTGATGTTTTGGGATCTGCTGTAATTAATTTCACTCCGTCTTTGCTTAAATCTTCCCAGGTTTTGATGTTTTTGGGATTGCCTTCGCGGGTGACGATTCCGGCTACGGATTTGCTGACGATGCCTTCGTTGGGGGCTTCTTTTTCCCACCCTGGTTGGATGAGTCCGGCTTTCTCGATTTTGGCGGTGTCGAGGGCGAGGGCTAGGTGTACGATGTCGGCTTCTAATCCGTCAATTACGGCTCGGGTTTGGGAACCGGAACCGCCGTAGCTTTGACTAAAGGTGACGGTTTGACCTTTTTCTTTTTGCCACTGTTCTATAAATTTGGGAATTATCGCTTCATGGGCGGCTTTGGTGACGGCGAAGGAAACTAAGGTTAATTCTACTTTGCCTTTGTTGGCTGCTGGGCTAGCACCGCCTGGAGTGGCTGCGGGGTTGTTGGTGATTCCCTGCTGGCAGGATACAACTGCCAGACTTAAAGTTATTCCTACTAAAAATAGTGACACAAATCTTTTAAGCGAACTCAATGATTGATTTCGGCTGGTTGGTTGCTGTTGTTGCCAGTGAAGGTGTTGAGTTAGACGTTGCCACGGGCTCATATATCTGTTCCTCTACTTAATATACGGTTATTTGGTCGGGATACCGTAATTGTGCTGGTGAAGTACGATTATAGACAAGAGTGAGTAGAAATGGCAAGAAAAAAAACGAATTCGGAGAACTCGGTGTCGATCGACTATCGTGAAGTCTTTTCCCTCGGTGCTTTCGATTCATATTCGCGGTAAAATGTAAACCGTATAAATACTGCGATCGAGTTAAGGTGCTAAGAGGTGGCTGCACGATACGCCTGACTGATGCGTCGCTCGATCGAGCCTGTGAGTCCTCGCCAAGCGCACAATACGCCAGAATCAGCCCTAGCCCTTAAATTAATCAGAAAAAGTTTTAACTGGTATTATAAAACTTCATTAAGTTTGTAAGCAATAGTGAACAATGGTAGTATGTAGTCACAAAAGTCAACTGATAAAATTATGGCAATCGTTAAAAAATGGAGAATCTGAATGCAACTAGCAGAGAGACATATCATTAAATCCACCGAGAATCGTTTTGTCGAAATTGACGAATTAGCCTTTAAATCCAAAAATTTGTACAACGCGGCTAACTATGTTATCCGTCAAAATTTTGTCTACGGATGGGGTTATATCAATTACAACGAAATGAATCGTTTGATGAAATATCATCAAGCATATAAGGAATTACCAGCCAAGGTAAGTCAACAAATATTAATGATATTAGACAAGAATTGGAAGTCTTTTTTTGAAGCAGTCAAAGCTTATAAACTTGACCCCACGAAATTCAGTGGTCGTCCGAAGTTACCAAAGTATAAAGATAAAGTCAAGGGTAGGAATATTCTCGTTTATACAATTCAGGCGATTAGTAGCAAAGAATTGAAAAAGGGAATTATCAAGCTCTCAGGTAGTAATATTTTAGTTAAAACCCAAGTAAAACAAGAGAAAATTTGTCAAATTAGATTAGTTCCCAAATGCGATTGTTATGTGATTGAGGTGATTTATAATGCTTGTACTGAGCGTAGTCGAAGTGAACCGGAGTCCACCCTGGATGAAAACCAAAAAGAATTAATAGCTAGTATAGATTTAGGATTGAATAATTTAGTGACGCTAACTTCAAATCAGCCGGGGTTTGTCCCTGTACTGATTAACGGGCGACCACTGAAATCAATTAATCAATTCTACAACAAGCGTAAAGCACATCTACAATCTCAATTGAAAGGTTTGCGCCAAACATCCTGTAGAATTCAGCGCTTAACTCGTTGTCGAAACCAGAAAATCGATAATTACCTGCACTGCTCTAGTCGTTCCATCATCAATCTTTTAAGAGAACGAAAAATTGGGACTCTGGTAATTGGCAAAAATGTACAGTGGAAAAACGAGATTAATTTAGGGAAAAAAACTAATCAGAACTTCGTAACAATTCCTCATGCTCGATTTATTGAGATGTTGGAATATAAGGCTGCATTGGTTGGAATAAAAGTGATGACGCAGGAAGAATCATATACTTCTGTCTCCAGTTTCCTAAATTTAGACCCGATTCCTGTTTACGGGAAGAATGGTGCTGATCGTGTTAAGTTTTGTGGTAAACGAGTTAAGAGAGGATTGTACAAAACATCGAGCGGTAGATTAATTAATGCTGATGTTAATGGCTCTTACAATATATTGAGAAAAGCAATCCCAAATGCTTTTAGCGATGGGATAGGGAGCTGCGTAGTTCAGCCCAGGCGGGTTAATCCGCTCGAAGTGAAAGCGAAAGGGGAGGGACTCAATGCCTCCCATGTCCTGTAATAAACGACTATACTTTTACCACCTATGTCCTTACCCCGCCCCGTCTCAGACACGCTAATCGAACTATTGAAGCCTGTAGCCTGCGAATTGGGAGAAAGATTGGGAGCAAGCGCTATCAACGAACGCTATGCAGAAATTGAGCCGTCTGGTTCTTCAGCTTTGAACCAGCAAATCAAAAAAGAACCCCGTTGGATTAAAGCACAAATAAAATATTTGCAGCGACAGCAGCGTCGAGAACTAGAATTAATTGCGATCGCCAGTTTAGAGCAAGAATGGGTAAAGGAAGAACGGATTAATCGAGTTAAGGCAGAAGAAGTAAGAGATAAGCGGGCAATTAGTCGGCTTTCCCGCGAGTTAATGCGGGAGTTTCAATCAGAAGCAATTCGAGTTAAGCTGAACGAAATTCAAACTATTTGGGATAGAGATAACTGGTTTTCTAATTTGAGCAGGCAGGAAACTGAACAAATTTTGCAGCAACAGCAGCACCGATTGCTGTTGTTAGTTGCTCCCGCCAAAATTAGCGAAGATTGCCCAGATTCGTTTCGCCACAATCTGAATATCGAGCTGCCGGCTAAGTTGAGGTCTTTTTTGAACCAGCACTATCCCCAGCATGGAGAGTTGTGTCCGGTTCAGTTTTACGGAGACTATTTCAAAAAACCGATTTCTGATATTGATGTGGAGCGGTTGCAGACTGTTTTGTCTCCCGTTCCGACAGCTATACTTTACAGCGATATCAGCGATTATGAAGTGAATTTTCATGTCGGTTTTTGGGGAATAATCAATCAGAGCGTTTCTCTAGTGGCGATGCAGCCTTGGAATTGGGAAGAGGTTTATCATCAGTTGGAAGCTGAAGGGAAAGATGAGAAGCTGAGTCTGCGGATTATTCGGCAAATAATTGTGACAATTCATAAGTTATTGGCGGCTTTTTTAGCTGATTTGTATTATTTAAATATTGATTTTACTCACGAACCTCAGCTATTTAATTTAGAGGCGGAATTTGCTCAGGAATGGTTTTCTAAAGATTGGGTTTTGCCGTATATAGAAACTCTTAAAGAAATTCAGGATCAGCAACGCATAACTTATAAGGGAGAGATGCGACGGCTGGCGCTGCGAGAGGCAAAGGCTAGGGCGGAACGCAAGCGTTTGGAGGAGGATGAACTCAAGCGCAGAGAGGAAGAAACGGCGGTATCTAACCGGGCGAAGGAATTAGCTCACCAATTTAAAAATCTGAAATGGCGGTGCGTATACACTCTTCCGGGACATTCATCGTTTGTGAATTCTCTGGCGATTAGTCCTGATGGCAAAATTCTGGCTAGCGGCAGTTGGGATAAAACGATTAAGATTTGGAATTTAGAAACTGGGCAATTAATTGGTACTTTGACGGGACATACCGATCGCGTAAATTCGGTGGCGATTAGCTATGACGGAAAAATGCTGGTCAGCGGTAGTTCGGACGAAACAATTAAGTTTTGGAATTTGTACAACGGCGATTTGCTGTGTACTTTTCCGGGACATTCTATGGAGGTGAATTCGGTAGCGATTAACCCGAAGGGTCAGGTAATTGCTAGCTGCGGCGGGGCTGATAATACGATTAAGCTTTGGAATTTGCGGACTGGTGAGTTGCTGCGGACTTTGAGAGGTCATTCTAATAATGTGAATGCCGTGGTTTTTAGCCCGGATGGTAAAATATTGGCGAGTGGTAGTTCGGATGCGACGAGCAAAATTTGGGATGTGGAAAGTGGCAAGTTGCTGCGGACTCTTTCGGGGTTGAATGTTGGGGTGAATTCTGTGGCGATCGCGCCGGATGGTCAAACTCTGGCTAGCGTTAGCAATGATTATACGATTAAGCTGCGGAATTTGCAGACAGGGAGTTTGTTGCGGATTTTAAATTCTAATTCGGCCAACGGAAAGGGTGTAGCGAATTTAGGAATGAATGAGGCGCTGCATATTTTGCAGAATTATGTGAGTCGGGGCGATTCGGTTGCTATAAGTCAGGACGGTTTGACTTTGGCTAGCGGCTGCGATGATAATACGATTAATATTTGGAATTTGCAGACGGGGGAGCTGTTGAGCGCTCTTAAGGGACATTCGGGTACGGTGTACTCGGTGGCGATCGCCCCAAAGGGCAATATACTTGTCAGCGGTAGTGCCGATGAGACGATTAAGATTTGGCGCTGCGATTAGTTAGTAGTCATACAATTTTAGAGTTTGGGGCGTTTTCCGTTTGTGGTTGTTTGACTGCCGTGTAAAACAACCACAAACGTTTCACGTCAATGGTTTGGGGGATTTCATCGTGGCTACGAGCTTAATAAAATTTAACCAACCAATATCGCATCTGTGAGTATATAATTTACGGAGAATGTAACAAAGGAAGCAGGAAACTGGTATGTCTCAAGGTACGGATGAAATTCGGCAAATCCAAGGGATAATGACCCTGTTGTTATTGGCATCGCCCCAGGGCAAGCTGCACGAAGTGTTTAACGCGGCCTTATCAGCCTCAGCCAGTCAGGTAGAGACCAAGGTTACTGCGTTGAGCGATGCAAGTGCAGATGGTATAAAGGGATGGTTGGAATCTATCCTGGCTCAGGGTGGGCTGACAGCAGAGGAACAAACTCTGGTGGATTGGCAAAACAATTCAGAAAATATGAATGCAGCGCTTGATGAACTCAAGGCTATCCAAGACAAGGGCAATTTTAAGTTGACCCTCCAGACAAAATAAGTTTTTGTCTGGGATCTGGACAAAAAAACTTAGGGCTGCCCAAATCTGGCGAGCATCCTCAATTGTCCCAAATTGTTGCCTAGAATCAATTCTTCAGTAGTCGTTCTCAACGGCTATTTACTGAATTGGTGTTCTTTGATTCTTCGATCCGACTGACCAAACCCATTTAGTTACAATTGGAGTTATTTCCATGTCTGTTACTCTCCTTGAAAAACCCTCTGTCAATTACCTAGAGCAGCTATTACACCAAGCCTCGTTCGATGCGGAATTCCGCAGCGAACTGTTAGAAAATCCCGCAGCTTTTGGCGTTCCTGCCGATATCGAACTCGTGGTACCCACATCGGTGGAAAAACAGGATGAATCCTTTTTCGAGTTGTTCGACGATGCTTTGGGAGAACTAAACATAGTCGCTTGCAGAGCAACCTGTAGCTTTGGACCTTTAACCATTGTATGTGACGGTACGACAAAGTAATTTAGCAGCCCACCGGGCCTAAAAGACTATCTCCAGGCTAGCGCTGCATTGTATATTGTGTCCCTAGCCTGGTTTCTATGGCAGCTTGCGCCGGATGAGTAGTGTAGGGGCACGGGGCTCTTTCAACATTCTGCGTTAGTACCAAGATACCTGTATCGCCGTGTCATTACTGGGTTGATTAAAGGTAAAAAAAAATTTCATCCAGGCTCTTACAGGCTAACTTAATAGCAGTAACTTTTTAGCTATGCTCCATAATTCTCTTCTCATTGACATGGCTTGCCGCGCCAGTAACCTGTCCGAACGCACTCTCATTGTCAAAAACTTAGTTGCCAGAAATGCACGGGAAGCCTGCACTACACCGCTCAGTCCTTTGGATACTTGGAACATGAATAAACTGGCTGGGAAATTAGCAGTGCAGCCAGTCAAAGAGTCTTATGAAGAAGGAAGCGTTAATACATCGATACTGGAAGACATCAAAAAACTATTAATTGATTATAAATTATATGAGGTAAATTTGGCAAACTTGTCAGAGGCAGACAAGCTAGAGTTTAAAAAAATTCACCTTCACTGGTTAAAAATCTATCAAGAGGCACTGGAAACCCTAAACTTACCTCAAGAGAAGTTTTCCGTAAGTCGCTGGTACGAACCAGAAATTTACTACGGGAACTTTGCCAAAGTTTGCGAACCATTTTTACGGTTGCTCCAGAACAGATTGCAACCCGTATGCGATGCTATCAATGTATCGGCAGACAACTATAGAATTGCTCCGCAAGTATTGACAGATATTCAGCTTCACCTGCTCAATCGCTTTGAAATGTGCTTAACTTGGGCGCTGGAAGCAGATATCAATGTTTACTGCTCGAAAAACAAAATCGCCAAATCAACCAACGATACTGATGCCTATGTAGCTTACCTTGAACAAGCTTTTGATAACCAGCAAGATTATCACTCCTTTTATTGCAAGTTTCCTGTCCTTGGACGTTGGTTAGCTCAAGTAACCGGTTTCTTATGCACCATTGGTGAACAACTGATACAACGTTTGACTAGCGACAGAGATGAAATCAGCCGTACTTTCTTTAACGGCAGACAAATTTCGCAAATCAAATCCTTCAAGTTGGGTAAATCTGACAGTCATGCTGGCGGCACAACCGTAGTCATCGTTGAATTAGAGCTGGACAATTCAGAACCAGCTACAATCGTTTACAAGCCTCGCTGCATTCAATCGGAAGCAGCGCTGCAAGGTTTGCTGGAAAATTTGACTAGGGATAAAGTTATTGAGTTTGCCAGTTATCAAGTTCTTTGCAAAGATGGCTATGGTTACGCAGAGTTTATTCCCTCTGGTAGAAACCACGTCCAAAGCGAACAGGAGATCGAGAAATTTTACCGTCAGCTTGGGGGCTATTTAGCCATATTCTACATCATGGGCGGTGGAGATCTCCATCAGGAAAATATTCTCGTTGCTGACGGCAACGCCTTCATCTGCGACTGCGAAACTGTATTAGAAGTAGTGCCGCAGGACAGAGATCAACTGTCAGATACCGTATTTGATTCGGTGTTTAAAACTGCTATGTTGGAATGGCCTCGTGCCAATACAGGCGATGCCAGCAATCAAATGAAGATGGGCGGCTACAGCGGGGGCGAATCTTACGAACTATCCTATGCTGTACCCCGAATTAACGATCGCCGTATGTCATTAGCTCAAGCTGTTGAATATCAAACGGACGTTCGCGTTGAGGTAGAAGCGACAAATCGCATCTATTACAAGGGTCAGCTAGTCAATCCGCAGGATTATAAAAACTCTATTGTAGATGGCTTTAACCGAGTTTATAGCTGGTTTCAAGAAAACCCCGCTAAGGCAATAATGCTGCTTCAAGACTTATTCGCCTCTTCATCAGTACGCTTTATCAACTGGGGGACAGAAGCGTATACTAAGTTAATTATTTCGGCTCGACACCCCAAATGTCTCGCCCAGCCACTGGAAGTGGATTTGCTGTTAAACAGTTTAATGGAACATCGACGACAGTGGGATAAGCAGGGTCAGCTAGCCGAACTAGAACTGGCAGCGATGTGGCAACTAGATGTCCCGATCTTTACCGCCCGTGCTGGCAGCAATGAGTTAGTTTATAACTACCAACGGTCTTTGCCAGATATTCTGGAGATTTCGCCGCTGGATAATGCGATCGAACGAATTCAGAAATTATCTACAGAAAACCGAATTCGACAAAACCAGTACATCTATGCCAGCTTATCTACTGACGAAATTAATAGCCCGTATTTCATCGCATCAGCCGTTAATTATGCCCAGCAAATAGGCAGGCAATTGTGCGAACTGCTCCAACCTCCCTCTAGCAAGGCTCCCTGGAAAACTTACGAATATACAGCCCTGGGAAAACGCTTTGCGGATATCAGGGGCGACTTGTACGAAGGTTCGGCGGGAATTTGCCTATTTTTCGCTTACCTCGATGCCATTGAGCCGCAGCCAGAATTTCGTCAAGTAGCAGAAAGAGCATTGGCGTACTCTATAGAGCAACGCAATAATCAAATGATTGGAGCATACCAGGGGGCCACTGGGTTGATTTATTTGTTAATCCACTTAGCTCAACTCTGGAATAAACCGGAATTGCTCGATTTAGCTGTTAATTTGAGTGATGAGTTAATTCCACGGATTAGTCAAGATTTGTACTTCGATGTTCTGCAAGGCGTTGCTGGGATTATTCCGGTGATGCTGAGTTTAGCAGAGGCTACTTCCGGTAAAGGCATTGATTGCGCTCATCTGTGCGCTCAACACTTACTACAACACGCAACTCGTGACAACAATACGCTCAGTTGGCCTCACGATCCACCGGAGTTAGTGCAAGGGAATTTGACTGGCTTTTCTCACGGTGCAGGCGGAATTGGTTGGGCGCTAATTTCGCTTGGTTGTTATACTAATCAATCTGAATATATTGCGGCTGGTCGTCAAGCTTTTGCTTATGAAACCACCAAATTTGACTCTGATGAGCGCGATTGGTATGACTTGCGAACATCAGTGATGACAGTCAATACTAACGAACCTCATTTTGCTAACGCTTGGTGCAACGGTGCAGCAGGAATTGGTTTAAGTCGTATTTCGAGTTGGGCAGTTTTAGGGAAAACTGACGATGATATTTTGCGCGATGCTTACAGGGCTTTAAATGCAACCTTGCGTAATTTCGACAAGCTGGGAAGTGATTCTCTGTGTCATGGAAAAACAGGTAACGCCGAGGTATTCCTGCGGTTTGCCAAGTTGAGAGACGAACCTTATTTACAGATGGAAGCCAACGGGCAAGCACAGGCTCAGTGGCGCAATTTTGAAAAGGCTCGTCGTTGGATTTGTGGGTCTGGCGGTACGGATGTATATCCCGGTCTAATGCTGGGATTGGCTGGGATTGGAATGCACTTTTTGCGTTTAGCTTATCCCGATCGCATTCCTTCACCTCTGCTATTAGATCCGCCGCCAAAGTACAAATAATATATCAACTGAGCTAGCTAAAGATAATGATTAACTTAAACAAAGGAGGAGCCACTGTGAGTAAAGATTGTCTGGCTTCACGAAACTGGCAATTAGTGTTAGAAGAGTTTCAAGCTTCTTCGCCCTACAATTACGCCGTAATGGACGACTTCCTCGATCCTAGTGTTTGCGAGCAACTGCATCAAGAGTTGCTGCATCATCAGGGATGGCGCTCCCAGAGCTCGACGGGTCAACCTTTGATTAGTAATATGGCACCCGACATTAAAACCGTCTTGGCGATCGCCGAAGCCATTAAAGCTTCTTTCCCCATTATTTTCTCCGACTATGAACTGGTGGAACATTGGGCACTTATGTACCCAAAAAATGCTTCTGGGAAAGTCCACTCTGATATTGGATCTGTAACTGTAAATCTCTGGCTGACCCCCAAACAATATAACCTGGACGCTTCTGGAGGTGGCCTGCTCTTTTTTGATGTCAAACGGGAATCAGATAGCTCATCTTACGACTCTTTGGCCTATCTTTGGTCAGAGGAATATGTTCAAGAGCGCACGAAAGGTCAGACAGTTAGTGTCAGTTATCAGTATAATCGAGCGCTCCTATTTGATGCTAGAACTTTTCACAAAACGGATAATTTTAAATTTGCCAATACAGCCCCGGAATCGTACAGAATGAATCTATCTTTAGCCTTTGAAAATCCGGCGGTTCATCGCGATCGCTCGATCGCGCTCAGAAAAGCTATGACTGACAAAAGCAAGGAATGATTATGGAAAAAAAAAGCTCGACCTGGCTCTTAGACTTCAAATTTAATATCTACTCACAGACGGGTGAGGATGGGATAATTGAAAAGATTCTTGAGATTCTTCCCCAAAAGGACAACTGGTGCGTGGAGTTTGGGGCCTGGGATGGGTTGCACTTGAGCAACACACGCAATCTAATTGAAAGAAAAGATTATTCGGCGGTTTTGATAGAAGGCAATCAGGCAAAATTTAATGACTTAGAAAGAAATTATTTACAGAACGCAAATGTCATTCCTATAAATCGGTATGTCGGATTTGATGAAAAAGATAATCTCGTTCGGATTCTCACTGGCACACCTATCCCCAAAGATTTTGATTTTCTTTCGATTGATATAGATGGCAATGATTATCATACATGGAAAGCTGTATCCGAATATAAACCGAAGTTAGTGTGTATAGAATTTAATCATACTATTCCAACAGTAGTTAGGTTTGTTCAACCAGCGGATTTCTCCGTTAGTCAAGGATGCAGCCTGTTGTCTTTGGTAGAATTAGGTAAGGAGAAAGGCTATGAATTGGTATCAGTTTTACCTTTCAATGCGTTTTTCGTGAGGTCGGAATACTATCCGCTGTTCCAGATTGATGACAACAGACCGGAGGTTCTTCGGAGATACCTTTTGAATATTACATATATATTTTCTGGCTATGATGGAACAATTTTTATCCGGGGATATCGTAAACTAATTTGGCATACAATTGAGCTTGATGAGTCGAAAATTCAACCGTTACCAAAATTCCTTCGCAAATATCCTGAGAACTACGGAAAAGCTGAGAAAATTCTGTTTCGGTTATTATTAGACCCGTTCGCTTTTATTAGGAAAATGATTCACCGCCTAACAAGGAGCTAGGCTACAGAAAAGCCTTTACTGAAAAAGCAATGAATAATTAAGGACTTTTGAAAATTAGGATTCAAATGAAACTGAGTGTTATTATCCCCTGTCTTAATGCAGAGCGTACCATCGTCGCTCAACTGGAAGCCCTAGCAAACCAGCACTGGTCAGAACCCTGGGAGGTAATAATTTCCGATGGTGGATCCCGCGATCGCACTATAGCGATAGCAAAACAGTATCGGGAAAAGCTACCCAATTTAAGAATAGTTGACTCCTCCGACCGACGAGGAGCTGCTCATGGCAGGAATGTAGGCGCACAGGTTGCTGCAAGTGTTGCCCTTGCTTTCTGCGAAGCTGACGACGAAGTTGGAACTGGTTGGGTAGCGGTTATGGCGGAGGCACTCTCTCAGTATGATTTCGTGGCTGGTTACTGCGATGTCAAGAAACTCAACCCACCTTGGGCAATCAAGGCGAGATCGGGGGGTAAACTGATTGACGGGTGGAAAGATGGCATTGTCGCAGATAACAGCTTTGTTAAATATGCCGTTGCCGGAGGATATACTATGGGGATTAAACGCTCAGTCTATGAAGCGAGCGGCGGATTTGATGAGTCTTTGGTATGCGGCGACGATATTGACTATAGTTGGAGAGTGCAGCTAGTTGGGACGAAGCTGCATCATATCCCAGACCTCAAGATTCACTACCGCTTTCGTCATACCTTAGCTAGTATTTACCATCAGGCTTACGAATATGGAATGGCTAGTTTTCGTATATACAGTAAATATCAACCATTAGGCATCTATTCAGGCCCCTTGCCCGAGGGTAGAATAGACTGGAAGCTTGAGCTTGAAGAGCTACTGAAAATCCGCAGCAAGGAACACTTGGCGGCATGGTTATGGAAGCTTGGCTATCAAAGAGGATATAAACAAGCTCTCAGAATGTCTCAGTAGCAGGAAGTGCAGACTGGGAGAAAAGAGCGGGCTAGCTTATTCAGTTAGCATTTTAGTAAGATTGATGCACTAAATTGTCAGAGAACACTATGTCAAAAGAAGCTGTTAAAGAGTTCTATCAAGAATATTTTAATAATTCCCAGCTCCAAGAGGAAATTAGAGCAGTCACTACTATTGAGGAGATTATCAAGCTGGGGAAAAACTACGGCTACAGCTTTACTGAGAAAGATATACAGGCAGCGAATGCTGAGAACCAAGGAAAACCTCAGACAAGTTCGTTGTTGAATAAAGTTAGTGATGTTATACCCCGACAAATCGGAACCTACCACTATGAGTTTCAATTTTCTGAGATTCCAAGGTTTGAAGAAATCGCTCAACTGATTGAGCATCTTAAAATCAAGCCAAACACAGTAAACATCAATCTCTATGAAAGCAGCTTTCGAGAAGATGATTTCAATTTCGCGTCTGTTTCGCCAACTTCACCAGAATTTCAGCCTAAATATGATGAAATTATGAAGCCATATTTGAGTGAGGATACGCCCTTACCTGAACATGAGTACATGATGCGACAATTTCATTTAATTAACTTGGATCTTCATGTAGAGCATCCGCTCTATGAAACTTACTTTATGCACAAGCTGAGGCTGATCGGGCTACTCAGTAAATTTTTGGGAACAGAAGTTAAGTTTTCAGGCAGTTTATGGTATCCTCCAAAAGGTTACAGGTTGTGGCACACAAATGAAGAACAACCAGGCTGGAGAATGTACATTATAGATTTCGATTCTCCTGAATCGGAATTGGTAGGTGAATGCTTCTTCCGCTACATGAATCCTACTACTAAAGAATTAGTAACTCTCAAGGATAAACCTAAGTTAGTAAGATTCTTCAAAATAGAGAAAGAGCGAGACGATTTATTCTGGCATTGTATAGTTAATAATACACAAGCTAACAGGTGGAGCTTTGGATTTCTTGTTCCAGATAACTGGATGAATCAAATATTCGGTTCTGAGGTTTAATTGTTACTATTTTGCCAGTTTTTTTGTCTGTGAGAATCATATTCTAGGCTAGATTCTCCCGATTTTAGATTTGAGATTTTGAGGCTAGAAACCCGGTTTCTACGAAAATTGGGCTTGAGTAACGAGAAATATAGGAAGAAACCGGGTTTCTGAGATCGGGGTGCGTAAATTGTGCCAAACTCCTCTAAAAGAGGACGGGGGGATTTAGCTAGACGAGGATAATTCCGGTTTTGCCCTTGCCCCGAGGGGTTTTGGGCGAATTTGAAAAAAAATCGGCTGGGGGGGTTGCGCTAATGACTATAAGTTTGCTATATTTGTTTTCGCTGCTGGTGTAACTCAGTTGGTAGAGTAGCTGATTTGTAATCAGCCTGTCGCAGGTTCAAATCCTGTCACCAGCTTTATAGGTATAATATTTTGATAGATATAGCTAGCTATAGGTTACAAGCTCTATGTTGACGATCGAGCAAATTGAAGCCGCTATCCTTGAGCTACCACCAGATAAGTTTCATCAACTTCTGGAATGGTTTTCTGAGTTAGATTACCGGCGTTGGGACGAGCAGTTAGAACAAGATGTTGCTAGCGGTAAGTTGGAAGATTTAGCCCAAGAGGCGATCGCAGATTTTGAGGCGGGGCGCTATCGGGAAATTTGATGCACAAAACGACTCGTCGATTTTGGGAATGCTACAATGCTTTACCTGAAACCGTAAAGTTTTCAGCCGATCGATGTTACGAATTACTCAAAGCCGATCCAACTCATCCATCGCTGCATTTCAAAAAAGTCGGGAAGTATTGGTCAGTCAGAGCTGGACAAGACTACCGAGCTTTGGGTATAGGGATTGAGCAGGGTATTTTGTGGTTTTGGATCGGCACGCACGCAGAGTACGATCGGCTGATTGGCTAAATTTTACCTAACGTAGCGCAGGCTTTTTTCAACCATTCAATTGTTGCTACATCCATTACAGGCGCGAGTTTCTCGACTACAGCAGCATGATAATTATTTAACCATGCAAGTTGAGTCTTTGACAGCCGATCGGCATTAATCAATTTTCGATCAAACGGAATATACGTCAACGGTTCAAATCCATACCAAACTGTATCATTTTTTGACGGCATTTCTACGACAACATAGAGATTTTCGATCCGAATTCCGCCCCATCCCGGTTGATAATATCCCGGTTCTATGCTAGTTACCATTCCCGGTTCTAGGCAATATTGCACAGATTTACTGATGCCGTTTGGCCCTTCGTGGACTGCTAAAAATGCCCCGACTCCGTGCCCAGTCCCGTGTCCGTAGTCTAGCTGTTCTTGCCATAATACATGACGGGCGATCGCATCTAACTGCACTCCCATTGTTGCTTTGGGAAATTGCTGCATGGCACAGCTAATATGGGCGATTAAAACTGTGGTGTAGTGTTCAATGTGTAGCGCCGTCGGTTCTCCGACAATCATGGTTCTCGTGTCGTCCGTCGTGCCGGCCAAATATTGCGCTCCTGAGTCTAGCAGCAGCAATTCTCCGAGTTTTAAGGTGATTTCTGGGCTGGGAGTTCCGTAATGGACGATCGAGCTATTGGCTCCCGCACCGGCGATCGTTCTAAAAGTTAAAGTCTGAAAATCTGTTTCTTGCTGATAAAATCTTTCGATGGTTTCTTTGACATCAAACTCTGTCACTACATTACCATTTTCTAGCTGTTCTGTCAACCACTTTAACGTCAAAGTTTTGGCTCGACTTGCTTTGAAATTGGCTGACTTCATCTGCTCGATTTCAACGGGATTTTTGCGAGCTTTCATCCCTTCTGTGGGATTCGGCTCAAAAACTATTTCGATGTTGTAGAACTGCGCTTCTTGCTGGTTTAAAATTAACAGGTAAGTGCCTGCTGTGCTGTGTTTCGGATCTAAAAGTACCCGAACTTTATTTGGCAAATTTACGCAAGATTCTAATCTACGCGGATAGTCTGCGTAGGGAAGCAAAGTTACATCGGCCCGCAATTCTTGCTTGATTTCTGCTGAAACGCGATCGGGATTTGTAAATAAAAATGCTGCATCTGCGGTGACGATGGCATAGGATATGAAAATGGGAATGTGGGGAATGTCCGAGCCTCGGAGATTGAACAGCCACGCTATTTGATTCAGGTTGGTAATCGGAAGCACGTCGATTTTCGCGAGTTGCATAGCTTCCCTGACTCTGGCTAATTTCTGGGCTGTGGTTTCTCCTGTCAGGGATGCAGGTAAGCTAAATATGGGAGATCCGTCAATCGCGGGTAAAGTCTCTGCTGTTTGCGATCGAACTTTGTCTGTCAAATTCTCCGTTATTGATACTAGCTCAACTCCAGCAGTCGCCAACTTTTTTACCCAATTTTGATATTGCTCTGTCGCTACGGTAAACGGATCGAAACCCAGGCGAATTTTAGTTGATTTTTGTGCGGATTCTGCCACCATCTTTTCTAAAGTTTCAATGCAGCTTAAATTTCCTTCTAAGCCGAGTTTCGATATTTGAATAATTGCCGGATCGACTTGCAATTCGGCTTGTTCGTAGTAGCGGGAATCCACAAACAACCAAGCGAAATTTTTACCAACCAACAAATCGCCGGCGGAACCAGTAAAGCCGCAGATCCAAGCTCGTCGCTGCTTCGCTTCTGGGACTGATAAATTCAAGTGTTCGTCAACCGCTGGGATAAAATAGCAATCTAAGTCGTAATCTGCCATCAAATCGCGCAAGTCAGCAAGTTTAACTGAAATTAATTCTTGCTTGTTTTCAATACTTTTCAAGTTAGCTGCAATCATATTTTAGGCTCCTAAAATTGTTTTCAAACCTTTAACTAATCTGCTAATTCCGGCGGCTGTTTCGGTTTCGAGTGCGCCGTAAGCAACGCGCAAATAGCACCCGCTATCCATGCCGAAAGTTGTACCTGGAAGCACTGCTACGTGATATTCCCGAATTAATTTTTCTACTAATTCCATTGTATCGAGTTGTGTGTCAACTTTCAAGAAAAAGTAAAATGCTCCGCAGGCTGGGGAAATTGTACACAAGTTTTGGATGGTATTGAGTTCGTCTAATACGAGTTGTCTCACGGAGGCGATCGACCTTACATAATTATCGCAGTAACCTCTACCAACTTGCAAGGCTCCTAGGGCTACATACTGGGAAATCACCGGCGGACAAATTAAGATTGTATCTTGAATTTTCCTCACTGAAACCAGCAAGTGTTCTGGGATTACCATATAACCAATCCGCCAACTCGCAAAACCGTAGGCCTTGGAAAGGGTAAATAGAGAAATTGTGTATTCGCTGCTATCGGGAAAAGCTGCGGGAGAACAGTGTCGAACACCCTCATAAGTAAAATATTCGTAAGCTTCGTCGCTGATGTGATAGATGTTGTGCTGGCGGCAAATTTCGTTCACTTCCCGGAGTGCTTCGGCAGAATAAACAACACCAGTTGGATTGTTGGGTGAAATGGTGACAATCGCCCGCGTCTTATCGGTAATTGCTTTTTTGATTGCATCGAGATTCAGTTGATACTTAGCGTCAGTCTCTACAATAACTGGACGACAATTTGCCATGATTGTCGCCATTTCATGGTTGAAGTAATAAGGCGATTGAATAATCACTTCATCCCCCGCAGAAGTAATGGCAAGAATCGCATTAACAAATCCCATATTGCTGCCAGCGGTAACAACAACGCAGTTTTTACTGTTAATTTTTATGCCGTTATCTGTTTTAAGTTTCGCTGCGATTGCATCTTGTAATTGTGGAATTCCTTCGACGGCTTTGTATTTATGATTGTCGGGATTTGCCAGAAATTCGGGAATTTTTGCCAATGATTCGGGTGGCGGATTGTAAGAAACCACGCCTTGTCCTAATGAGATTGTTCCGGGAGTTTGGCGGATTAGTTCACCGACAACTGGAATAATTGGCGATTGTACCGATTGCATTCGAGTGGGATTAATTTTCATCTGTTAATAAGGTTTTTTAGGGGCAGGCAAGATGCCCACCACCAAACAAAATTTACTCTTGTGGAACAGGCATCTTGCCTGTTCCTAAAAATGGCGCAATATGTTAGTTTTAACAAATGAGTCTATTATGATAATAATAACTCAGCAGGTGGCGAAAAACAAGTAAAAAATGTAATTTATTGACTAAAATAATCGTGCTAAAATGAAATATCAGCTCATAACGGGAGAAAGTTCCTATGTCAACGATGACTATCAAAGACGTTGAACAAGTTCAAAGCGCTTTTTCCGAAGCAGGTTTAGATTACCAAATTGAACTAGAAGACGGAATACTTTCAATTATGGGCCCATCAGACATTGTATCCAGTGAAATCAGCAGCCGTCTCATTGCCTTTCTTTTCGCTTGGGTAAATCCCCGCCGTCTCGGACGAGTTTTTGACTCCGCAGGCGGCTTCATCATGCCAGATACTAACGTCAAAGCACCCGATGTTTCCTTTGTGCGCGCCGCACGATTGCGCCAAAGTCCGCGTTATTTCGGACAACTTGTCCCCGATTTGGTGGTAGAGATTAAGTCTCAGAGCGATCGCCTTAAGCCTATCGAAACCAAGGTTTTGAAGTTTGTTGAGCTCGGAGCGATTGTCGGAATTGCGATCGATCCTGATGCCGAAACAGTGAAGATTTATCGCTCTACTGGCGAACCACAAATCTTAGAAAATGGCGATATTTTAACAATACCAGAACTTTTCCCCGGTTGGGAATTGCCCGTTTCTGAATTGTGGCCTCCCATCTTTACAGAAGAAGAAACACAAGAAATATAGAATATAGCCTTTCTCAGGTAAATAAACTACTCTTAGGCATTAGAGATTATTGCTTCCTTCTTTGTACCCTCAGCGTAGTCGTTCGCTTTAAAGGGCTTTCTTCCTTCTTCCTTCTTCCTTCTTCCTTCTTATACTATGAACATCCGCATCGGCAACGGTTACGACATTCACTGCTTAGTTCCAGAACGCCCCCTGATCCTCGGCGGCATCAATATTCCCCACGAATTAGGATTACTCGGTCACAGTGACGCCGACGTGCTCACTCACGCAATTATGGACGCGATGCTCGGAGCACTTAGCCTCGGAGATATTGGCCTTTATTTCCCTCCCACTGACCCCAAATGGAAGGGTGCTGATAGTTTAGTCTTGCTAGAAAAAGTCAACCAGTTGATATTAGATAAAGGCTGGGAAATCGGTAATATTGACTCGGTTGTAGTGGCTGAACGTCCAAAGCTGAAACCGCATATTGGGCAAATGCGCGATCGGCTTTCTTCCGTCCTACAATTAAACCCAGACCAAATCGGCATCAAAGCTACCACCAACGAAAAGCTAGGCCCTGTAGGGAGAGAAGAAGGCATCGCAGCCTATGCTGTAGTTTTGTTAATGCTAAAATAGTTGTCAGGTTATGACAATTTTTCGCTCATTTAGGAGTCTAATCTATGCTTGCCGAAAACTTGGAAATCGAAACGCCGATCGACGTTGACATCATCGCTGTCGATAAGGACGATCGGGTAGTCATGCTGATTGAGGTCAAAATTATTCAAGCTCAAGAAACAGCAGCAAAGCAAAGGATTGCCGATCGCATGATATCTTGGATTAAAGCTGACTTGGCAAAAATGTCCGAAGAACGCACACTCATTCCTTATGCTATGTTTGTTGACACCGAACAAATTCTGATTTTCAAATGGGACGGAGTAAATTTATCTGAACCAGTTTGTTCTCTAAACACTGGTGAGATACTTCGCCATTATGAGCCTGAATTTGGCAACAAGCGGATATCTGGGCGTTACTTAGAGAGTCTAATCGAATCGTGGCTGCGAGACTTAGCATATAACTGGAAATCGGAAATGCCACCAGAATCAGAACAAATAGCAATCATTGGCTTGTTACAAAGACTAGCTGGTGGAACAACAAAAGCAGGAGTACAACTTGGTCATTTTGTATATAGAGACAAACTTCTTGATGAGTATTGCCACAGGGCGTGACCCTCAAGCAAGTACGTTGCTGATACAAACGCCAGCATCTGTACAGTTGATAATACCCAGTATTTGCTATATGGAATCTTTCTCTGCTTTAGAAGATGAAGTGAAGCGACACAACTATTTCAAACAGCAACTTGACAATCAAATCAGCGAGGCTAACCGAGATTTGACATCACAGCACGCCCAGTCTCTATTTTTAAACTTAGATCAGTCTAGAACCGACTATGAAAGACGACTCGACGATATAGATTTGCGTCTGCGCGAATCTATTGAGCAGTTGTCTCAAAATGCTGAGATGATTGCCTTAACTGCTAATATGATTCAAGAAAGCTTAAACACAATTCTCATCAAAAAAGACCCAACAGATAATTTAATTCTGCACTGTATCCTGAATCATGCCCGATCGCACCCTACAGAAACCAAAGCATTTCTAAGCGGCAACATCAAAGAATTTCGCCAACTTTCCGAAGTTCAAGATGCTTTGCAACAGGCTGGAGTGACAAAGTATTTTTCGCGCACGGAAGACTTTCTAGGTTGGCTGCAATCTCAGTCGTAGTGGCACTGAAATGGTATAGTTTAAAATTATGAAAATTCCTATGATGTTACATTCAAAACTACGATCACTCATTATTTTACTGGTAGCAATTTTCACCATAACTCTGTCTGCGTGCACTCCGGTGCGATCGCAATTAACAAACAGACTCATCGTTGCCACCCCCAGCGGCCCAGCCACCTTTAACTACCCCCTAAATCAGTCTGGATACAGCATCTTTGGCTATATGTACGAAGGACTGATTAATGAAAATGGCCTGACATCGAAGCTAGAACCCGGTTTAGCCGAGTCGTGGGAAGTTTCTAAAGATGGTAAAAAGATTGTCTTCACCCTGCGAGAAGGACTGAAATGGTCGGATGGCGAACCGATGACTACAGATGATATTATCTTCAGCTATGAAAAGATTTATTTTAACGATCAAATTCCTAGCGGTTTGAAAGATATTCTCAGGGTTGGTATCAGCAGGGAATTCCCAAAACTTAAAAAAATTGATAGTCGCCGCATTGAATTTTCAGTTGCAGAACCCTTTGCTCCATTTATTAGATATGCTGGCGGAATACCGATTTTGCCAGCTCATATTTTACAAGAATCAATCAGCAATACAGATAGCAAAGGCAAGCCGAAGTTTCTAACTACTTGGGATACTGATACTGATCCTAAAAAAATTGTCGGCAACGGTCAATACCGAATGTTGAGCTATACTCCAAATCAGCGAGTTGTGTTAGAACGAAATCCCTATTTCTGGCGCAAAGATGCTCAGGGAAACGCTCAGCCTTACATCCAGCAAATTGTCTGGCAAATCATCGAAAATACTGATACTCAACTGCTAAATTTCCGATCGGGCGATTTGGATACTTTGGACGTGTCGCCAGAAGTGTTTCCACTGCTCAAACGGGAGGAAAAGCGTGGCAAATATACGATATTTAACGGCGGCCCAGACACGGGCAGTGTCTTCCTGTGTTTCAATCTGAATAAGGGGCGTAATACTCAAGATCAGCCCTTTGTAGACCCGATTAAGGCTCGCTGGTTCGCGACTAAGGAGTTTCGGCAGGCGATCGGCTACGCGATCAATCGTGACACTATGACTAATAATATATATCGGGGACTTGGCACGCCCCTGCATTCCCCTATCCCGGCACAAAGTCCATTCTACTTGTCCCCAAAAGAAGGATTAAAAACCTACAGCTACGATCTACAAAAATCCAAAGATTTGCTCCTAAGTGCTGGTTTCAAATATAATGCTGAAGGGAAATTATTGGATACCGAGGGTAACAAAGTTCGATTTACTTTGTTAATGGCTACAGGTAAAAAAGTTAGAGAACAAATGGGAACACAAATCAAACAAGATTTGGATAAAGTGGGGATTCAAGTTGATACGCAATTTCTGAGCTTTAACACCTATCTGGAAAAGCTGAAATTGACTAAAAATTGGGATACTTACCTCGGCGCTTTTACGGGAGGTCTTGAACCCCATAGCGGTTACAATATTTGGTCTACTAAGGGTAGTTTGCACAGTTTCAACCAAGGCCCACAAGCCGGAGAACCACCGATTAAGGGTTGGGAAGTGGCTGATTGGGAACAGAAAATTGATGACCTTTATGTGAAAGCTTCCCAGGAACTTGACGAAGTAAAGCGCAAAGAACTTTATGCTGAAACACAGCGGATTATCGCAGAACAAGTGCCGTTGCTCTATATGGTGAATCCCTTGACTTTTGAGGCTGTACGCGATCGCATTTCCGGCATTAAATACAGTGCCATCGGCGGTGGTTTCTGGAATTTGTATGAGTTGAAAATTGCTGAATAGTCAGTTGTTATTGGTTACTGGTTATTGGTTATTGGTTATTGGTTAGCTGTTACCAATGCCCAATGCCCAATTCCCAATTCCCAATTCCCAATTCCCAATTCCCCATTCCCAATTCCCCATTCCCCATTCCCCATTCCCCATTCACAATATTTATGGAGGCGAAAATAATGATACTCTCACTGGTGGGAAGGGTGATGATATCCTTTATGGAGATTTGGGGAATGATAGTTTGATTGGCGGTAGCGGCAATGATGTTTTTGTACTAAGAACTCGTCAAGGATTTGACACTATCGGTGATTTTACCGTGGGTCAAGATTTGATTGGTTTAGCTGGTGGTTTG
>JANMLZ010000093.1:0-17850 GCA_031372825.1 Cyanobacteria bacterium OTE_58_metabat_593 | reverse complement strand
ATTATAAATTATAAATACATAAATAATTGTCCGTTGCTGAATCTTTATATTAAACACTCGATATAGCACTCCCTGCAATGAGTAGGCGAAATTCATGTAGTGCCCGGGCAATCCCTGATTTGTCCGGGCAATTAATGAATTGCCCCTACTAAATTTCGGAGGCAAATCATACTCCTTTCTCAGCAACGCCAAAAAGAGAACATCCATATCCTCGACTTCTTTGAGCAGTCGGGGATTTAATATATATTTTCAGGTCTAGGCTATCTTGGACAAGTCGCGATCGCGGGCAATGTCATGGTATCTCCACCTAATCAAAATCAATCGGATTCATCTGCAAAACAGTCTCTAGAGGCTGGGTTAGCTGCTTTGAAAGGGCGGGATTACGATCGGGCGATCGCCCTTTTAGAATCCGTTACTGCATCCGCCGCCAATAAACCGTCGGGAATCCGCGCGCAGATGGGGTTAGTCGCTGCGTACAAATCAACCGGGAATGTCAAAGGCGCGATCGAGCTGTGCAATTCCCTCGCCCAAAACCCCAACACTCAAGTCAAAACTTGGGCCGATCGCACTTTAACCGAATTAACCCACCCTCGCCCCCCAAAACCACCCGAAAATAACCGAGAATTGACAGAAACTCCCCCCGAAACCGGCTTTGTCGCCTTCGATGCCGGAACTAAATTGCCTAAAAAATCGCTTGGGGGCGATCGACCGACCGTAGATAAAAAAACAGGATTTTCACCTTCAGAGCAGACTGCCGCGCCAGCCAACAGCAAATCGACACATATTTCACCGCCACCTCCACCCCCCAAACCGCCGATTCACCCGACACTAGAGGGCGGGCACGGGGGCACCGCCCCTACAGAAACAGAAATCGATACAGAAACTAGCGACGAAAACAGTTCCGGTTCCGCAACAGATATCCCCGAATTCGCCAGCCTAGATATTTACGAACTTACTTGGCGCGAAGCGGGGCGCACCAAAAACCCGCGCCCGCTGAAGCCATTGAAATTGCTGGGTTTTCGGATTGAAGCGGTTGTAAGTGCGATCGCCCTATTTTTCCTCGCCCGGTTTGTGCTGCAATTCCTGCTGACAAACACTAATTCTCTGTTGGTTCAGCTTTACATATTCACTAGACTGCCTATTTTCGCGCCGATTCAGCTTTTTTACCGCGATCCAACTCCGTTTGTCCAGTTTGTTTTCGGATTGCTTTTGGCCTCGTCTCCGTGGCTGACAGACGCGCTGCTGAAACTGTTTTGCGGCATCGAAACCCTGCGCGCGTCGGTTTTATCCAAGCACAGCAAAGAAGCTAGTCGGGTATTGCGAAGTTTTTGTACCAAGCAAAATATAGCGGTACCTGTGCTGAAACTGTTGCCGATCGATGTTCCTGTAGCTTTTAGTTACGGCTGTTTGCCCCGTTTTGCTCGGATTGCTGTCAGTCAGGGGCTGTTGGAACAGTTGACGGATGATGAAATTGCTGCTGTTTTTGCTCGGGAATTGGCACATATTGCTCACTGGGATTTTGCGCCGATGTCACTGGCGATGCTGGTATTGCAGATTCCTTACCTGATTTATTGGCAGGTGGCGCTTTGGACAGAACGGTTGTGTGGTTTAATGACGATCGAGCTTTTGCGCTCAATTGTCAAATTTGTGGCTGCTGCAATTTCTACTACCAGTTACGGGATTTATAAGTTGTTGCGCTGGCCGATGTTTTGGCTGTCGCGCCGCCGGGTGTATTTTAGCGATCGCACTGCTGCGGAAATTACCGGGAATCCGAATGGTTTGACGCGGGCTCTGGCTAAAATGGCGATCGGTATTGCTGCTAATATCGATCGGGAAAAACAAACTAGCTTTTTCCTCGAAAGTTTCGATTTGTTGTTACCTGTAGGCGTTGGACAAGCTGTAAGCCTTGGTTCTGCTGCATTACACGCGCCCCTGGAACAGATTTTGCTGTGGGATGTCAGCAATCGGGAGCGCAATTGGTTGACGGTTAACAGCGCGCATCCTTTGCTGGGAGAGCGTTTGAAGGTGTTGGCTCTTTATGCTCAATTCTGGAAGCTAGAGACAGAGTTGGATTTGGCAAACGCGGGAGTGGAAGAACAACCCAGGAAAGGAAAATTACCTCTGTTTAAATCAATACTCCAATTTAAAGACTCAAAACTATTTTTACAGGGTGCGCCGTTTTTTGGGATTCCGATGAGTTTGGCGATAGTTGGGGTGCTTTGGCTGATTGGGGGGATTTTTTCGAGGACGAGTTTTTGGCAGTTGGATTGGCTTTGGGGCGATCGATCGATTCTTTGGGGCTGTTTGCCGATCGGATTTTGTCTCGGTACTTTGATGCGGATCAATTATTTTTTCCCGGACATTACACCGCGAGAAACGACGGAGCCGAGTTTGCCGGAAATTTTGTCAAATCCCGATAGTTTGCCGCTGGATGCTCAAGCTGTGCGCCTTTCCGGGCAACTTTTGGGTAGGTCTGGTATGGCTAATTGGCTGGGACAAGATTTGATTTTGCAAACGGCGACGGGTTTGGTGAGGTTGCACTATGTTTCGAGGTTTGGCTACATTGGCTCTTTGTTCCCATTTTTGAGCAAGGACACTACTCGCCCTAGCGATTTGATCGGAAAGTCTGTTGTGGCAATTGGTTGGCTGCGCCGGGGTGCTACTGTGGCGATCGACCTGGAAAGTCTCCGCAGTCAAGAAGGGAGAGTCAGTGACAGCGGACATCCGATTTGGTCTGCGGTTTTGGCTTTTGCTGCTGCTTTTTGGGGCGCATACATCATTATCCAGGGCGCAAGGTGAGATGATTTTGGATTTTGGATTTGAGATATCCAGGTACTGTGACGGACAACCCCAGCCGGAGAAGAGTGTTGAGTGAAATGGCCCATAGGCGATCGGACAACTGTCAACTGTCAACTGTCAACTGTCAACTGACTACCCTTCGTAAAGAAAAGTTGCTTTTTTGCCGACATCCTGTTACATTTATTTATATAAATTGGATTGAACCAAATAGCGCAATAACTTCAGTCGGCCAAAATCGCTAAGGGATTGCGTAAAAATTGTCAACCTCCCAACACAGCAAGTTCAGTCAGCCGCTTGTCGGCTGTTTTTTTGTGACAGCGAAATTCGCTGTGCGGGATGAATTCTCAAAAGTGATTCAGATGTGGTTTTCGTTAAATTCAACCTGAAATCTTCCTAAATAACTAGCTCTGTTACCAAGGCTGTGATACCTTTAAAGAATGGTCGGACGCGGCCTCGCCCGATTTAAGGGATACCAGGTAAGTGAGTAGTTCTCAGCATTAGGAGCGAGATTAGGAGTGAGGTAAGATTACTGGCTGAAAAAATGTTAGCGATTTTATCCATCACTGTATTAAACTGAATACTGGCATTCCGATCGCTTGCAATTGACATCCTTGGACATAAATTTCTACACGGCGCTGGCTATAAACATTCTGAATCAAAACCGGAAGCAAGTAATACAGAACAGCCAATAGCCTAAACATTTGAGTGATGACTAAAAGTTTACACAACAACCTGAGATTTAAAAGCTCTCTGCATCGGCGGTTAATTTCCGGCGCGATCGGAGTAAATCATCTTTTTGTTCTAAAAGATGGGGGGATATGTCAAGGTTGGTGGGAGGAATGTGCAAATTCTCCGGTAATGTGGTGTTTGCCTGAAGTCAATATTCAGTTGACTTCAGGTAATTCTGTTCGAGCAAATTAATTAAAATCCAAGTCTGGAGGAATTTTTCATGTCTATTCGTCTTTATGTTGGCAATCTACCGAAGGAACTCGATCGCCTAGAATTGCAAGAAGTTTTTGCACCGGAGGGTGAATCTGTCACCACAAAGGTAATTACCGATCGCAAAACTGGTAAATGTAGAGGATTCGGTTTTGTGACTGTGCTAACCGACGAACAAGCCGATCAAGTTATTGAAAAATACAATGGCTTGATGTTCAAAGAAAACCCGCTGAAAATAGAGAAGGCACTGCCTCGTTCTAAGGGTAAATCGGAGAAGGGCGAAGAAGATCAGCAGCAGCAGCAGTCGTCGTCAACGCCGTCACCGCAGTTGGTGTCCGCGTCTTCGTCATCACCGTCGTCTGTGCCAGCACCTGTGCCACAGCCGCAGCAACAGCAGCGCTCGGCTCCTCCTACCCCAGGTGGAGGAGGAAGTTCCAGCAAAAGCAACCGCCGTCGGGGTGACAACAACAAGTCTCGTCGCAATCAGTCAACAACAACAGTACCAAACGCTGATTCCGGCTCGGTGCAGCCAGATCCGCGCTGGGCGAGTGCTCTGGAAGAACTCAAGCAAAGATTGGTGGAAGCTCAGACTACTAATTAGTCGAAAATGGTGGTTAATTACTGCTGTTTCTCGACTGTGGTTGACTGAGTGTATGTGGAAGTGCGATCGAGAATCGGTTTTTTAGCTGGTTCTCGATCGCACTATTTTATTGTAAAATAATCCTTATAGGTTTGTAGTAAGGACTTCAGTCTGTATAAAAATCTCAGGAATTGCATTCTTGACTACAAACCAATTTTATATTGGTCGATCGACCAAACACAATCTAATATCAAATCCGCTCTTGATCGGAATGATCTAAACGGAGGACACGGCAGTGCCGTGTCCCTACCGCGATCAATTGTAGGGACACGGCACTGCCGTGTCCTCTATCATTCCGGCGCAGCCGGAATCGATCTAATATTCTGAGGATGCGGATCAAAAAATGGCTTCTCTGAAAATATCAGGCTCGGTAGTCGAGATATTTACAAAGAAACCGGATTTTTATCTTCCCTAAATAAGTCCTGTTTATGCGACTGCCGAAAATTCAATAGTCTCAATAAACGCGAAAATATTGTTCATAATTCCCTCAACTTCCGACTCAAGGGAACCCAATTCGTTACCCTCCTGATAAATTCGCTGACAGCTTACCGTGTAGCAAAAATCGTCAGCGATAAAAGCCATAAGTCCCCGGTAGGCATCCATTCGAGTCAAAGGGCCATCGTTTTTTTGCACGCTGAGAGTTGCACCCGCAGGCAAATCGAAAACCGAGAAATAAGCTTCTTCATCTTCTAAATATTCCGCGTGGACTAACTTAGAGTTGGCAAGATTATCAAGAATTGCCGGAGAAATCAAATTGTCCAGAAAAGACTTGAGATAAGCTTCCTCGCCAACCGACTCGATTTCTGCTTCCACTTCACCAGAAATAGGGAAATAATCAATTTTTAGCAAAACGCCAAAGTCGTCAGAAAATGCGACAGAACCTTCTTGCTCATCAATTTTACCGCCTCGTTGCTCATCAACTGGAAGAGGAACGCTAAAATTGCCTTCAGGAGATACGTACAATTCCTCATCTAAATCAGACTCTTCGCCCTCTACTTCCGAGTAAGCCGCAATTACATCCTCGATAATTTCCGCAGCTTCGTCGTCTTCCACACCCAATGCTTGCTGGAATTCCTGAAGAAAATCCTTGTGCTTGTCAGATATTTCACCATCTGCGACAAACATGGCTGTGGTTATAGCATAAGTATCCAAAACTAACTCATCTGGTATTGATTCCCAAGCAGTATTAAATAATGCTCCTAAACCGTCTTGGGCGACAATACCTGCGAGTCCTTCAAACATTGCTGACATATCATCTTCGGAGTATTCAGCAAATATTTCTGATTCCCAAAGTATGCTCTCTAAGATATCAGCATCTGTGTCAGGGGAATTTGCCTCGGCTGCGACAAGTGCTACCGCTGCTACGGATTCCTCTAAAGTCAAGGTTGCTGCGGATTTGTCTTCAGAATTGAATATTTTATCAAACTTGCCCACAGGTTTTGCTCCGTTAGTATTTAGTTTTGCTATTCATAGCAAATTTATGACCTCAAAAGATAGTAGTCTGGGATACATTGCTCTAACCGATCGCAAATCCGGTAGAATCAGAATTAATATTACCCGAAATCAGGACACGGCAGTGCCGTTTCCCTACGATTAATTATGGTAGGGAAACGGCATTGCCGTGTCCTCTATCTTATTCCGGCCCAGCCGAAATTGATATGATGTCTTTCGCAAGTATGATGACATTGAACCCTGGAAGCTACGATTATTTTGGGTTAGGGAAACCACGGGAGTGCAGTGTCCTCCGTTACTTACCAAGGACTACCGATTATGGTAAATCCAGCCCAAAAATGTGGGTGAGATAAATCTGAGTTGGCTGAGTCTCTTAAACCATCAGGAAGGTCGATCGACCTTTGGGATCCCTGCAATCGACCATTTTTAAGTACAATTTGTTTACGGATCATTGCTATTTGAGCTTTTCTAAGCGCTTCAGCTTTGATATTTTCAGATCGCAAATGGTCATAAAACTCAGTCATCAAGCTCAAAGTTCCCACATCTTTAACTTTCCACAAACTCGCTAAAGCCGATTTTACACCGCTGCGGACTGCCAGTCCAGCAAATCCCATTTCTGCTGCTATATCGTCGCCGATCGCAGTTTCGCACGCACTCAGCACCAATAACTCTACTGGTCGGCGATAATCGTACCACTTCACCAACCGGAATTCATTTAAGGACAAAGAGCGATTCCACAGGTCAATTTCAGCTTCCTTGCGTCCGTTTTGAGTTTGTGGAAAACTCGCGTGACTAGCTAAGTGAACAATCTCAAATGCCTGTTGCTGCCGCTGTTTCTTCAAGTTTTCTAGGGTAAAGTTTTCATTCAAAAAAGAGCGACCTTGCCACAAGGGAAAAGCTGCTGCGCTTTGAGATTTGGTTCTGGTACCGGCGATCGCAGATAATTCGATCGGCACTCCCAGTAAAGGCTTTTTATCGGTGTGGTGAAATTCCGAAGCACCCATTGCTAAAACTTGAGCATTTTGCAAACTTTGATATTTTGTATTAGTCAAGCTGACACTGGGAATTGAGCCAAGGCTGTACTTTTCTACTAGAAACTGATTGCCGTCGTGCAAAGCTGCTAGGGGCAATTGACGCAAACCCGCATCGAAGGAAAACACCAGCGTATCAACATTTAATGCTTCTAAATCTTTAGAAAGCGGTGCAATTAGCCACTTGTAAAGTTCCTGAGCACTTGACAAATATTCTCGATGTTCCGTATTATCTGGTTTAGCTAACGAGCGGTGAAACTCTGCTACTTTTTCCAGCAAATCTTTGCGAGTGACAGGGATGTTTTTGAGAATTGGAGGGCCGTCTGGAACTACTAACACTAGCGACAATTCTTTGAGACGGACGATCGCGTAAACAATTACAGCTTGCTTCCCGGTTTCCTCCTTAATTGTTTTCAGAGTTTCTCTCAGATATTGAACGTCAACTTTTTGATCCGTAAAATTTTCCCCATAAGCATTTTCATAGTCTTGTTCAAACAGTTTATCAATTTGGGAAACAGCATCATCGGCATTGTTTTGGTTGAGAGTTTGTTCGACGCTAAACCTGCTAATTTCTGAGGGAAACAGATTCGGGATATTAGCGGGTACGGGATTTTGGACGAGGGGACTTGGTGCAGGATTTGGTGCGGGTGCAGGCGCTGGAGCGGGTGCAGGCGCTGGAGCGGGTGCGGGAATTGGTGCGGGGGCTGGAATTGGCGCGGGGGCTGGAGTTGGTGCGGGGGCTGGAGTTGGCGGCGGAGTGATTTGGCGGATATTGGCCAACCAATTAGGCTCGATCGCCGCAACTGGTATTTCAACAGGCGCAGGTGCAGGCTTCGGAATTACGACTATGAATCCGTCGGGTTTTTCCGAAAGAGAAGAACCTCGCAAGGGCGCGTTTTCTTGCGGGTTTTCCGAAGGCAATATTAAAGTAAGATTCGGTTCTTTTGGAAGAGTCGGTACTTCTAGGGAGAAATTTCTGTTTTTATCGAAAAGTTCCCAATTAAAAGTGCTACTTCCTGTTTCAGGATTTGGGGTGATCGAGGTTTTAGCACCTAATAAGTCGCCAATTAAAAAAGCTAATTCCTGTTGCGGATTTTGACTCGCTGCGGGTGCGGGAACGGGTGAAATGAGAGGTGCGGATGATGGCTGAATTGGTTCTACAGTCAGGGTTGCTGGAGCTTGAGGGGGTGTGAAAGTTGGATTTGGCGGGTTTAAAGGTTGGGGAGCGATCGAGCTTGGAGTCGCGATCGCAGGTGGAGTGGCGCTCTGCTCGCTGAGTGCGGAAATCGAGGGAATTTGCGATGTGGCAGGTATGCGATCGATCGCCCCCGGTGTTGTTGGCGTTGAGGGCTGTGTCGGGCGCGATCGGGGCGGTATTGTAGATGGATCGGCGGTTAACGGCGATCGGATGTTGAGGGGGAAACCGGGTATGGGCGCCGGTTCGAGAATTGGTGAGGGTGTTGGCGAGGGTGTTGGAGATAGAGTCGCTGCGGTTGTCGGAGTTTCAGTTTCGGGTGTTGGGGATGGAGTCGCTGTTGGTGCGGGAGTTGCTGCGGTTGCGGGAGTTGGGGATGGAGTCACCCTCGTTACCGCAGTTGCTGCGGGAGTTGGGGATGGAATCGCTGCTGGTGCGGGTGTTGGTGTAACGGGCGCGGGTGTGGGAGTCGCTGCTGGTGTGGGAGTCGCTGCGGGTGCGGGAGTTGCTGTTGGTGCGGGTGTTGCGGTTGCGGGAGTTGGGGATGGAGTCGCTGCTGGTGCGGGTGTTGCGGTTGCGGGCGCTGGGGATGGAATCGCTGCTGGTGCGGGTGTTGCGGTTGCGGGTGCTGGAACCGAGATAATTTGAAGGCGCTCCTGATCCTGTTTGTGAGTATAAAGATAGGGCTTCTCCGGCGAAATTGTTTGAATAGAATTATAATTTCCCCTAGTAATTGCACCCGTCGTTCCATTAGTCGTAGAATCACCCACAATAAACGGTCTCAATCCTGCCCCTCCGTGGCGAATTACGATCTTACCGCCGTTGATATCTCCAGGATTTCCAGCCGTAGAAATGCTAGCATTGATGCCGTTTCTGTCTGTGAACGAATTGGGCGATCGAAAAAACCTTCCCGTCTGAATCTCAACATTTCCGCCGGTACCGAGACTTTCAGCATTAATTAGACTCACAGTAATATTACCCGAAGCGCTACGATTGTACGCCGTAACATTCCCTGCATTTCCCTGCGCCGAAGAGTCAATTTTACCAACAGTAATAGTTCCGGTAGCGTCGAGAAAGACACTACCGCCATTACCAGCAGCAGAAGTATTGATATCGCCCGCCAAAATATTAGTACCAGCATTCACAGTGATATTACCGCCATTAGTAGAGGAAGTGGCATCGAGATTTTTCGTTGTGATTTCTCCCTTATCGCTAAACAAAGAAATTCCGGCAGTTGTGGTAATATTTTGGGCAGTAATGTTATTCGTAGTAATAATGTTAATTGAGGCGGAACTTTTGGGGATATCATCTTCAATATTGACGCTGTTGAGGGGAGTCGCTTTGCCAACATCGCCACCAAAATCAACAATTCCCGCCTTGGGTTGAACAGTCAGACTGTAAGGCCCGTCAACAGTAGACTTAAAAGTAATATCCCCAGTCTCTAAAATTTTGACCAACAGGTTGTTACCTAATGTGACGGGAGCGTTAAAAGTAATGTTATTCCGGTTAGTTTCGATCTTACCACTAGCAGTAATGCTACTTCCTTTCACGTCAATATTGCCACCAGTCACCGTAATACTGGGAGCAAAAGTGCGGGCATTAATATCCGATGTCGAAGCATTTCCTTGAGCATTGATGGTGACATCTCCGCCCTTACCATTCGCCGCAGCGGTAATAATTGGGCCGGCAGTTGTGTTGATATTGCCGCCACTTTGAATGCGAAGATTGCCACTATTAGCCTTGAAGCCGCTTAATAATACAGCAGAGTTGCCAATTCCGGCTGTAGTAATATTCTTTGTGGCTTCGATAGAAATATTGCCGCCGTTGTTACCGCCCATTGCGTTGATAATTCCGGCGGTAGTATCAATGGAGCCGCCGCTCTTAAAGGTTATTGAGCCGCCGTCTAGATTACCACTGGAGTCGATCGCATTGGTAGTAATATTCCCCTGAGCATTGAGATTGACAGTGCCACCTTTGTTAGTTCCAACACCCGCAGATGAGCCGTTATAACTTGTAGTGAGCTTACCTGTAGTGATATTGCCAGTTTTATTAGTAAATTCAAGATTTCCACCCTGTAATTTACCTCCGACTAAAACATCACCTATATTAACGTCACCTTTGGTAGTAGACAAAGTAACATTGCTGCCATTGCCATTAGTAGAAATACCTGTAAGCGTCGATGCTTTGATGCCGCTGTCAGCTTGAAGCGTGACTTTTCCAGCATTGCGATCGCCCGTAGCATCGATTGTACCGATATTTATGGAACCGGCAGTGCTCGTAAGTGCGATCGGGCCAGCGTTTTGATTCGCCGTTACATTGAGATTGCCAGTCGTAATATTGCGATCGGCATTTAAAGTAATTGAGCCGCCATTTTCCGGGAAAAAAGTAATATCATTCCCTGAATCCTGAGAGCTGGTTGCATTTAATTTTCCTGTAGTAATGCTGCCATTTGTGCTAGTAAAAGTAAAACTACCACCTTGCAATTTACCATAGTTTAATATGTCGTTTGTTCTAATATTTCCACTGGTAGAGATAGTAATATTACCGCCCTTACCGCCGTCTGAAGAATTATTGATATCGCCAAGCTGGATATTACCATTTACGCTCGTAACATTGATATTTGCACCATCAGATTTTGAAGGGTCTTGACTGAAGCTGGATATCTGACCTACAGTAATGTCACTCCTTGCCTGTAACGTTACAGAAGCAGGAATGCCGGGAGAACCGTCATTTCCAGCGCTGATCTGTAATCCATTTTTAGGAAAAATAATAGCTCCCTGTTCGCTGATGATGCTAATGTTACCGCTATTTCCAGTAGGTGTTAATCCAGGAGTTCCCCCAGCAAAACTCTCTATACAAAAAGAGGCATTAGGACAGTTGATAGAGATATCGCCTTTTCCTTTTAGGGTAATATTACCTGCGTTACTCGGTGAGAAAGAAGCTATATTTCCTGTAATAGTAAAGCTGCCACCTGCATTAACATTAATATCACCGCCATTGCCATTAACAGAAGTAACTATCGTACTAAGTGCTCCTGTTGAAATATTTCCTCCAGCAGTCAAAGATATGTCACCAGCATTACCCCCAAAATTGTCTGTCCTAATCGTTCCCGTTTGAATGTTGCCTGTAGCTTTCATAATTACAGGGCCTACGTTATTAGAATTACCTGCATAAGTATCAATTCTTCCGACTACTTGAATGTTGCCGCCCGATCGCAAAATTACCGATCGCGAACTACCCAAGATAAATTCATCTGTACCGGGAGAAGCATTAGCAATAGTTGTATCTAGACTTGTGATTGCAATATCACCGTTAAAAATAATATTTCCTTTCCCCGAAGTTGTATCTACCTTGATAGATGCACCCGTATATTCTCCAACAACCACATCTCCATTCTTTACCTGCAAACCCGAACCAGTTAATACTACCTGCCCTTGAGCGTTGACTGTCACCCCCGTTGCACTTCCCCCACCACCAGTCAATAACTGTGGCAAAGATGCAACTGGTAATACCCAATTTTGAGGTAAACTACCAGCTACAGATTGCGGCTGAATCTCCAAACTCAACAGATTTCCCGGCTGGCTAATTCTGACTAAACTCTCACCCGGAACCGCCGCAACAGTAATATTTCCTCCCGGTGCAGAAAGTTGTCCCGCACTCAAAACCGTACCGCCCAACAAAGTTAGATTTTGCCCCTGTTTCACTGCCAAATTGCCTAAATTGACAATGCCTCCGGCTTGTGTATTTGTAAAAGCAAAAGTATTCGGATTTCCGACTAATTGAGTATAATTATTAGTTCCAGCCGCGCTAAACCAATTATTGCCAAAACCTATCCCCGTCGCAGTAGTCGCGGTGAAAGCAGCAGGCACGTTTAAACTAGCATTTGTACCAAAAACAATCCCCGCCGGATTCATTAAAAATAAATTGGAATTGCCGCCAGTTACTTGAATTAATCCATTAATTATGGAAGCATCGCCGCCGACAACTCGCCCTAAAATATTGCGAATATTGGGATTTGAGATAAAGTTAGCAGTTTGTCCTTGAGTTAAACCGAATTGCTGGAAACTGTGAAATAGATTTGCACCGTCGCTGGATTGTTGGCCACCGTTGATGTTGAATTGGTTGCCGTTTGGAGTAATTTGAGTATTCGTGCCATCAGCGGCTGGGGTGATTTGGGCTGTGGCTGTTTGGGATGGGATGAAAAGTCCTATTTCCCAAGTTGCTAAGGTGGTAAATGAGAGTAATGTTAGGAGAAAGAGGGGTTTTTTATCTGTGAATTTCATGGTTTTTGTTAGTAGATGATGTCTTGCACCCTCGGATGATTTGCTCTAGTTCCACAGTCTGCCAGGGAATGAATTCCCTGACTCATTTCTTGTTCCCAGGCTCTGCCTGGAAATGAGAGGAAGGACTAAAGTCCTCACTACGAACCAAGCCTTATTTCCGATCTTCCCTCCTTTGCACATCTTGTAATTGCTTCCCGATCTTTTCTACCATCTGTACATTTCCTAAAGTTTGATATCCCTCTTTTGCTAACTTTAAATAACGCCTAGCTTCCAGATTATTCCTCATAGATGAATAAACTTGCCCCAAGCCGTAATGTGCCTCCGTCAACTCCTCGATATCGTCGGGTTTAGCTGTACCGATCGCCTTTTTATAGTAAACTTCAGCCTGCGGCATCAATTGCAATTTTTCCCGATGTAAGTCGCCCAAAGTCCGATAAATTGGCGGTGTTTCAATTCCAGATTTTGGCAAACTTTCTAAGGTTTCTATTGCTTCTGCAATTAAATTTGTGCTAAGATAAAGGTTAGCAGTTGCTAATTTTTGGGCTGCTGCATTCGGTACTTGTTTGCCGATCGCCCCAACCGCATCTTTCACCCTTTGCACCTCACCCCGATCCAGCAAACTAAACTCCGTATCTCCTTCCACCACAGGAGTTTCCGACGAAGCACCCGTATTTGCCTCCACAATCAACCTGTACTTAACACCCGGTTTCAGCGCCGGTTCCCCCGGATACACCGCCTCAGTACCCGCAACCGTCAATTCCCAATTTAACTTCGTTTTATTTTCGCGCAGGCTCAACTTATAGCTAGTCGCTCCCGCAACCGGATTCCAGCGCAAAGTCGGCTTATTTTCGAGTAATTGCGTCCGCCTCGGACTGATTATATAGGGAACTGGCACGCTATTCCAAGCAACTTGATCGTCACCGCGATCGGGACATTTAATCAAGTCGGCGCTACAATCAGCTTTCGACTTTTCCTTGGCTAACAAACAGCTATTCAATTGATTTTCACTCGGTGCGATCGACTTAATTCCCAAATCAGCACATTGCAGCATAACTTGTCCGTTTTGTGCTGTTCGCAATTTGTCTCCCGGATAAATCGGCGTACCGCTGCTAGGGCGCACAATGCGGCCGTTTTGGCGCTCGATCGCCACTTCTCCGCTAGTATGGATAATTTGTCCGTTGGATATTCGGTTACTCGCTGCTACTGCGGTAGTTGCGATCGAACTTAAAGCTATAAAAACTGCAACCCTGATTTTCATTTGATATTTCCTTTTGCTTGTAAACGTTGCTGGGCAATTTGCATACATCGATCTTGTTTCGGTACGCCGTAATCAGAATATTCAAGCGCCTTATTCCAGGCTTCTAAAGATTCTTTTTGCTTACCTTTAATTTCGAGTACCTGTGCTAAAAGACATTGAGCTTCAGGGCTATCGTCTCTGAATCTTATTGCTGTTCTTAAATCTGCTTCGGCGGCGTCATATTGCTGTTGTTCAAATCGCGCCCAGCCGCGATTTTTGAAACAAGCCGCTTTTACTCCGTCGTATTCGGTATGTTCTAAACAACTAGCGATAAATTTTAAAGCTTCTTGAGGTTGATTATTCAGAATTAGCGATCGGGATATTTGAGCATTTGCTTCAGGAGAACCGCGTCGCGCGGCCTCCTTCATTGCTTTTTCGGCATATTTTTTTTCATTTAATCTCTCGTACAAATTGGCTAGATTATAATAAGAACTGGCATAATTGAGGTTTAGTAAAGTTGCTAACTGGTAGTATTTTTCAGCGATAAATAGTTGACCATCTTTATGATTTTTCATGCCAATTTGATTGGCAACTTTCGCAAGCATCGGGCCCATTAACATATAACTGCTAGCGGTAGTAGCTAAACCAATACCAAGGTTACGCAGTAAATTAGGTGGGAAAACAAAGGATTGGTAATTTTGGCGATCGCCCGCAACATCTCCCGCAGGAACCACAGGGCGATCGCATCCTAATTCTAGTAGTTTTAATCCCTCAAAAGTGGGATGCTGGCAAAGCATCGGTATGCCACTCGCGCCCGGAAATTGATGTTCGTGGCGCAGCAAATCATCCTTAGCTTTTCGCATCGCCAAAAACAGAGGTTCTCCGAGAGCCAAATATCTCAATAAAGACTTCACAAACTCCTGAGCAATCACATCCGGGATTGGTGCCCGCATCACAATGACTGACGGTAAAGAAATGCCCTCAGTCACCAAATCTGCTGCTATTCCCAGGCTGGAACAAGAATTAAAAATTAGTAACTGCAAACCTTTAAAAATAGCTTTCTTCAAGCCTTCTTTAAAATCTTCTAAACTAACAGTATTATCTTGAAGTTCTTGATTGATATATAACAGTCCGTTAGCAGCATTAATATCGCTGTCGCTGTGCCCAGCATAAAATAAAACTTGCCAGCCTTTTTCATCAAACAACTCGTCTCGGAACTGTTGAGGTGTCGGTTCTTTAAGAAACTTTAACTCGCAGCGATCGCCTAAATATTTTTCAACTTCTTTTTTGTCTTTTCCAACATCAATTCCCTTGCTATTGCCTACAACGCATAAAATTCTGCCTTGCGAAGGTAGAGATATTCCTCCCATAGTTGCCCGTTGGGGAACTTTTTTATATTCTGGAGAACTACCGATGATTTCCGAGTTGCGATAGTCTTCGCGAAATTGCCACGCATCCCAAGGCAATTGCCAAATCAAAGAGTTATTGCACTCTAGAAATATTTCAAGGTATTCCGATCGATTGCTGATTTCTGTTCTGAGCTCAACCTCTATTTTTCTATAAAACTCGTCAGCACTCAGCCACCGATTCATCTCTTGTTTCAAACATTCATATATAGCATAAGGATTGTTTTCAGAAATATTTGTTGTGCCTGCGGACTTGATTTTGATCCGAGAACCGCTTCTGTTATATTGGGATGCGACACAACTAGCATTCCACCTTCTGTGCAACTCCTCAACTTGAGGTGCTGGCGACAAACTTGCTAAATATTGAGCGACAGTTTCCCCTTGTTTTTTCAACTCCGCTGTCACATGAGGAAACCCGTCTTTTAGACTCCCAAACCCCAAAGCCAAGACAACTGTCAAGCTCATAAATTTAGATGCGATTGCAATTAATCAAAATATCATACCACAAAATTTTCTGTTACGCTTAAATCATCTAAAGCTACTCGGATACTAAAGCTCTCATCTGGATCTACGTGAAAATCATTCAGCAAAATGCACAAGTTCTGAACCGTTGATTCTACCTCATGTAGATTCTCTCCGGTATCGGAGATTAAGGACAGTTTAATATTTATTGGTAGGTAGCGTTCTCCGATCGCCGGATATAATTGGACATGAACTCTGAGAGTACGCGCGGCGCAGCTATCCCGTAGGGAATCGTCCTCTTCGGCGATCGCCACCAACAAAGCAACAGTCGTCCTTCCCAAACGCATTCCTAAGTCAATCAACTTAGCCCGCGTGACATCCGCTTCGGGAAAGCTATTGATGCTGCTTTCACGCCCCCGCAAGGCAGATTCTCCCCTCAAATTTCCACCGCCTCGAAATGCAAAATTGGGGTTTTCGTCTGGAAAAATTAGGTTTTCTAAATTTTCTTTACCTTGCTCAATTTTCTGCCAACCTGTTTCTGCAACATTCTTAAACCAATTGCCTAAATTAGATTTAACTGGATTTTCAATTTCAGTAGGAGAAGTCTCCGGCTGCGGATTAAAAATTGATTCAACCGACTCCCAATCCGATGTGAATAAATTGTCCAACCACAGGCGCAGAGAGACTTTAGACTCAGATAAATGTTCGAGATTGAGCAAAAAGTCATCCAGAGAATGCAACTCGCTCAATACTAATTCACCATTACCTGCTGTTGGCGAAAATCCCAGCAACCTCGCTGACTTGGCATCTTCATCAATTTCTACTACAATATAACCGATGCGTTCCTCCCGAGCTTCGAGGGGTACTGGGCAAAAATCGGGTAGATTTTCTGACAAATTATCCTGAAGGTTTTCTCGCTTTTGATGCACGCCCCTAATCGGGCGGCATTCTATTTTTCCCAATCCTTTAATATACAAATCAGCCGCATTTTCAAAGATGCGAATTACTGGATTCCAGCTATCGCACTCAGTCAAATCAGTTTCAATATCTAAAATTTTTAAATAATCTCGAACCGCCAGCACTGCCAAAGTATTCAGATAAATCTGTTCTACTTTTTGCGGGTTGCCTTGTTCCGCAGCAAATTGCCAAGCTTGACGAATTGCTTTTTGGGTGATTGGCATTGGCAATGATTGGATTTCGATGCTGTTGTTATTCATTTCCCTGACAGACTCCTTGTATGATTAATTTTCGCATTCTTCTCGAAATTTTTCCAATAAAGGGCGGCATTTATTGTTGTAAAACCCCTTTAATGTAGAATAGGAACAGTTGAAATTTGTTGCGATTTCTCCAAAAGTTTGCCCAGACGACAAACTTTTCAATATAACTTGACAAGTTACATCTTTTCGACCTCGAACGTGCTGGGTTAACACTCCATTAGGGTTAGTATAGATCCAGTTTTTGACAAGTTGAAAATATTCAATTGACTCGATAATCTGACTGTCATCGACGGCCTCGGTAACTGCAATTCGCTCTGGGGTTTCTCCATCTTTAAAAATTGTTTCGATACTGGCTCTCCTTTGATTTTCTAGAACTATCTTCTGAGCGGAAGTTCGCAGTCGCCACTTCAAACAATTATTGAACCAAGTAATCGGATTGCTGCGATCGCGATCGTACTGAGTGCCCGTGCGAGCTTCGCATAAATTGCTACAGAAAAATACCCACTGCTCTTGTAAAGCATCTTCGTAGAAAGGTTCGTTTCTGTGATTTTTCCAGATGAGGCCGGAGTTTTTCATCTTAGTCACGATTTGGCTCAAGTAACGCTTTCTCGCAAAACCATCAGGAGGATGCTGGGAAGCTTGGGCGACAAGGCTATCGAGTTGCTGATATAGAAGTTGTCGATCGGATAATTCCGATTCTGCTTCCTCTTCAACAACTTTCGGGTCGGATGGGTGGTCTTCCCCCTCGGACGGGTTGCATTCATCAGTCATAGTTAAGTGCGATCGCAACTTTGTTCCTACATTTAGTTATCAGGATGAGTTGGGGGAATTTATGCGAAATTCTGAAAATTTTTTGGGCGGATGGCTGAAAGTATTGCTGTGCGGTGGATTTTGCGATTAAATTAGATGTGAATTTTTGTAAAAATTTACACACTCTCACCAAAGAAACCGGGTTTTTACGGATTTTTTTGACTGCGACGAAGTTTCCGCAAAAAAACCCGGTTTCTGGGCACCCGTAAGCTTGGGTTCGGTGCGTCATATAAATTCCGGCTGCGCCGGAACAATATAGAGGAGACGGGCGGGGGGGGGGCGCGACCCCCCCCAAAGTTTGGGGCCGCGCCAGGCCGGGGCGCCCCCGAGACAAAAAAAAACAAAAAAAAGAGAGAACACCAAAAAAAGGGTGGGGGGG
>JANMLZ010000084.1:0-12754 GCA_031372825.1 Cyanobacteria bacterium OTE_58_metabat_593 | reverse complement strand
TTTAAACCCCTCAAAGATGCGAGTTACCAGAAAGAATTGGTTGAAAGCTTCTCCCTCAAAGGGAGAAGTTAAAATCAGACTATTCATTACTCCAATCCTCTTCCTTCTAGGTAGAGGTCGCTCTTAAACTGTCAACTGTCAACTGTCAACTGTCAACTGTTGAAGTCTTATTTCTTAGCTGCTTTAGGACGCTTCGCCCCGTATTTTGAACGACCTTGCTTGCGGTCTTTCACCCCGGCGGTGTCTAATGTACCGCGAATGATGTGGTATCTAACTCCAGGTAAATCTTTTACCCGACCGCCTCGAATCATTACTACCGAATGTTCTTGCAAGTTGTGACCGATGCCTGGGATGTAGGCTGTCACTTCAAAACCAGATGTCAGCCTTACCCGAGCCACCTTCCGCAGCGCCGAGTTGGGTTTTTTCGGGGTGGTTGTGTACACTCTGGTGCAAACTCCGCGGCGCTGGGGGCAACTCTTGAGAGCTGGCGATTTGGTTTTTTTCTGCGTTTGTTCTCGTGCTGAACGGATGAGTTGCTGAATAGTGGGCATGAGTTACGGCATTTCTAGCTTTTTGCTGAATATAGTGATTTGGCGGCATCCGCACTGAAAGTCCCTTCCCCTCTGGGGGGACGGGATGAATGAAAAAAATTATGGGTAGGTGAGGATACCAGACTCTATATTATACACGACTCGACTTTCTTTGGCAAGAAATTTGCACGGCGGACGATCAAACTTCCGTCCTCGAAGAGAGTTGGGACTTGCGGCCACAACGGGCGAATGGTATGTGACATACTGTAATCTGAACTCAACTGTGATGGTCACAGCCGTCTGCAAAATTTATGACTGTGTATAGTTCGGTCGAATCACCATTTTTAGGGGACGCCCATCAACTCTATTTGTGCGATCGCATCACAGTCTCAAGCCGATCGATATCACATAAAGTTATTTAAAATTGCCGGATAATCAGAAATATACATTGAGTTGCCCGCAGATGAGAACCACAGCTTATAATCCTGAATATACAATTTCCGAACTTTACTTGAACATTTGGAAATCCGGTAAAATCGATAGAAATGTGTTCCACCAAATTCAATACGCCATTAATTCTCAGAGTTTCAGAAGTTCAGACGATAGAAAAATTGTCAGCAGGCTGCTCTATGCAGTGCGGCGGGGATGGGTGTCAGTCATGGACTGAGTTAGTTGGGAGTGTGGGGTGCGTTCCATTGCTTCGTGACTCCCCAGGGATAGTGCCGTCAACAAGTTTGGATTTGTGAGATTTGAGTTTTGAGCCAAAATCCCATCCCTAAAATTAGAGGGATTAAAAATAGATTCACCGCTCTTGAAAAGCAATACTAAGGTAAAAGGACAGGGTATGTTTAATTCTACAGAACTGCTGATCGAGGCTTTCATTCAACAACTTGAGAACGGGTACAGTCGCACTTACGGAGGCTACAAATCAGATTATGCCGACATTATTGCCTGGGTGGGGGCAATGGCATTAGAAAACATCGCCAACAGTGACGCTCTTTATCACAATGTAGAACACGCCATTTGCATTACCTTAGTCGGTCAAGAAATCTTGCGGGGAAAACACATTCGCAAAGGCGGAGTATCATGCGAAAACTGGCTGCACTTCATCATTTCTTTGCTATGCCAAGATATCGGATATGTCAAAGGAGTTTGCCGGCAAGACCAAGAAGCTGAAGGATTGTATGCTACGGGAAAAGATGGCATGAGAATTGTACTTGCTCCCGGTGCAACAGCCGCCAGCCTAGCTCCTTACCGAGTTGACAGAGCTAAACTGTTCATTGACGAGCGCTTCGGCAACCACAAGTTAATTAATGCTGAGATAATTAAGCAGAATATAGAACAGACTCGTTTCTCGGTGCTTGACGGCAACACTGACGAAGATGCAGTTAATTATTCTAGTTTAGTTCGCGGTGCTGACTTGATAGGTCAGCTCAGCAACCCGCAATATTTACAGAAAATTGGCGCGCTATTTTACGAATTAGAAGAAAGTGGCGCTACTAAAGTTTTGGGCTACCGACATCCGGGCGACTTGCTGCAAAGCTACTCTAAGTTTTACTGGGGTGGCATTTATCCTCACATCAGCGAATCCCTCGGCTACTTACAGTTGACCCAGGAAGGCAAACAGATTGTTGCTAGTTTGTACGCTAATGTATTTCGGATGGAACATCAACGTTGCGATTCGGAAGTTGCTTGATTGCGAAGGGCGGGCACTGTTGACACCGCCCCGTCAAGAATTTCACCCTCGATTTCCGAATGGTATTGAGGACATAACCAATTGCTGGGTATCAAAGAAGGCCATCCCTCCCGCAGCGCTTCCAAACAAACAGCGTGCACAGTTAACTGACAGTCAAGCAATTCTACACCAGCTTTTTCAACTTGCTTTTTCCCAATTTTAAAAATCGATTCATCGTTAAACTCAAAAGTCTTGTGACACTGAATGCAAACCAGGTGATGGTGATGGTGCAATTCTGGCCAATTTAGTTCGTAATGTTTGTGTCCTTCTGCTAATTCGAGTTCGCGCAAAATTCCAATTCTGGCTAACAAATGCAGCGTTCTATAGACAGTAGATAAGCCAATTTTTTCTCCTTGATTCTGTAAAGTTTTGTATAATTGTTCGGCACTCAAATGATTGCCTTGCCGCAGATTTTGAAAGACACTCAAAATAGTTTCTCTCTGGGGAGTCAGGCGGCAGCCTCTCTGGTTTAGTTCGACTTTGAGTGAGTTAGGACTGTATAAATTCATATTTGTGAAGGAAGAAGTTCGGCAACGGGCAATGTACGGGATTTAACGGATACTTCGACTTCGCTCAGTACAAGTGTTAGGAAGAACAAAGTTCGGCAACGGATTCTGTAATGGATTTAACGGATACTTCGACTTCGCTCAGTACAAGTGTCAGGAAGAAGGAAGGAAAATGCAATTCCCCGTAATTGCTTCAGCCGAAATAGTAGTTGCTCCCGCCCAAAACACGATCAAACCTGCGTGAGCGACAGGAGCAACCAAAAATCTACCCGACAAATCAGTTAAGCGGGCGTTACCGAATTCATAAGCTTGTGGGGGCTTATTGATATTAATAATCAACAATTTTGCTGGCTGAGTCAAGTCTTTTTAATAAATTATTTCATTAATTTTAGTTGAGATATGTAACAAAGTTGCCCAAAAGAGCCTGATCCTAAGCTTTTGGGGGGTTTTTCCGAGCCGATCGCACAAGTTTTCTTAGTGGCGTAGGTTGACAGTAAGTAAATATTTATAGATTTATTGATAAAGAATTTTACTAAGGTGCAGAAGTTGACTGGCGTGGATATTTCAAATCAAAAGCCTGAGAGCAAGTGTTCCCAGGCTTTTTTAGCTAGATTTGTAATTGCTTGTTGCATCTGGCGTGCTAATTCAAGCTGTTGATTTGCTTTCTTCGGCTACTTGCTCGTTGCTGGGCAATTCCAGGCAATAACCTGCCCCATATACAGTTTTGATATACCGAGGATGGCGGGGATCGGGTTCCATCTTGGTTCTCAGGTGTCTGATGTGTACGCGAATGGTTTCGATGTCGTCGTCGGGGTCGTAACCCCAGACTTCTTTGAGAATTTCGCTGGGAGAGACTGTTTGACCGTGGCGCTGAAGTAAGCAGTGCAGCAACTCGAACTCTAGGTGGGTCAGTTTGACGGTATTAACGTACCAAACAGCTTCAAACCTTTCGGGGACAAGGGTCAGCGGGCCGTAATTAAGAATTTCGGAGTGTTTCGCTGCTTGGGGGATGCGGTCTGTGCGCCTCAGTAAGGCTCGCACTCGGGCTAGCATCTCTTCTAGTTCAAAGGGTTTGGTCAGATAATCGTCGGCGCCAGAGTTGAAGCCTTCTACTTTGTCTTGAGTTTGACTTAAGGCTGTCAACATCAAGACCGGAATGTCTGCGGTGCGATCGTCTCGCCGCAAACGCTGACATACGGTGAATCCATCTACTCTAGGCAGCATCAGGTCTAGCATGATCAGGTCGGGAAGCATTTGTATTGCTAGGGCCTGACCTTTGATGCCGTCTTCTGCCTGGGTGACTTCGTAACCAGCCATTTCTAAGTTTACTGCTACGAGTTCGGCGATCGCCGCGTCATCATCAATCACAAGTATCCGAGGCATCATTATTTATCTCACCGCTAACCAGATGGGGGAGGCTACAGCCTTCTGGGGGTTCCAGGTAACTTTTACGAACAATTTACTAATTTTAAGCTTCATTAAGGATTATCAGGTTGATTAAGAACTTTTTGAGCTGTGTAAATATTCTTGTACTAATTATAAGTGAAGAGGGTGTCTCTAGCAGATGTTGAAGGCAGACTGAAGTTGCACTCTGGTTGAAGATATATCTAAAGATGCAATAAATTCAATGGTTTCAGCAATTAAAAACCTCGTAATTGGCCTTCATGTTGCTCGATCGAGTTTGTGAGGTTTAGAAATTTTTTTTTTTTTAGGGTTAGCCCTTGCGTTTTTTGGCTATTGACTGTATGATTTAATAATGGGAATATGACTACTTAGCTGCAAAAAAGTCACTATTCCCACTATTAAATGGTATCATACAAATTTCAAGGAGTCAATCCCAAAACCCGAAAATTTTGGATTTTTTTTTATCTCTGGGTAAAATTTTAAAGTCGCCCTAAGTCAAATAACTTAAATATAAATAACCGAAAAAACAGACTGCGGACAACTACCGAGAATTAGCTGGCTGAATCTCTAGCGGGCTGAGTATTTTTGCTGGCAACATTTGACTTGCCACCTAATTTTTGGAAGTAAAGACGACCGATCGTTGCTAAGAATATAGCATAAGCAGCGGCTTGGATGAGATAAAGTCGGTCTCTGTATCCAAATAGTGCTTTGAGAAGGAGTCCGGGAAATTGGCGATCGGGCAAAATTGCCTCTGCATTCCAGACCATTGGGCCTAAAATACAGGAGTGGAGTTGTGAAGTGCGATCGAAATAAACACAAATCGCAGCATAATTGCTATCCATCTGCGACAAAATGGCAGCGGCTTGGTCAAAATGTTTGAGTGCGGAAACTGCTAAACCGGCGACAATTAGCAGCAACAAAATTCCCATAAACTTAAAAAACTGGCGGATATCAATTTTGACACCCCATTTAAAAATTAGGAAACCAACGATTGCGGCCCCAAGCAAACCACCCACAGCACCTAAAGCCGGAGTTAAACCTTGTTGAAATTGAGCGCTAACAAATATAACTGTTTCAAAACCTTCGCGAAGTACGGCGATAAAAATTAAGCCGAATACGCCCCAGCCGGCATTGGTATTTGACTTTAAAGCTGCGGTGAGTGCGCCTTCAACTTCAGTCTTGAGGAAGCGGGCTTGCTGAGTCATCCAAATTAGCATCCAGCTTAACATGGCGATCGCAAAAATCCCCAAACAACCTTCGAGTAATTGCTTAATTACTGGTGCATAAAGCTGATTTGATGTTGAGAGTGCTGCGAGTAATCCATTAAATAAAACACCCACAAAACCGCTAGCAGCAATACCGGCTGCTACTCCTGCATAAACCCAAGAATTGAGGTGACTTTGCTCTGCTTTTTTTAAGCAAGCTAGGACTATTCCGACGACTAAGGCGGCTTCTACGCCTTCGCGGAGGGTGATTACAAAAGTTGGGATGGCTTCAGTAAGGTTCATTGGTTATTGGTTAATTGTTATTGGTGGTTCCCTGAGCGAAGTCGAAGGGTTATTGGTTATTAGTCATAGGTTATTCATCGGCTGCTATCTATCGTAACCAATAACAACTAACCACTAACAATGGTAAGGTGCGTCGCTCGTCGATTGTCTATTTTTTTGAGGGCTTCTTTGTGGCGACGCACCCTACGCCTGTGACAACAAACCAATAACCAATAACCAATAACTAAATCAACTGTAATCCCGCAGCATTTTTTTGAGTTCTACTTGGTGCAATTCTTCTTGTCCAATTAGGGTGCGGGCGTATTCTTCGAGATAAACGCTGGAGTCTGTGACGACTTCAAGTAAGGATTTATATTTTTTGAGGGCTTTTTTCTCGTGATTTAAACTTTCTTCCAACAAGTCTCTTATCGAATGTTTGTAGGTTTCTTCGATGGGAGCAATTTTCTGGCTGGGATGTCCATCTAAACCTGTCAAAATTTCTCCGGCTTGTTGGGCGTGGAGTAGTGATTCAGTTGCTTGTGCTTGAAAAAACTGCACGATGGGAATTCGGTTTGGCCCTGTCACCATGAGTGCATAGTGAGTGTAGCGCACGACTCCTGCTAGTTCCCATTCCATGATGGTGCATAGTAGTTCCTGGGTTTTTTTCTCGTCGAGTTCTTTCATTGCTGTTTTCGATTGAAGATGCAGTTAAGGGCAGTTGATATAATATCACATTTTTTAATTTAATAGCAATATCGAATGCAAAACTCATCTGGAAGTTAGTTGCATAGCTGTCAATTTGTACGATCGCTCTTTAAGATGAAGTTTTTAGACACTTTCAGCAAACTCAAGCATTTTTCTGAATTGTTCGCAGCGAGTCTATTCGCGATCGCTTGCTGCAACTGTTGGTTTGGTTGGGACAAAAGTTTGGTCGCGAAGTTGAACAGGGAGTGTTAATCGATAATAAAGGAAATTTTTTAACCGCAGATGCACGCAGAAAAACGCAGATACCCAAAAAGTATCTGCGTTTGTACTTCGATGATTATTTAAGTTGTCGGAATCGCCTTCAGTAGATAAGCGCGGGTTCCCGTTAAGGTCGCGCCCTTAGCATCTTTGTAGGTGTAACTGCCGTAAGCAGAAATATCACCGAAATTATTGATGCCAGTCGCGTTAGTTAATGTCACGTTCGAGCCGCCAAAGCTCGGATTTGTGAGGATCAAACTGTTCAAGTCTTTGATTACATCATTGTTCCAGACAAAAGCGCGGTTTTGAAGGCTCGAATTTTGGGAAACGCCGACTACTTGACCGAATTGGTTGATGCCAACGGCGGCACCGGTTGCACCGCCAAGGCTGCCGAGGTTGATTTTTTGACCGTTTTGCAATAAGAATGGTGAGCTTGTGGCTGTAGCCCCAGTGCCACCGCTGGTATTACCGATGATTTGACCGCTATCGTTGATGTCGCGGGCAATGGCTTGTTCTGCCCCAAAGGTGCCGAGGTTGGTGAGTTTGTATTTACCGTCTGCGCCTTTTTCCCACAACGCCGCAGTGTTGACGGTTCTGTCGTTGAGTCCGTCACTGTCAATTTGTCCGACGATCGCACTTTTATTATTAATTCCATTCGCCGTACCAGTGTCGCCACCCAAATCTGGTAGTGGGTTAATGAAACCTTCACTTGAATAAAAGGCGCGGGTGCGATTCGAGGCTGTTGAGGTAGAACCAGGCCCGTAGATGTGGCGGCCGGCGATTTCGTTTTTGTTGTTGATGTCGAAGAAGTAGCTTTCAACACCCGGTAAGTCGGTGATTTGTAACTCGTAGTCGCCACCATCTTCTCTTTGCCATAACAAGCCCCTATCTGTGGCTTGACCGGCAAATTCATCGCTTGTACCGGCGATCGCACCTATGTCGTTGATGGCCGCAGTAAAGCCGCCACCACCGCGCTGAGTAACCTCTTTTCCGGTATTGTCACCGCCGCCATTTTTGATGCCAGTGCTAGTCAGTGGCTTGAACTCCCCATTTTCCCAAACAAATCCTTGGTTGCGGAAGCCTGTGCCACTTACTTCGGTGGTTTGGGAACGACCAACTATTTGTCCTTTGTCGTTAATAGCATTAGCTTGGGTGGCATTGCCTGTGGGTGCGATCGAACCTAGGTCAATAGCCTGGTAACGGTACAGGGGTACGTCGGCAGAAATGACAGCTTTTTGTACTCCGGTAGCTACGCCTTTGATGGTTGCCAACAAGTCATCTCCGGCTTTGATCAGGGTGTTGCCCAGTTCGGTGATAAAGGAGAGGGATTGGCCCGCGAGGCTGCCGCCTAAGCGCAGTTTATCTGTACTCCCATTAAATCCAGATATGGTAACGGAACCAGGGCCTGCTTCGAGAACGATTTGATCGCTACCATTGCCAAGGGAAACTGTATCGTTGCCAGTTCCTGGTTTGATCAAGTTATCGCCGTCGCCTGCGTTGATGTTGTCATCGCCGGCACCGGTGTAGATTTGGTCGTTGCCACTACCTGCGGTGACGAAATCGTTGCCACTACCTGTAACCACGCGGTTGTTGCCTTTGCCTGCGAAGACGCGGTTGTTACCTTCTCCGGCATTGATGATGTCATTGCCTGTTTGAGCGTAGATGGTATCGTCACCTGGGCTGCCGACGATGCTTTTATTACCTTCGCTAGCGAAGATGCTGGTGGCTTTTGCCCCGGCATTGATGATGTCTTTACCAGTGCCTGCAAAAAGTGTACCGCTGCCATCGCCTGTGATTAGGCTGTGATTATCTAGTAGTTTAATTTCGCTGGCGGTTCTTTCTGAATTGAGGGTGCTGGGTGAGCCAATCGACTTTGCAATCAGACTATTCAACTGCGACAAGTCGCTGGATATTCCCAAGTCTGCTATTGCAGTATTGGGAAATAGGGGAAATGATGTATTCAACAAGTTATCGGAAACCATTAGAAACTCCTTTGATATGTATGTTTGGGTTGTATTTAAGCGCGTGTAGAACTACACCCTGAAGTCAAACTTTGGGAACAAGATTGATGCTATAATCTCGAAAAAACCTGACTAGAATTGAGTCGATGCCACACTGGAAAAATCTCAAACCTTTTGCAATGACTTAAAGGTTCGCCCTGTCCAGTAAATAACTAATATTAGTTTTACGGGTTAACTTCCAATACTCCACTAGGAGCGAATACTACCGTAAACTTAGCGACTGGTACTGCGCTGCTGATAGTAGTTTCGGCAGATTTGAGCAGATTTGGTAGCGGAGTTTCTTTGGTAAAATCCTTGGCTGGTTGATTGAGGGGCTCGAAGTTGCCGATCGCCCCGTCTTGACTTGCAGTGACTCGATAGACTAGATTTTGAGTGAATGTGGGGTTAGCTTGCCAACCTTGATTGATGCGATCGTACACTTTGAGAGCTAACTCATCTAGTTTAGTGCGATCGGTAATTTCTGCTGTCTGATTAGTCACCGCCACCGCCTGAACTTCCGGCTTACCCGCTGACACAGGTAAACCTTGGACAGTCTTATCTGTCGGGCTACTTGCAATAGCCGTTTCAGGAGACTTATTAGCAACAGGTGTAACATCAGGAGACTTTTCAGGCAGTTTTTTTGTGCTATCAACAGCTAAAGCCGAAGGTGCTGGACTCGCAATAGCTGGTTTCGCTACCTTAGCATCTGCCACCTTAGCGGGATCTTTCCCCTCAATTGTCAAAGACTTGACATAAATACCGCGAAACTTTTCCATTTGAGTGACGCGCCACATAGCAATTGGATAAGTCACACATACAAGAGTAAAAACTCCTACACAAACCGAAACGAATTTGTGCATCTCCCTCGCCGGGAGTGGCTTACTTTTTGTTTCCATCGTCAAACCTAAACCTCGGATTACTTAAATTAACGGCAGATAGGGGAACAAAGGATGCCAAGACATGGCTGTGGAAGCCACTAACAAAGTAAACATCCAGAAAAATATGGTGCGACTTTTAACACTTTTATTTTTCCAAATTGCATACAGTATTGGCCAACTAACTAGCCAACCAACAAGCAACATAGTTTCTTTGCCCGTGTAACTGCCGATATTTCCCCACATTTCGTTGCCAGTTTTGCTTCCGGGAATCCAAGTCCCAATATTCCAAAGCATTTCGTTTATATCTTTGGATGTGTCCCCTAAATGGTGACTCACCATCATTGTGAAACAACCAATACCAGCACTAATTAATGCAGCAGCAGCCGGGCCAGAATTGCTAGGCGGAGTTTCTGCACCCTCGGATAAAGCATTGGGGAAACGCTTGAGATTGTTCCAGATTTTTCCGTAAATAGGTTCATTGACCGCTGATTTGTCGCGGGATAACTGTCGAGTCATTTCAGGAATTTCCTAGGTGTTAATTATTAGTTATTAGTTGTCAGTCATTAGTTAAGTTAAAAACTAACTAAAGAGCGCGAATTTTGGCAACACCAAGTCCGCTCACCATGCCACCCATTGCAAAAAACATTATTCCCATCAAAGCTACACAAGTAGCTGTTAAAACTGGGCGATTTTTTTTCTCTAAAATTGAGTCGCCGTAGTACCACAAAATCCAGGTACAAGCTACTGCTAATGGCAATGTAAATAGCACGGTAAATTCGTGGTATTCCATCAAAATGTACTGGACTAAAGGTGAGTTTGATTTCAGCCAAGCGCGAGCTCCACCAAAATCTGCGCCTGCTCGATAGCGCATATATGATAAGTTGCCGGTAGCAATAGCCAAAAAACTCAAAAGTGTTGACCAAAAGGCTAATGTACGCATTTGTGGCAAGATTTTACCGACTCCGCGTAGCAAGGGAAATGCTAAGTGTCCGGTATAAGCCATGACTACTAATGCCAACATTGAACCCATGCCGTGAATGGTTCCCATCCACCGTTGCCAAGGGCTGGGATGGAGTACATTAACGAAGGGCATAAACAGAAATAAACCAGCGGATAAAATGCTTAGCCCGTAGACGGAAACTTGAGCTATATCTAATTGTCTGGGAAATTCAGATGGCACTAAATCGGTAGTTGATTTTTCGATTGAATTTTGCAACGCTATCGGGCCTCATCGAGTTTGGATTGTTCAGGTACTTGAGAATAGTTGCATTAGTATTTTGATATTCTTGAGAATACAAGCCGTGCAGAAGAGTCGATCGCACATTCACGCGATCGATCGCCGCCAAATACTGCTAAAACGACATTAATTACCAATAAAATTCGGCTTCTTAGTTTTTAGAGCACCCAAAACTTTCGCTTTTACTGCTTAATCGGCATTTTTGCCACTTTTTTTTTAAGCAAGTAATGCAACTTATTCTCAAAAAGCAATAATAAGGGAAATTATTGACTTCCACTCTTTTGTTAATATTATTTTAAGATTTGTGTGAAAGCTTGATTTTTCAAGGACTTTACTATTCGGTCGATCGCAAATTATTGATAACACTTCTCAAAAAGTTCAAAAATACGTCGCTTCTCAAAATAAAATCGGCAAAAATCCCCCCGGAGGGGATTGTAAAGTTTTGTAAAAAAGAGTTGACTAAAAGGTTGGGAGTTCTCATGTTTTGGAGATATCGATGCACATACCTGATGGTTTTCTTTCACCGCCCGTAACAATTGCTACCGGCATAGCAAGTGCAGCAGCAATTGCAGTTGCCCTAAATAGAACCCGTGTCAGTCTTGGACTACGGCAAGGGCCAATCATGGGCTTAACTACAGCTTTCGTGTTTGCGGCTCAGATGATTAACTTCCCGGTAGCAGGCGGCACCAGCGGGCACTTACTAGGAGGGGCATTAGCTTCCGTGGTTTTGGGGAGCCCTTGGGCGGCAACTCTGGCGATGAGCACGGTTTTTATAATTCAGAGCGTCTTGTTTGCCGATGGGGGCATCACCGCCCTGGGAGCAAATATATTTAATATGGGGCTAGTCGGAATTTGGGTGGGCTGGTGGCTGTTGAAGCCATTGCAGCAACTCTTAGGAGGTTCGCGAAATCGTTTGCCGCTAGCTGCGGGGATTGCAGCCGCGCTCAGCATTGTGGCTGCTTCGATTTGTGTGGCGATTGAATTGGCAATTTCTGGCACTGTCGCGTTGAATATCGCATTGCCAGCAATGGTCGGTATTCATATTTTAATTGGGATTGGCGAAGGGCTAATTACAGGTGGTGTTTTAACTTATCTGGTGAAAGTGCGGCCGGATTTGTTACCAGGAGAACAGCCACAATTGCAAAAATGGTTAGTGCCAGTAATTGGGGTTTTATTAATTAGTGGTATACTTTCGCTGTTCGCTTCAAGTTGGCCTGATGGGTTAGAAGCGGTAGCAGAACAATACGGTTTTAAAGATAAAGAAGCTGTGGCGATTGAGAATCCAACTCCTTTTGCAGATTACAGTGTTAAAGGATTAGAAGAACAGCCGATTGGGACTAGCATTGCTGGAGTTTTAGGTTCTGCTGTTTGTTTCGGCGCAGCTTTTGGGATTGCTCAGTTGGTGAAACCTAAAGATGCTTAAATTATCGATTCCTTTTCGACTGCGACTGTCTCTCACAATTGTGATTGGGATTGGTTTTATGAAGACAGGTGCTTGGCTGTGGCTGGGCATTTATGGGGCGATCGCACTTTTTTGGTCACTTTGGCTGAAAGCGCCGCTGCGAACCCTACTACAATTGTTAGGAACAGAATTAATTTTTCTGTCATTATTGGTGCTACCACAAGGTTGGGAACGAGCGAGTTTTTTGTTGCTGCGTTCCTTAATTTGCCTGCTAATTATGAACAGTTTTCTGCTAACTTTGCCGCCGCACAGTTTCGGAATCGCGCTCAAAGGATTGCCTTTACCAGCAGGCTTGCAAGAGATTGTACTTTTAGCGGGACAATATTTAGAAATCTTGCTAGCCGAAGTCACCCGGATGAAAAGATCCGCTCAACTGCGAGGGTTGTCGGGTAGCGTGGGATGGCTCAGATATGCCAGCGCTTCGATGATTGGGGCGCTTTATTTGCGAAGTCTCGATCGCGCGGAAAGAGTACACGCAGCCATGCTAATTCGCGGTTACAAAGGAAGTTTGCCCACCGAGTCAAAATCAACACCAAAAGAGCGACTCTGGCT
>JANMLZ010000013.1:0-49844 GCA_031372825.1 Cyanobacteria bacterium OTE_58_metabat_593 | reverse complement strand
ACGGGTTTGTGGTGGTGTTTTTTCTTTCTACTTTGGGTTCTCAAAATGGTTTTTTGTTTGTGTATTTTCTATCGACTCTACTGTCTCAAAAACGTTTTCTGTTTGTGTATGTTCGATAAACTCTACGTTTTCTGTTTGAGTATGTTCGATCGACTCTACGGTTTCGACAACGGTTTCTGAGTCGGGAAGTTCGATCGACTCTGGTTTTTTGGTAATTTGCAGAAAATCTGGAACTGGAGGCGGTTCGGATGGAGAACTACCACTCGATTCTGGTGTTTGTATAAATGCTGTTTCCGGTTGAGGAAGTTCGATCGACTCTTGTCTTTCTGCAATTTCCAGAAAATGTGCAACTGATTGCAGTTCAGGTTCTAAATCGCTTACTATCTCTGGTTTTTCGGAAACTGGTTCTGGTTCGGATTCAGGAATTTCGATCGACTCTCTTGTTTCCGCAACTGGTTCTGGTTCTGGTTCAGGAAGTTCGATCGACTCGACAATTTCTGGAACCGGTTCTGGTTCAGGTTCAGGAAGTTCGATCGACTCTCTTGTTTCGGAAACTGGTTCTGGTTCGGATTCAGGAAGTTCGATCGACTCTACAATTTCTACAACTGGTTCTGGTTCAGGTTCAGGAAGTTCGATCGACTCTCTTGTTTCCGCAACTGGTTCGGATTCAGGAAGTTCGATCGACTCTCTTGTTTCCGCAACTGGTTCGGATTCAGGAAGTTCGATCAACTCTACAATTTCTACAACCGGTTCAGGTTCAGGTTCAGGAAGTTCGATCGACTCGACAATTTCTGGAACCGGTTCTGGTTCAGGTTCAGGAAGTTCGATCGACTCTCTTGTTTCCGCAACTGGTTCGGATTCAGGAAGTTTGATCGACTCTCTTGTTTCTACAACTGGTTCAGGTTCGGATTCAGGAAGTTCGATCGACTCGACAATTTCCGCAACTGGTTCCGATTCCGGTTGATGATGCTCGATCGGCTCGACAATTTCCGCAACTGGTTCCGATTCTGGAAGTTCGATCGGCTCGACAATTTCCGCAACTGGTTCCGGTTCTGGTTGATGAGTATCATAGGGCGACTCTTGCCTATCTGAAACTAGCAGATTTTCGATCGTCGGTGGCGATGCCAATCGATCGGCATCCACGATCGAATCTTCGATTTCTGTCGCTGCTTGTAGATTTCGATCGACTTCCGGTTCGCTGTGAACCAGTGTTGCTTCCGGTTTGTTTTCAGCCGCTGTCAGCCTCAAAAACACATCTTCGAGAGTAGCCCGATTGCGACGCATTTCGCAGAGTCCGAATCCAGAGGCGATGATAGCTGCGGCAATTTCTCGCCCCGGTTCTATGTCCGATTCGCACAAGGCGCGCAGGCGGTAGCGATTAGCTAAAAATTGCTGGTTTGGAATCAATTCGACCGATCTAACTCCCGGCAAATTTTCCACCGCAGGTAGCAGCAGACTGTCTAGCAAATCCGCCTCGCCTTCAACTTCGAGCTCGTAACCTTCTCCGGCGGCCAACTCTCCCATCAAATTGTCGGGAGTCCCCGCAGCGACGATTTTACCGCGATTGATGATGGTGACGCGGTTGCAAGTCATGCTGACTTCCGGCAAAATGTGGGTCGAAAGAATGATTGTATGTTGGCCGCCCAGACTTTTGATTAAGTTGCGGACTTCGATGATTTGCCGAGGGTCAAGTCCGACTGTTGGTTCGTCTAAGATGATCACGGGCGGATCGTGGACGATCGCCTGGGCGATACCGACTCGCTGTTTAAAGCCCTTGGAAAGTTTGCGGATTAAAACTTTGCGTTTTTCAACCAAGCCGCAGCGTTCGATCGCGGAAGTAACTCTTCGCGCGATATCGCCCGCCGATACTTGCTTGATTCTGGCCACAAAAAACAGAAACCCTTCCACACTCATTTCTGGATACAGGGGCGGGTTTTCGGGCAAATAACCGATGCGCTGTCGAACTCCCATCGAGTTTTCGTGAACATCGAGGCCGGCGATGCGGGCGGTACCGCTGGATGCGGGCAAATATCCCGACAAAATCCGCATGGTTGTGGTTTTCCCAGCGCCGTTTGGGCCCAAAAAACCGAGAATTTCTCCTGATTCGACCGAGAAGGACACGTCCGCGATTGCTGCGGTCGAACCGTAAGTTTTGCTTAAGTGTTCTACTTCAATCATTTGTCAGCAGCTAGTCGATTTGAGGTTTGAGATTTGAGATTTGAGATTGACTCCGCCAAGTGGAGAGTCCGGCCAGCATAGGGGTCGATCGAATTTATGGCGAAATTTAAAATTTGATTTTGTATTCCAGTGTAGTCTGGCCAGAACCAAATCTATCATAAGTGTCGATCGGGCTGGGAAGCGGGACGGCGAGTTTTCGGCTAAGGTTGAGATTGCTTTTGGTTGTTTGATGATTTTAGTTGATCGCTAATTTTGTGTTGAAGGCGATCGGGCTGGGACGATAATATTGCCGTTAACGTGCCGCCAACTATCGACTACATAGCAATTCTGCCTGCTGCGAAGATTTGTTGTGCAGTTAATTGCAAATCTGGAAAAATTGAGGAAATAAGTCGATCGTCATTTTGAAACAACTGTTTTTGATAGTCATCCTCTTGCAGCGTACAAATTGTCACTGTCGGCTGTTTAGGTTTTCCAATATATTCTCTGCCACCAATACCCAAATAGTCAACAATCCAATACTCAGGCACTCCTAATAGAGCATAATCTTCAACTTTTCTGGCGTAGTCGTTTGGCCAGTTGGTGCTAACGACTTCAGCGATCAGTTTAATTGAGGAACCTGATGTAATTACAGGTTCTTGTTGCCATAAAGGTTCGTTAATTAGTCGAGTTCGATCTAATACAAGCACATCGGGGCGAAAAGCTGTGGATGTTCCTAATAGTTTTATGAGACAGCGAGGGGGAATCAAGTAGGATAGATCCAGGCGATCGATTTCTACATTCAGCTTTCTGCTCAAAAACCCGGATACTTGTTCGTGCGGCCCTGTCGGTTCCATTTCGGTTAATTCACCATCAATTAGTTCGTAACAATCGCTGTCGCCGTAGTTGACAATAAATTCATCAATAGTTATAAGTTTTGGAGGTGATTGAACCATAATGTTTATTCCTCTATCCATGATTACTGCTGCTGAAATTGAGCCAACAACCAAGCACCTACCTGCGCTTGATCTTCAGTGCGACTCCGCCGCAAAGCCTCTTCTAGCAAAGCAATAGTTAATCCAGGCAAAACTTCCGATCGCACAATCCGCCGACTACCATTATCCGCAAGAATCGCAAAGGCAATAATTTCGGATTTCTGCACGTCTACGACCCAATATTCAGCGACTTTCAGCTCTTCGTAAAGCAACCGTTTTTCACCGATATCATCAGCCAAAGTTGAGTCAGCAACTTCTATGACCAAATCTGGCGGTGGGATCACGTCAAGACTGGCGATCGAAGTTCCCCTCGGTGCTAATTGCGATCGGGTTCCAATATAGTACGATATATCCGGTTGACACTCTCGCACTCCAGTTTTCCGGTAGCTACAGTTATCCAAACCATTTAAAGGAATAGCTTTTGCAATACAAAACAGACTCACTCCTAAAAAAATACATCCATTATCTCTAGCATGATCTGGCCCTACTGACATAGTTTCAATCCTCATTTGTCCGTTGCGATAGTAGCATTTGGCTTTACTGTAAGCTGGGTCATCTGCCATCGCGATGAATTCTTCCCATGTTGCTACTACCCAGATATCAGTCGGTAATTTAGTTTTTAAGCTACTCATTTTTCACCTTTTGATTAGACAGTTTTGGTGACTATTTTCGTTATTCTATGAAGCTCTCATTTAATCGTAGCACATTCGATCGCCCTCTCAGCTCCTTTTCCAAATCTTAATCTGCCCCAACCAACCAGCACTCACAATCATCTTCCCATCCCCGCTAATCGCCACAGCACTAACATAGCCAGAATGTCCGCTCAAAGTACCTCTCAAATCGCCCGTTAGCGAAGCCCTCGAAGAGGATCGCACATCCCACAATCTGATACTCTTATCCCAACTCCCAGTAACGAGCATACTCCCATCCCGACTGATAGCCACCGACCAAACCCCGTCAGTATGCCCGCTCAAACGCTTAATTAACTGCCCGTTTTCGACATTCCACAACCCAATAGTACCGTTGCTGTTTCCCGCAGCTAAACTCTTGCCATCGGGAGTAAAAGCTAGGGACAAAACAGATAAATTCTTGCCGCCAATCGCGCGAATTCCTTGACCGCTGGCTAAATTCCACAACCTAATTGAACCGTCCTTACTACCGCTAGCTAAAGTTTTGCTATCGGGACTTATCGTGACAGCATTCACCAATCCAGAATGCCCGGTCAAAGTCCGCACTAATTCCCCAGTTTTCGCATTCCAAATCTTAATCGTTTTATCCCAACTGCCGCTTGCAATAAATTGACCGTCAGGACTAACGGCAACGCTCGAAACAGCGCCGGAATGCCCGAGCAAAGTGCGTACAAACGTCCCCGTTTCTAAATTCCAAATTTTTACAGTGTTGTCGTCGCTGCCGCTAGCTAACAGTTGTCCGTCCGCACTCGCAGCCAGTGCGTTTACTGCATCCGCGTGTCCCCGCAGCGTAGTTTTCAATTCCCCGCCAGGAAAACTCCAAACTGAGATTGTGCCGTTGCTATTTCCTGTGGTAAAAGAAGCGGAAGCAAGGGCCAGGGAACTCACAACTTCTGAAGGCGCTTTCAGGGTATTTGTCGCAGCAAAGGCGATCGTACTTGCGGGCCTGCGAGGCGCATTACTAGCCGGAGTTTTCGGGTTTCCAGAAGTGGGAGATTGCGGAACTACCGGCAGTGAAATAGTCGATCGCCATTTCATGAAAGTATTGATTTCTATCCCCGCCGCCACGATTTTATCAGAATTGTCCTCTAACCTGACAATGCCGTTAATTGCGACAACTCGCCCCGCGTCATCGAGGACAGGCCCGCCGCTCATGCCCGCTCTCACTAAGTTATTGTATACCAATGTATAACCGTTCCAGGCAGTTTGGCGGCCGGTAAGCTGACCTTCGGTAGCGATGAAAATCGGTTGTCTCAGGGAACCGCCAGATGTCGGCCAACCAGCTACATAAGCTTTTTTTCCCGGAGTTGCTGGGGAATTGGCTAATTGAGCGAGGCGGTAGCTTTGAGTGCTGCTGAATGGGACGATCGCCAAATCCGCACCGGGCATTCGCCGCACGAGACTATATGATACAGAGTGAGCTTTGCCATCGGGAGTTACGACCTCGTAATCACCTGCTTTATCAACAACGTGCCAGTTTGTGAGAATATAGTATGTGCTGCCTTGTTTCTCTAAAATCACTCCCGAACCGCCTTTTGGCCCCTGGATGCGGACGGTAATGTCTTTAGCGATGGTTTTAACTGCGTCGGCGGTTAATCCGAGGGCGATTTGAGGTGATGTGAAGGGGATAAGGGCGATCCTCTTCGAGGGCTCCGCTAACGAGCTGAGGGCGATCGTAGCACTCAAAATAACCGGAATTGTTCTGCTGTAATTCATGATTGTGTCAATTTAACATACCCACATATCAACCGACGGACAACTTTTCCGGTTGGTGGCGCAGTGACGGTTGACAGCGCAGGTGATGAGTGCGCGATCCTCTGCGTTGGCGCAGCCCCGGTAGGGGCGGGCTTTCATCTTTGATCGCTTTCATCTTTGATCGCTTTGCTAACGCTAACGCCAACGAACTTTCGACATCCGCGCAACCCTGACAATATTTGACACAGCCGTCGAGGTAGCAGAACAATTTAGAATCTCGAACCGCAAATAGACTCAACAACAGCAACCGGTTGATCTTTATTCTTTTCTCGGCAAATCAGAATTTGAGCCAAACGCTGCTCCGTATAATACCCATTAGCCATCCAGCCGATGGGTGCGCCCGCGATCGCGCCGACGGCTAAACCGGTGATCAGGCTCAAAACAAGATGCTTGCGGGCGATCGACTGTTGTTCCATAAAAATTTATCCTAAGTAATTACCCTTAGCCAAATTAGCAAAAACAAAAGTTACTTTCTTCCTCCTATTTGCTTATTTCCTAAGTAGTAACCCATAATAAGTATCATGTTCTTCACAGTCCACTTAACACAATCCCATGCAGCAATAATCAAGTATCCAAACTCAACAAAACCGATGGAAAAAAATACATGATATTTAGAAACTGGGACAAAGAGTTAACTGAGGAAAATCTTCTAGAGCAAATAGCCAAAGCCAAAGAAGCATGGAAACAAGCCAAGGTTACAGATCCCCGCGCCGAATCCGTACAGTACAATCAGTCTGAAGATTTAATTGCGATCAAACTGAAAAACGGTGCTATTTTTTCTTTTCCGCCACAACTGGCACAAGGCTTAGAAGGTGCTTCACCAGAACAACTTGCTGATGTTTGGCTACCTCCTTCCGGTAGCAGCGTGCACTGGGAAAGCTTAGATGTTGATTTTGGCATTCCCGAACTTATCGCAGGTATTTTTGGCACAAAATCTTGGATGGCTGATTAATTTCTTAGTCTCGCGTTGTGCGGACTTTGTTTGTGTAGTCGCGGTTTCAACCGCCGAGTGACGCACCGCACAGCGAAAGAAGGTGCGTCAGGATTGATGATTTTCTACAAGCTTGTTAGCTTCATCCTGACGCACCCTACAGCTAATAATTTGTGTGGCATTACGCCAAATCAAACAACAAAAATTCAGCATCTGCTGTAGCTTCAACAACCAACTCAGACTCATCGCTAACTGCCGCCCCGTCGCCATTTGCCAAAGGCAAACCATTGAGCAAAACCGAGCCGCGAGCAACTTGTAACCAAGCATGGCGATTCAACCCCAAAGCATGAGAAACCCGCGAGTTATTATCCAAAACAGCCGCATACAAATCGACATCTTGATGCACTTTCACAGCACCATCTCTCGCATCTCGCGCTGCAACTAACCGCAATTTACCGCGCCTTTGTTCTACCGGAAAATCCCGTTGTTCGTAACTGGGTAACAATCCATTTGTATCAGGTAACAGCCAGATTTGCAGCAAATGCACTGGCTCAGTTTGCGAGTGATTGAACTCACTATGCTGAATGCCTGTACCAGCACTCATCCGCTGCACTTCACCGGGTTTAATCGTTGCACCAGTACCCAAAGAATCTTTGTGTTCTAACACTCCTTCTAATACATAGGTAATGATTTCCATGTCGCTGTGCCCGTGAGTCCCGAAACCTTTACCGGGGCTAACGACATCCTCATTAATCACCCGCAGAGACCGAAAATTCATATAATTAGGATCGTAATAATCGGCAAAGGAAAATGTGTGGTAACTGTCCAGCCAACCGCGATTTGCGTGTCCTCTTGCTGCACTCTTTCTGACGGTAATCATTTTTTGCATCCTCAGTGAAGTTTATCGGTGTTCTGAGATATTTCTACTTTAAACCGAGTCAAGCTATTATGAGAAGTACGTACTAAAAAGTGCGGTTGTTACCAAAAAGATACTATGCAAGTTAAAGAGGTAAAAGGCGATCGAGCAAATTGCCCTGTAGAACGAACTCTAGACGTAATTGGCGGGCGCTGGAAAGTCTTGATTCTCCGGGAGTTGTTTCCAGGAGTGAAGCGTTTTAACGAGCTGCAACGGGCTGTCAACGGTATTACTCAGAAAATGCTGACGCAGCAATTGCGGGAAATGGAGTCAGACGCGATCGTACATCGGGAAATTTATTTGCAAGTACCGCCAAAAGTTGAATATTCGCTAACACCTCTCGGAGAAAGTCTCAAACCGATTATTAACGCTATGCACGAATGGGGAATTCAGCATATTAGCGAACATTAAACACGATCGGTAGCATTGTGGTAGGGTGCGTCAGGTTTGAGACGATCGAGAAGCACAAAAAGTATGGTTCTGACGCACCGTTTGTTGCAGCCGTGCGTCAGCTTTGATATTGTTGGTAAAGAGCAAAAATAATGGTAGCTGACGCACCCTACCTCTGGGATGAATCCGCCTACTCTGGTATATTTTGATTAAGCCAATATTTTTTTTCAGTCTTCAGACAGATTTCAAATTCTCAAGCTAATTCAACAATCATAATATGAACAACATAGAGCGTCTTGCCACTCTCAACCGCATCCGCAAACTCAGCCGCCTGATGGATACCGCCATTGGCATCCCCGGCACTAAATTTCGCATTGGTTTAGATCCGATTATCGGTTTGGTTCCGGGTGCTGGGGATATAGTAGATACCGCATTTTCCGCGTACCTAATTTACTTAGCAACTCAATTCAACATCCCCCAAAAAACTTTAGGCAAAATGATTTACAATATCGGTCTAGAAGCAGTTATCGGCTCAGTACCTTTAGTCGGAGATATCTTCGATGCGTTTTATAAATCAAACATGAGAAATCTGGCGCTTTTAGAAGAGCACCTCGAAGCAGTTGAACCGGAACTAGCCGCAGTTGCACAACCTATTCCTCAATCGATGAAATTGTAGCTTTGTACCGCAAACTTGGGCGGGTTTACAAAAAGATTTAGTACGATCTAAAGGCTAAATAAACCCGCCCTTATAACCTACAATTTACACAGAATAACGTTTAACTGCTTCCACCAAAGCCATCACATCTGCTTCCTGAGTATTAAAAGCAGTCACAAGTCTGACAGTACATTTATCCCACCGATAAAACAGAAAACCCTCAGCTAAAACCCCCGCAATTACCGATTCTGGAAGCTGCATAAAAATTTCATTAGCTTCGACAGGATGGCAAAGTTGGACTCCCTCAATACCAGCCAACCCTTGCGCTAATTTATCGGCCATATTATTTGCATGAGCCGCATTTCTCAGCCACAAATCATCGGTTATGTATGCTTCTAACTGCGCCGACAAAAACCGCATCTTCGAGAATAGATGCCCGCTGCGCTTGCGGTAAAAAGGGAAAGTCTTTGCTAATTCCTGATTGAAAAATACCACAGCTTCCGCAGCCATCGCGCCGTTTTTTGTCGCTCCAAACGAGAGAATATCGACACCAGTCCGCCAAGTTACATCCGCAGGAGAACAGCCCAAACTAGCAACTGCATTGGCGAAGCGAGCTCCATCCATATGTAGGTATAAATTGTGGCTGCGAACAACTTCCGAAATGTGGGAGATTTCTGCTGGATTGTAGACAGTGCCAGCTTCCGTTGCTTGAGTAATACTCACGGCTGCGGGCTGTACGTGATGGACGACACCTGCACCAGCGCGATCGAGCTTTTTTCCTAAAGTCTCTGCCTCTATCTTAGCACGATCGCCTGTTAGCGTTACCAGCTTTGCACCGCCCGTAAAAAACTCCGGCGCGCCGCATTCATCCAGATTAATATGAGAGTCCGCGTGACAGTAAACAGCCCCGTAGGGAGGAGTCATAACCGCAAGGCCGAGGGCATTAGCAGCCGAACCGGTTGCTACAGGAAAAACAGTCACCGATGTCTCGAACAAATCCGAAAATTTAACTTGCAAACGCTTAGTATATTCGTCATCTCCGTAAGACATCACAGCACCGCAATTAGCCGCTGCAATCGCTGCCATAATTTCCGGCGAAACCCCGGTTGCATTGTCGCTACAAAAATTCATTTGAATAACTCGCAAACACAATCTATAATATAACTCAACACTCAAGCATTAAACAAAGAGGAACTATGGCAGAATACCGCCAAATAGAATACCGCATCGGTAAAGATGGTAAAATTACCGAAACCGTCCTCAACGCCACCGGTTCGAGTTGTACTGAAACTACCGCCGGAGTTGAAAAAGCCCTCGGAAAAGTAGAATCTCAAGACTTGTTACCAGAATACTACCAAGGCGAAGAAAACTTGACCGTTGAACAAACCCAGACTTTAAAACAAGTTTAAAAAAATTGACAATGTTCTATCTCCTCGATGCAACGGTTGATGTAATAACAGTGCCTGCCTTCAGCATCGCGCTAGCTGTCGGGGGCATTTTTCTAATTTTAGTCTACGCTTATGCTGCATCTGAGGCGGGAGATGCGATCGAATTCAAGCACGATGCAATTCTGCGGGAACGCATGAATCAGCTAGACATCCTCAATTGGCAAGACTTAGCCGAAAAAGCAGGCTTAACTCGCTTCGGGGTGCGGTTAGTGCGGCAGGGAGACGTGGGAAAACTCACCCTAGACCAACTGAGGCGGCTGGCAACAGTGCTGAATTTGAATTTTCAAGAGTTCGATCGTACTCTTAGCGCGCTCCCTCTACCGCCGAAAATCACCACTAATCCCACCGAAATTGAAGAATTAAAGCAGCAATGTTTGCGGCTGCGAGATGAATTAGAGCAGCAAAAAACTCAACTAACTGATGATTTTCGCCGCGCTACCTTTGAACAGTTGCAAACTTTGTTAACTAGCTATCCCGCCGCCCGCAAAATGGCAGAAGCTAAGCCGGAGATGCCAGCCAAAAATCTTTCGGCTCTTTTTACACCCTTAGAAAATCTTTTGTCAACTTGGGGTTTTGAAACAATCGGTTCAGCTTGGGAACAAGTGACTTACAATCCGCAGTTGCACCAGCCGGATGTTGAAGATATAACAGAAGGAGACTTAGTTTACGTTAGATTTGTCGGCTATCGAGATGGAGAGCGAATCCTTGTTCCTGCTAAAGTTAGCCGCACCCTTCCAGCAGGAATCACAAATTAAATTTAAAATCTAAAATCAACATGACTACAGTTGCAATTGATTTCGGTACCAGCAATACGGTTGTCTGCATTCTCAACCCAGATACGCAAACACCTGAAACTTTGAGATTGGGCGAAATCTCCCGCATTTTTAAAACGAATAAATCGAGCGGAAATGTTCGAGAAATACCTGTAGTGCCGACTTTGGTATTTGTGAAAAATATGGGAGAGTTGGTGTTGGGAGAAAAAGTGCGAGCGCAGCGCTTGGGACAGTCACAGCCCGACCGTTTTTTCAAAGCTTTCAAACGCGACTTGGCCACCGATTTTCAGCCACCAGCCCGCAATATAGACGGCGAAACCTACACGCCAGAATCAGTAGCAGAAAAGTTTATTAAAAATATATGGAACCAATTAGAATTACAAAACATTAAACCAGAAAAAATTATTTTTACAGTACCTGTCGGAGCATTTGAAAGATATTTAGATTGGTTTCGTGACTTAGCAGAAAATCTGGGAGTTGCGGAAATTCAGCTAATAGATGAATCCACAGCCGCAGCCCTGGGATATGCCGTAAAACGCCCTGGTTCTCTAGTCTTAGTAGTAGATTTTGGTGGCGGCACTTTAGATTTAAGTTTAGTCCGCACAGCCCCTCCTTCCTCCTTACCCCAAAATGGGGGTAGAAATCTTACTCCCCCCCTTGTAGGGGCGGTGCCCCCGTGCCCGCCCTGGCTGGGGGGGGTACGCGCCGAAGTCCTAGCAAAATCCGATGCTTATGTCGGCGGCGAAGATATTGACATTTGGATTGTCGAAGATTATTTGCGGCAAATTGGTTCGTCGCGGGCCGAAGTCGGGGGCGTGGGCTGGCAAAACTTATTAGAAATAGCAGAAAAACTCAAAATTCAACTTTCTCAAGTTAATGAGGCGAAGGAAAGTTGGTTTGACGATGAAAATTTTATGTCTTACGAATTGCAACTAAATCGACAGAAGCTTGAGGATATTTTAGAATACAGGCAGTTGTTAGAACAGTTGCGGGAAGCTTTAGATGAAGTGCTGAGCATTGCACAGGGAAAAGGGATAGGCAAAACAGATATTGAACAAGTTTTGTTAGTAGGAGGAACTTCTCTAATTCCGGCTATATCTAATTTAGTTGTTTCGTATTTCGGGCGATCAAAAGTCAAAACTGATAAGCCTTTTGAAGCTGTAGCGCACGGTGCTTTGGCCTTGACGCAATTGGCGAGTGTTGACGATTATTTGCGCCATACCTACGCAATTCGTCTCTGGGAACCTTACGCTAAAGCTTATTCTTATTCGCCGATATTTAGCAAGGAAATGAAGTATCCTTGTCAAAGTTCCGAAGAGTTGACGTTGCAAGTGGCTATGGAAGGGCAAAGAGAAATTCGATTAGATATTGGGGAAGTTGCCGAGGTATCGCAAGCGGAGGTTATTTTTAATGAAAAAGGGCAAATGACGAGCAGTTTGCTCAACAAACAGACGGATTTTCGCTCTTTGGACAGCCACCACCAGGAGGTTTGTGTGGCGCATTTGAATCCGCCTGGTGTTCTGGGAGTCGATCGGGTTTCGGTGAGTTTTGAGGTGGACCAGAGGCGGGTTTTGTTGGCGACGGTGCGGGATTTGGTGACTGGTAAGGTTTTGGTGGACAGAAGTGCGATCGCCAAACTGCAATAATGGTAAAATATTAAGTTAAATCAAATTCATGCCGCCATGAAAAAGCAAAAAAATAAATTCAGCCACCTGACGGCTATTGAAAGAATTTATCTATCGTTTCCAGCAAAAATTTTATTAGACAAAAACTTGCTGCAAGGTAAAGTCTTAGACTTTGGGTGTGGCTTCGGCAGCGATGTGAAATTATTGCAACAAAAAGGCTTTGATGTTACAGGTTATGATCCTTATTATTTCCCGGAATTACCCAAAAATAAATTCGACACAATCATTTGCTTTTATGTTTTGAATGTTTTATTTCCTGAAGAACAAGCTAATGTCCTCATGGAAGTGTCGCACCTGTTAAAACCCGGAGGAAAAGCGTATTTTGCAGTGAGAAGGGATATCAAAAAAGAAGGCTTTCGAGAACATTACGTGCACAAAAAACCTACATATCAGTGCCTTGTCAAACTTCCGTTTAAGTCGTCTCTCTTAAATGAGTCTTGCGAAATCTACGAATATGTCCATTACAACCATCAAAGAAATTCAACTAATAACTGCATATTTTGCAATCCCTACAAAAACCTCACTTTACTCACTGAATCAGCAACAGCTTATGCGATGTTTGACGGTTATCCTGCCAGCAAAGGTCATGTTTTAATTATCCCCAAGCGTCACACTGCCAATTATTTTGAACTGCCGTTTAGGGAACAATCGGCTTGCTGGTTTATGGCTAATAAGGTGCAAGAAATGTTAAGTAAAGAGTTTCAGCCTGACGGTTTTAATGTGGGAATCAATATCAATAAAGAGGCGGGTCAAAGTCGCAGTCACGCCGCTATTCATGTTATCCCCCGCTACAGGGGTGATGCGGCTGTAAATAAGGGTGGGATTAGATATGTGATTCCTCGCAAATAAATTAGAGATATAAGCTGTTACGCATTTAAACCATTAACGATCCAGGTAAGGTGCGTCAGAAGCGAACACTGACTATACATGGGAAACCCTTATTTACGCTCCGCACCCTATTATCCTCCTTTAAATGCCGAACAGCTTACCTGATAAATGCTATCCTATCAACCCATTCCGATTAGCTGTTGTCGTCAAAATAGACCTCCTGCGAAAGTCCTAACCTAATCGACAGAACCGATAATTACCAGTATGTCTGGCCAATCTTTTATTATTAGTTAATAATGGCTGAAATGGCTACTGTTAAAGGATCGATAAAATACTTTCGCAGGAGGTATAATAGAGGAATTGTCTAGATTCCGTGCTGCATCTGTCCGCCAAATAGGACTGTGGATGTCGGCAACGAAAATTGCGCTAAAGTGCAATTGCGATAGTTGGGCGTTGCTGAATTTGGGTATGATATCGTTTCTGATTGCATCGGAATTAATATTACCCAAAAGGAGGAGACGGCAGTACCGTGTCCCTACAATTAATCTAGCGTAGGGACAAAGGCCAAGCCGTCTCCTCGCTTATCATTCCGGCGCAGCCGGAATTGATATGATTTACTCCAGCAATCCCTGAAATTCACAGTAGGGGCAATTCATGAATTGCCCCTACTGTGAATTTCCGAGGCAAATCATACTCCAAATCAGCAACCCCGATAGTTGTGTTGCAAAAAATTCAAGATTCCAAGGATAATTTTATGCCAGCAGAAGGTTCATATCAAGCCAGCACGTACAATCTGGAACTTGAAGCCGAAATCCAGCGATTAAAAGCTCAAGTTCTCCTGACTTGGCAAAAAGAAGCGCGCACTTTAAAATGGTTCGGTTTGGCCGACAGAATGAATGTTTTGGAAGCGGGAAGCGGGCCGGGATTTTTCACTGAACAACTGTTAGAATTTCTGCCAAACAGTTCTGTAACAGCGGTAGAAATCGACCCGACACTGCACGAAAAAGCTGTAGAATATTTAAAGGACAAAGGAGGCGATCGAGTAAATCGCATTCAAGCATCGATCGCAGATACTGGTTTGGATGATAACAGTTTCGATTTTGCGATCGCCCGTTTGCTGTTCGTCCACCTTCCCGATCCCGTCGCAGCAGCCAGAGAAATCTTCCGCATCTTAAAACCGGGTGGTAAACTGGTGATTATCGATAGCGATGCGGATCTGTTTTGGCTGACAAATCCACCTCTGTCAGTCCAGGTTATTAAGGAAAAATTCAAGCAGGTGATGACATCGCGGGGTGGCGATTTATGCGTAGGGCGAAATCTGTGTCGCATTCTGAAAGAAGCTGGATTTGGCAGCATCGATTTAGAAGCGGTTGTCAGCCACAGCGATATCATCGGCATTGAAGCGTTTGAACCTTTGCTAGACTCCGGCCCCATTTTACAAATGGTCAAACAAGGGTTGATTTCCGAATCGGAAATTGAAAGTTATTTGGTTTCCCGCGATGAGTTTGTTGCTGCGGGCGACGATCGATCGATGATGAGTTTTTGGTTGATGGCTTGCGGAGAAAAGAATTAATAGAAATCTGGAATAACTCTCAAGCTTCCTCCCAGCAATGACTAATCACTCTTGGTTTGGTGCGTCGCTCATCGATTGTCGATTTTTTTAGGGACTTAAGAGCGGCGACGCACCCTACGACTAAGAGGGCGGGCACGGGGGCACCGCCCCTACCAACTGACTCTAATTCAACCCAAATACCCAACCCAAGCAGGCAAAAACTCCGGCGAACCGTACCATCTCCCCGGAGAACGGGGCGAATGCCAAACCCCCTCCAACACCAAATTTTCGGCCCCATCCAAATGAGCCGCTTCCACCGGCGTAATTCCATCCCCCCAAGTCTCGCCCTTCCCCACAGTCAACTCGTAACTTTTGTAAGCCAGCCAAGTTCCAAAACCGCGCTTGCCAAAAACCGCCTTCCCCGCAACGCAGACGTAGCGCACCTGCGGGTGAAAAGCCCCCGGATAATGAATTTTGACAAAATCGAGATTTTTGCGCGTCCAGCGCTCAACAGAGACGTGTGGCGTGCCTAAAGTGATGAGAGTGTGGACACAAGGGTGAGCGTTCCACAAACCCACATCCTCAAGCACGTCACCGTGAATTGTGTAAGGCTTTTCGCCTAAATAAATTCGAGAAATCTCTTTCGCCGGCGGAATGACCGACAAGATTAATCTGAGAGACGCCGTATTGCTGTAACATTTGTTTGACGGTCCGATCGAGCTGTCGCAAAATAGGCACCATCGACCGCCCGCCAAAAGTCGGCAACCAATCTCCCTTGCTCAGAGGTACTGTTACAGTTGGGAAACCTAGATCAACAAGAGATTTTTCTAATTCCCGATAATCGGAAGCAGCAGCAAAATATCCTGGTAAAATAACGGTGGGTAATGGCATTGTCAATTTTAGATTTTAGATTTTAGATTTTAGATTTTGCGATCGGGGTGCTACGATCTATTTTTTAAGTTCAAAGACGTTTGTCGAAGCATCTTTTGGATTGCTAACATCTGCCGCTGGTTAAACCTTTTGCTTGGGGAATATCTACTTCTATGGCTCGCGAGCCGATTCCGACATTGTATTTTACCCTAGTTGTCGTTCATTTAGAAGACCGTTTTCTACTGGTACAAGAGCGCAAGTACAATCAACAGTGGTATCTCCCAGCAGGGCGAGTGGAAAAAGGAGAGACTTTGCTCGAAGCTGCTGTCCGCAATACCGTCGAGGAAGCGGGCATTTCAGTCATCGTTGAAGGAATTCTCAGGGTAGAGCATACGGTGATGCCTAGGGGAAATGTGCGCCTGCGAGTCATTTTTGTGGCCCGCCCTGAAGATAAGACGCCGCCCAAGAGCAAGCCGGATGAGTATACTTTGTGTGCTGGTTGGTATTCTCTCAAAGAGCTAGACCAGTTGTCGCTGCGGGGTGAGGAAGTTCGGGAAATGTTTCAATATATGGCAAGTGGCGCTCCCATTTATCCGATCGACTTGCTCAGCATTGAGGGAGCTCCTTTTAAAACTTACCGCTATCGCTGGTAAGAAGGAAGAAGGTTCGGCAACGGATTCTGTAACGGATGTAACGGATGTCAGGAAGAGGGAAGAAGGAAGAGGGAAGAGGAAAAAAGACTTATGCAGTCAGCTTTTTAGTCATCCGTCCAAATTCCTTTCTGTAACCGAATTGAAAACAGGGTCGATCGCACTCCCTTATCCGTGTTTAATCAATTAATGCAGTTTGCCAGCTAGGAAAGACGGTATTGCAGCCGTAGGTTTGTGACAATCTACTGGCGAGCAGGCAATTTTGAGGGCGATCGTGCTATACTTATACCTTTGAATTCCACAACAGCCTCTTTTAAAATCGTTCAAGATAAAAAAATATCAATTAATAACTATTAACTTCCAATTCCCCATTACCAATTACCAATTCCCAATTCCCAATTCCTAATTCCCCACGGTCATGACTGACTCTTCCTCCCTAGCCAACGCCCTTTCCGAACCGCTGCGCCAGCCTTTTTGGTGGGCAGCTTTAGCTTCTGTCGGCCTTCACGGAGTGCTCGGAGTAAGCGCCCCGACGCTCTCAAGCATAATCTACGGTGGCAATTCCTCAAAAAATCTGCCCGGTTCCGTCGGCCTGGTAGAACTAACTCCCACAGAAGCCGCCCGCCTACCACAAACAATACCCCCGCGAGCGTCCAATACGCCGTTTTCGATCGCACCAGTTCCCCTTCTGCCATCGCCCAACTTAGCACCCCCTTTACCCCCCGCACCTGGTGCCATCAATCTACCCGCCCTGCCGCCGGGAATGCCCCCTCCTGGATTCTTTTCCCCTCTCCCTCCTGCCCCTCTCCCGCCGTTAACAGCCACCGCACCTCCCAAAACTCCATCCTCAACTCTCCCAACCCCGTCTCTGAAAACACCCACTTTCGTCCCGCCAGCCCCGGACGGTGGCATTCAGATTTTCCCGCCATTACCCGGTAACTTCGATCGCAACATCCCGCCACCACCATCCTCATTCACTGGAGAACCCCAGCTTCCTGGTGGGCCCTCCGAAGATGAAGCAGAAACGCTCAAAAGAACCATCGCCAGTAGAGGTGGACTGCCGCTATTCCCAGACGGAGCTCCTGTATATAGCCCGGAATTCCCAATTGGTCCGAGGACTTCGGCAGATGGAGTACCAAAATTGACTCAAAAAGATCCGAATAAACGGAATCTGATCGCAGAAACTCCCGAAGAAAGAATCAGGAGGCAACAATTTGAAGCAGGACAGCAACAGCTAGGACAGCCCGGACAACCAGGTTCAAACATATCCAGTAACAGAGAAACACAGCTTGCTGCTGCAAATACCTATGTTGCTTTGTTTGAGAGATTCAAAAAAGCTTATCCCGACTTGGAAATGACCGGGCCGACTCCTGTGAATGTTGCTTATCCCGTAGCAGCTTGCTCGCAAAAACTCGAAGGAGTAGCAGTTTTTGGAGCAGTTGTCAACCCTCAAGGCTTGCTCAAGGCCGAGCCTCAGCCGATCGTCCCCACAGGTTACAGTATTTTGGACAATGCAGCAAAAACTGCGATTATTAACCCTAATCAAACATTTTTAGCAGCAAGTACGCACAAACTTTACCAGTTGGCTGTCGCGTTTAAATACGACGAAAAAGTTTGCGGCATTCCATCCACCAGACCCAACCCAGCAGGCCAGCAGCAGCCAGCGGTAGCCCCGACAGGGCCCAGACCAACAGTTCAGCCAGCCTCTCCACCTGCTGAAGTGAAACCGCAGTTTGAGAAGCCACCCGCCGCCTCAACCAAACCGCAGCCCGGGGTTCAACCGTCGCCGTCAACACCGAAGCCAGCCCCCAAACCGTCGCCCTCACCTCAACCAAAACCAGCAGCCGAACAGTCCCCTTCTCCTCAACCGAAACCAGCCGCCGAACAGTCCCCGCTACCTGAAGCTGCGCCATCTCCCATCCCCGAAGTGTCACCTTCTCCTGAAGCTGTGCCTTCTCCCATCCCCGAAGTGTCGCCTTCTCCTGCTACCACAAATTAATTGGGAATTGGTAATTGCGAATTGGGAATTGGAAAGAGTTACTAGGGTGTATCAGCTTCGATATTTGTTGCTTCTCAAATCAATTTTTATTTGCTGACTTACCTTTTTGGCGTTGCTGAATTTAGGTATGATTCACTCGCTATAGCAATCCCTGAAATTTAGAGGCAATTCATGAATTGCCCCTACTAAATTTCGGAGGCAATTCACACTCCAAATCATCAACGTACCTTCCTTTTTTAACCGATCGTGAAATTGTTCTTCGTCGGGAAATTCGGATTTTTGAGGACTGAAGTCCTCACTACCAACCTAATTTGATTATTTGACTGGACTTGCTCTCCCCAATTCCCAATTCCCAATTCCCAATTCCCAATTCCCAATTCCCAATTCCCAATTCCCAATTCCCAATTCCCAATTCCCAATCAAATGTATAGAACTTTATACATTTGGAATAAGTCGCCGCTTTGTTTTTTTACTACTTTAGCACCAGCTTCTTTGATCATTTTTTCCCAATCTTCTATTGTCTCTAAAAATACTTCGCCTGCTCGATAAGTTTCCAAAATTGCCCAATCTTCTGCTAGAGGAGCATTGGGATTGAGGACATCAAAAACAAAGTGACCGCCCGGTTTTAATACTCGCTTCACTTCTGCCATGACAATAGCCCAATAATCTAGGGGAAAATAGCAGCTAAAGCCTGTGGCGATGCACAAGTCAAATTGATCCTCTTCGTAATTTAAGCGATGAGCGGGGGCTAATTCTACGCCTTTAAATAGCTTGGAATTGAGTTGAGGGCCGCGAGCGTTTAAGGCATCTCGCGCGGCGCTGCTAATCTCTTGACCGTAAAAAAGGGCTTCCCAGTCCCGCCAAGGATAGATCAAAAAGCTGACTCCGCACCCAATATCTAAACACCGCTGATTTTTTTGAGGTTTGGCAAGTTTCCAGAAGGGAGAAACTGTTTTTGCTTGGAGGGTTCCTGCGACTGATTCCAGGAAAATCGGCATTGCTTCGACTTCTTCGGGTAAGGGGAAAGCTTCTCCTCGATATTCGCGATCGAACCGAGCAGCAACTGGGGAGACTAAACGTGGCCAAGTATCTGATTTGTCCTTGGCCAACCAAGTTGGCTGTGGACTAGAAGCTAGGCGATCTGACTTTTTAGACATTCTTGAATTACCTTCTAGAGCCTTTGAGGGCTTTTGTGAAATTTTGGCGGTAAGGCTTATTAAAAATTAACGCGGGCCAAAGCAGCGACAGCTTCAGGCGATTTGCAAAGCTTCTGTCGAAGTTAGTGCGATCGAAACCATTCCAAAATTTCCAAATACCGCCACCGTATGTCACCAGCAACACCAATCCAATTAACGGTTCCATGCAAATAAACCCCCTAAGCGAGTGATTGGATTTTGAGTCAGCGAGCCTGCATCGCTGCTCTTAATCTATCATTTATCAGACGCCTTGGCGTACTGCTACCCGTAGCAATTCCACTGCTGAAATCGGTTGCGGCTGGGGACGACCTCGCTTCTCTTGGATTCACAGACGCGGGATTACTCGAAGATAATTGGCGTTGCTGATTTAGAGTATGATTTGCCTCCGAAATTTAGAGGGCAATTCATGAATTGCCCCTACTAGCGAGTTTCTGGGATTGCCTCTCTCGAGTGAATCATACCTAAATTCAGCAACGCCAGATAGTTAACACTGATAGTTAGTGCCCTACAAGTTACAGCAAGCAGACTTTTTCTAGCGGACAATAACGGTAGAGAGGTTTCTAAGCAAGGAGGATATTATGCGTGCAGTGCTAATGGCTGGGGGGTCGGGAACGAGGCTCAGACCCCTGACGTGCGATTTGCCCAAACCGATGGTTCCTATTCTGAATCGCCCGATCGCAGAACACATTATCAATTTACTCAAAAGACATGACATTACGGAAATTATTGCTACGCTGCATTACCTTCCCGATGTCATGCGCGAATATTTTACTGACGGGGCCGATTTTGGCGTTCAGATGACTTACGCTGTGGAAGAAGACCAACCGCTGGGTACGGCTGGTTGTGTCAAAAATATTGCTGAATTGCTCGATCGAACTTTTTTAGTGATCAGCGGCGACAGCATCACCGACTTCGACTTGACCGCAGCGATCGAATTTCACCGCAGCAAGCAATCCAAAGCCACCTTAATTTTAACTCGCGTTCCCAACCCGATGGAATTCGGGGTGGTGATTACGGAAGAAAATCACCGGATCAGCCGCTTTCTGGAAAAGCCTTCTAGCAGTGAAATTTTCTCCGATACGATCAATACCGGCATTTATATTTTAGAACCCGAAGTCTTGGATTACCTACCGACAAATCAGGAGAGCGACTTCTCGAAAGACTTGTTTCCCATGCTACTGGAAAAAGGCGAGCCGATGTACGGTTACATCGCCGAGGGTTACTGGTGCGATGTCGGCCAGTTGGATGTTTACCGGGAAGCTCAGTACGACGCGCTGCGGGGAAAGGTCAAACTGGATTTAAGTTACTACAACGAAGTTCGATCGGGACTTTGGGTCGGTCAGAATACTTTTATTGACGATAGCGCGATCGTCGAAACACCGGTGATGATCGGCAACAATTGTCGGATTGGAGCCCGAGTTAAAATCGATGCCGATACGGTAATCGGAGATAATGTGACAGTCGGGGCCGACGCCAACCTCAAACGTCCGATCGTCTGGAATGGAGCAATTATCGGCGAAGATGCTCACCTCAGAGCCTGCGTAATTTGCCGTAGCACGCGCGTAGACAGGCGCGCTCACGTCCTCGAAGGTGCCGTCGTCGGTTCCATGTCGATCGTTGGTGAAGAAGCGCAAGTAGGCCCTAGCGTGCGCGTCTGGCCAAGCAAAAATATTGAATCCGGCGCTCTGTTAAATCAAAATTTAATCTGGGGAGAACAAGCTAAACGGAATTTGTTCGGTCAACGCGGCGTTCAAGGACTGGCAAATGTGGATATTACCCCGGAATTTGCGGTGAAATTGGGCGCGGCTTACGGCTCGACTTTGAAATCTGGGACTTCGGTATCGGTTTCTCGTGACCAGCGAAGCATTTCGCGGATGGTTTCGAGGTCTTTGATTGCGGGTTTGATGTCGGTGGGAATTAATGTGGTCAACTTGGAATCGACCGCAATTCCGATCGCGCGCACTGTTTCGTCTACGATATCAATTGCTGGCGGCATTCACGTTCGCATTTCGCCCGATCGTTCCGACCACATTTTAATTGAATTTTTCGATATCAAAGGCATCAATATTACTAAAGCTGCTGAGAAAAAAATTGAGGGCGCTTATTTTAAGGAAGATTTGCGGCGAGCTCTAATTCCCGAAATTGGAGAGATGTCGTACTTTAACCAAGCTCTTGATGTTTACAACCGCATTTTTGAGCGGCAGATGAATGTTGAAGCAATCCGCTACAGCAATTCTAAGGTTGTAATCGATTACGTTTACGCAGTTTCTGGAGCAATTTTGCCGCAAATGCTCGCTAAGTTCGGCTGCGATGCGGTGGTGCTCAATGCTAGTCTCAAGCAGACTTCTCTGAGCAACGGCGAACGCGAATATTTGCTCGACCAACTCGGCCGGGTGGTGAAAGCACTCAGCGCTAATTTTGGGGTACAGGTGTCGGCCAACGGCGAACAGCTCATTTTGGTAGACGAATCGGGAATCGCGATTCGCGGGGAAATGCTGACGGCGCTGATGGTAAATTTGATGCTGACTTCCCATCCCAGAGGTACAGTGGTAGTGCCGGTGAATGCGTCTTCTGCGGTGGAGGCGATCGCCCGCCGCTATCAAAGCAAGGTAATCCGCACTAAGGCGAACCCAACTGCTTTGATGGAAGCTGCTAACAGAAATCCGAATGTGGTTTTGGGCGGTAGCGGCAATATGGGTTTTATTTTCCCGCAGTTGCATCCGGGATTTGACGGAATGTTCTGCATTGCTAAAGTGATAGAAATGATGACGGTTCAGGAACGATCGCTCGGACAGATCAAAGCCGAACTTCCCCGCGTCACCCACCGCAGTTACAGCGTCCGCTGTCCTTGGACGGTCAAGGGTTCGCTGATGCGGCATTTAGTAGAAACTCATTCGCCCGATCGTTTAGAATTAATAGATGGAGTGAAGATTTTTAACTACAGCGACGACAATTGGCTATTAGTTTTGCCCGATGCTAGCGAACCGACCGTTCATATCTTCGCCAACAGCGAGGATCGAGATTGGGTATCTGAAACTTTGAAGGAGTACCGCGCCCTCGTTCACGATTTTGTCACTCAAGCCGAGGCGGCCGTTCGCCAAGATAAATTTGGTAATGGTTAACTGTTGACTGTTAACTGTTAACTGTTGACTGTTAACTGTTAACTGTTGACTGTTAACTGTTAACTGTTGACTGTTAACTGTTAACTGTTGACTGTTTTCATTAGTTCCCAATGCCCGATTCCCAATGCCCAATTCCCAATTCCCAATTAAGTTATGAATAGCTGCATTTTGATGGCGGAAATAATTCAACAACCGCAACTCCGTTATACTCCAGACAATCAAGTTCCAATCGCTGAGATGCTGGTGCAGTTTCCCGGCCCAAAACCTGAAGATCCGCCCGAACATTTGAAGGTGATCGGATGGGGAAATTTAGCTCAAGAAATTCACGACAAATATCGCGAGGGCGATCGGGTGATTATTGAAGGCCGGCTGGGTATGAATACGATGGAAAGAGATGGTATTAAAGAAAAACGTGCTGAACTGACAGCTCAAAGGATTTATAGTGTCAGCGCCGATGCAATGAGTGCCACTCCCGCAACTAGAACCGCTCCCGAACCAGCTCAAATTCGCGACACCGCGCCAGCAACAGTGCCTAGCAACGTGGTTCCCATGAGTTCCCGAGGCCGCAGCCCTAACACCGCTCCAGGCAGCGCTAACCGCACGTCTGGCTCTGACTGGAACTCGAATCAGTCTTCTTCTGAGTCCGATCGCCAGTCGAGTTCATCTAACGAAGCTGACAATCCCGATTACGACCCGATTCCGTTTTAAAAAGTAGGGTGCGTCACATTTACAACTCGACTGTTCGATCGAAAATGACGCACCTTAACTTAAGAGCGATTCCCTACGGGATAGCTTCGCACGCGCGTACTTCAGGAAAAAAAGGGCGATCCTCTTCGTTGGCGCAGCCCCCGTAGGGGCGGGCTGCGCTAACGAACTTGGCCCAACTGAACTGCTAAATTGCAAATTTTACAGCTCGATCGTCACAATTTTTTTCTTGCTTTTTTCGTCGCGCAGCACGAGTGTATTGTAGGGTGATGTATCCGTCCCCATCGGAATTGGCAGCTTAAAACTGCCGCTTTTATGCTTAAGCTCGCCTAAATCAAGGCTTTTCGTTATATTACCATCTGTTGCCAGATAAGCGGTAAGTTCGCCTTTATAATCTTCAATCAAAAAGTCTCTGAAGAAAACGACTTCCCCAGCCTCGATATCGATAGCAAGGATGACAGTACCGCTAAACGTTGCGCCTTTTTGTTCTTCATCAACCGTCGCCATTTTAATTTCCGAGGGGTCTTGACCGGACATATCTGACATAAATTTTTTCTCCAGAGCGGAGCGCAATAGTTAACAAAAATCCTACCTGACGCTAAGGGCGATCGCAAAACTCTTAGGACGTATTTCTGTGTCGGTCTTGCTTCTCTCTCAGGTTAGAGAAGCCCGCGATCGCGCACTATACCACCAATTCTCTCAATTCTTGAGTCATATCATTTCCGGTTACACCGTCAGGTGATGTTGACGGTTGACAGTGAACAGTCAACAGTCAACAGTCAACAGTCAACAGTCAACTGCTATACCTACTTATGAATGATGATGATTTAAACGAATTAATAGATGCTTTTACCGCAGAAACCCAAGAGTTTCTCCAATCAATGGAGACAAACTTGTTGGGGATGGAAGCCGCCGACTTGAAAGAGCGACAAGCGGCAGTTAAAGAAATGTTTCGGGCGGCTCACTCGATTAAAGGTGCGGGTTCGATGTTGGGCTTTCAAAACGTGTCGGCGGCGGCTCATACGCTGGAGGACTGTTTTGTCATTTTGCGCGATCGCACGGACTTGTCAGCTCTGGAACCGACCACTGTAACTGTTTTGTTGCAAGGGGTGGATGTTCTCAAAAAGATTGCGACCGAAGCAATTCAACACTCGGATGTCAGCACTCCCGATCAAAGGTCAAACTTGGAGGCGATCGCCCAAATTCACGCTCAGTTCGAGCATCAGTACGGCAAGCCAGAACCGCCTCCAGTCCCCACAGTCAGCCGATCGGCAGCCCCCGAAACCCTGAAACTGATTTTTGAACATGAATTGCCACCAATTTTCAATCGCCTAGAAACCGAGCTTTCCCAAGCTGACGAGGCAGATTTGCCCAAAAGCCTCACCGCCCTCAACCAGGTTTACTACCAACTCTCCGGCTTGGCTGGAATGCTGCAATTGCCGGATTTTGGGAAAGTCGCCGAACCCCTGAGAGATTTGATCGACTCAAAGGACTTGACTTTAGAACGGTTACAGTCCGAGGGTTGGTCGATCGCCCATTCCTTGCAAACCGCACGCCAACAGCTACTGGAAGGAAGGGCGATCCTCTTCGAGGGCTGCGCTAACGAACTTCCCCAAATCTCCCCCGCACCCACTCCCGAACTCTCCCCCACTCCCACACTCTCCCCCTCCTCCACTCTCCCAGTCCCCAACCCGCAAAGACCAACAATCCGCGTAGACTTAGAACGCTTAACAGAATTAGTGAATCTCGTCGGAGAATTAGTCATCAACCGCACAAATTTGGAACTTCAAGAATCCGAACTGCGCGGCGAAGTCAAGCGCATCCGCCGCAGTATCGTAGATTTGAACCAATTCGGCGGCCAGTTGCGAGAAGAATACGACAGACTGAGTTTTGCAGACTGGAGAGGGGGAAATAACCACCCAGGAATCGGAAAATTTACGGAATTAGACCAAGAATTTCCAATTACTCACACCAAATCTTCGATCGCCCATTCTCACTTTGATATCTTAGAGATGGATCGTTATACAGAGTTCCACTCAACCGCCGCAGAAGTAATCGAAACTGCCGAAACAATTTCTCAATCTGCCACCAAATTAGACATTTTAGCGATGAAATTCGAGCGCAGTACCGACCAACTGCGCCGCATTACCGAACAATTACGCAGCCGCGTCATGCAGTTGCGAGTTGTCAGTTTCAGCCGCGCCGTCGATCACTTACCGAGAGCACTTCGGGATATGTGCCTCACCTACGATAAAGATGTCAACTTGCTGCTAGTAGGACGCGATACCAAAATTGACGAAAGTTTGCTCGACGCCTTGCGCGATCCCTTAATACACTTAGTCAGAAATGCTTTCGACCACGGCATTGAAATGCCCGAAGTTCGGCAAGCAAATGGCAAGCCCGCCAGCGGTCAAATTGAAATAGAAGCCCGCCACCAAGGTGGTCAAACTATTATTACGATCGCCGATGATGGCAAAGGCATTGACCCAGAAATCATTCGTCACAAAGTTGTCAAAAAAGGTTTAGCTACAGAGGAACAAGCTCAAGAGTTTTCGATTGCGGAACTCTACGATTTTCTGTTTTGGCCTGGTTTCAGCACCGCAGAAGGGGTCAGCGACCTTTCGGGGCGGGGAGTCGGACTCGATGTGGTGCGAACAAATTTGCGGACTGTGCGCGGAACTGTGAAGGTCGATTCTCGCCTGGGAAAAGGTACGAGTTTTATCATCAAACTGCCACTGTTGCTGTCGATTACTGAGGCTTTGATGGTGAAGACCGATCATAATAAAATAGCAGTTCCACTAGATGCAGTCGAAGAAATTCTCCACATTAAAGCTTCGGAAGTCCACACCGCCGGCAATCAGCCGATGCTGTGGTGGCGGGACGAATTTATTCGGTTGGTGCGGCTGCAAGATTTGCTCGAATACAGCGTTTTGGGGCCAGACGCGCCTTCTCCCGATCCTTTGACCCAGGATCACATTCCCGTCCTAGTTTTGGCTTCTAGCGAAGGAATGCTGGCGGTGGCCGTGGAACGCTTGATCGGTCAGCAGGAAATTGTGGTAAAACCCTTGCCACCGCCTCTATCCAAGCCTCGCGGGGTTTTGGGGAGTACGATTTTGGGGGATGGCAAAGTTGTGACAATTTTGGATGTAGACGATTTGGTGGGTCAACCTTTGACCAATAGTTCGATCGCCCCTATGTCCGATAAAGTAGCGCATTTAGCACCAACTTCGAGTCAGGCGCCGCAGATTTTGGTAGTAGATGATTCCTATACAATTCGGCAATTGCTTTCTCTGATGCTGACTCGTGCTCGTTACCGAGTGGTGCAGGCAAAAGACGGCGTGGATGCCCTCGAAAAGCTGCAAAATGGTCTCGATTGCAGTTTGGCAATCGTGGATATTGAAATGCCACGGATGGATGGATTTGAGTTTTTGCGATCGATGCGATCGACCCAGCGGTTTGCTAATATTCCCGTAGCCATGCTGACATCCCGCAGCGGCGAAAAACATCGGCAAATGGCAATGGAATTAGGCGCAAATCAATATTTCACCAAACCCTACAGCGAAGCCCAACTTTTAGAAGCCATCCCCAAACTACTCAAACATTAAATAATCTAAAATACATCTTCTTCTTTCCCCCCTTGGGGGGGGGGCAGGGGGGGGTTCTTCCTTCGCGTCCTTAGCGCCTTCGCGGTTCATTAATCTTCAATCCAAAATCCAAAATCCAAAATCCAAAATCTAAAATCCGATGACTCACGCCAATTACAATCGCCGCTTTCGCAGCAAGAAACAAGGCACTTCCAGAACTGCTCCTCGCAAACTTGTTTCCTTTGAACTGGGGAACGTTTATTATGCGGTTCCTATTGAAAGGGTGCAGCGCGTTGTTAAAGATTTTAATCCCTACGGTTTTTTAGATAGCGGTCAAAGTTTAGTGCGGCACCAAGAAGAACTGATTACCCTGATTAATTTATCCAAAATATTTCCCAGCAGTCGGAGCATTGCTGATTGCAACTACCTGATTGTTTGCAGCTTTAATCAGAGCGAGCGGTTGGGGATTGCCATTCCTGATATGCCAAAAATTTTGGAAATATCCGAAGAAAGTTTCTGCGAAATTCCAGAACTGTACCGCCAACAGCAACTGCCTCCGGTAATAGAAAAGCTAATTCGCACACCTGATGGTTCTGAAGTTTTTTATCTGAATTTGGCTCTATTTACCTTGACATAATAACAGGGGGTTTGAAGCCCCAGCATGAAGGCAGATTGTGATAAGAACGGAGTTTAAATCTCCGTTCTTATCACTTCGCTGTCAACTGTCAACTGTCAACTGTCAACTGTTTAACTAATATCTAGTAATTTTCAGTCATCATCCAAACCAGAAAGCCCAAGATTTGCTCAACCGGAGGTAGTGGATAATCTGTAAGATCAATGGACGCGCATTGCTCTTCTAGTTTAAGAAACCGCCAAACAGTACCGCTAGTTACCGTTCCGTAAATTGTCGATATCGGCTGTTGCTTTTGTTGGTTAAAACGTTGAGCTGCCACCATTTCTGCAAGGCATTGCCCTAAAGCCGGTTTTAGGTCTTCTTTCTTGGCTTCTACTAATACGACCGCAGGGGCTTTAATAAATAGTTGCTCCGGGGAACGACTCAGAAGAAAGTCCACATAGCCTGTGAGTTCAGCCTCCGGTTCTACATTAAATTCTTCGCCTGAAAAAACGCTGATCTGCCCTTGGAGTTGCCGTTTGACTTCCAGCAATACAGGATTGATAATCCCTTCAGAACGAGCTTTTTCGCTACTTACCGCGATCGCCCAGGGAATCGTTTCTTTCAGAGTATCCTGAAGCAAAAGACTAGGAGTGACTGGCGCAATTTCTGGTAAAAAACGCGCGCCTTCAACGATCGTCAGATTGAAATCCTCTACAGCTTTGCTGAGAGTAAATTTACTGTAAGGCATAGGTTAATTATTTTCAATCGCATACCGTAACACTTTTGGCTTAAATCAGGAATGTTTTATTTTTGGCTTAATATACTCGATTGAGTGTACCATCTTTACAGAGAATTTGCTGTAAATGGTATTCTGGCAAGCAAGAAGTTATTTATCTATGAAAAAAATCACAATATTGTCGATCGCCCTGCTAATTTTGACCGCCACTGTGGAATTGCCGAAGGTGGGGCTACAACTAAGTGCGATCGGGCAAACACCCCAACCCCAACCCCAAACACCCGAACCCCAAACACCCCAACCAACAACACCCCAACCCCAAATTCAAACACCGCCAATCCAAACACCCCAACCAAAAGCAGATGACCCCAAAAAACTAGGCTACGTCTCCCCAGAATTTGCCGAAAAAGTCTCCCAGCAAGAAATTGATCTAATCAACGCCAACGTCGAAACCCTCCTGCTAACCCAAACCTGCGCCCGCTGCGACCTCCGAGGCGTAAAATTAGTTAACATTCGCTTAAAAAATGCGATCGTCACAGGAGCAGATTTATCAGATGCCAACCTCAGCGGTAGTCGCTTCGAGCTTTCAGATTTTGTCAACACCAATCTCGCTCGCACAGACTTAAGCGGAGCCGAATTAATAGGAGCCAGAATCAGCAACACCAACCTCAGAAAAGCCAACTTAACCGGGACAAATCTAGACGGTGCAGACCTGCGATTTTCCGACCTCAGAGATGCCAATCTTTCAGGCGCGAACCTCCGCAATGCCAATATAGATGGCGCTAGTGTCGATCGAGCAAGTATGGCCGGCACCACAATGCCCGACGGGCGGAAAAATCAATAATATCAAATCCGTGTCGGGCGCGGGAAGTTTGTTTAAATCGGTATTAGTTCCGATCGCACAATTTCCACTCCAAACACTTCTGCAAACTCAGCGATAACGATCGCCCTCACGCGATCGACCTCAATTCCCGGGATAAACTGTTCCAAACTCCCCACAGGTTTATCTGGAATCCCGCAAGGTACAATTTGCCCAAAACCTGCAAGATTCGGACACACATTCAAAGCAAAACCGTGCATCGTAATCCAGCGACTGACTTTAATGCCGATCGCACCCACCTTGCGCCCATCCACCCAAACCCCAGTCATCCCCGGAACCCGCGCCCCCTTCAAACCCAAAACACCCAGCACCCTCAGCAGCACCTCCTCCAACTGTCGCAAATACCAATGCAAATCCTGCTGATGACGGCGCAAATTTAAAATCGGATAGCCCACCAACTGGCCAGGACAATGGTAAGTCACCTCACCACCCCGCTCAACTCGGTGCAATTCCGGCTGAGTTTCGCTGTCAAATTTCAGAAATTCCAACTTCGCGCCCTGTCCCAAAGTGTACACCGGCGGATGTTCCAGCAAAATCAGCACATCCGGCAAATCTGGATTTTCCCGACGTTCTTCGACCAGTTGTTGCTGGATTTCCCAAGCTTGGGAGTAGGGTACTTGTCCCCAATCGAGGAGCCAGCAAGATGGAGAATTCAGATATTGAGAAAAAGAAGGTAAAAGCATGAAAAAAATCAAGAGTGTTTTTACTGAATATTGACGCAGTTAAAATTAAGAATTGTCAACACTTCAAAAAGATTTTGAAAATATGTGTTTTCCAGAATACAAGGTGCTATTGTATGAACTATACCCACGTTACAGAAGGGAGGGAGCTCTATGAAGCTTGTTATCCAGGGTAAAAATATAGAAATCACGGATGCAATTCGCGAGTACGTCAGTCAAAAAGTGGAAAAGGCAGTTAGCCATTTTCAAGCTTTGACTACTGAAGTCGATATACATCTGTCGGTAGCTCGTAACCCCAGGATCAATCCTAAGCAAACTGCTGAGGTGACTATCTATGCTAATGGCAGTGTAATCCGGGCTGAAGAAAGCACGGAAAGCCTCTATGCCAGTATAGATTTAGTTGCCGACAAGATTGCTCGTCAACTGCGGAAATTCAAGGAAAAACGCCACGACAATAAAACTACTAGCAATGCTAAAATGGTTGCTGTGGTGGAAGAACTTCCTGTTGTTGCTGACTTGATTGGCGATCGAACTCCCGAACTTCCGCCCGAAGTAGTACGGACAAAGTATTTTGCCATGCCTCCGATGAGTGTGCAAGAAGCTTTAGAACAATTGCAGATTATCGACCACGATTTCTATATGTTTCAGAATGCAGAAACAGGCGAAATTAATGTGCTTTACGAACGCAAGAGTCAAAGCGGCTATGGAGTGATCCAGCCTCGTAATGCCAACGGCCACAGTAATAGTAAGAATGGCAAAACTGCCCACAACGTAGCACATGAAAAATCAGGTGCTGCGAAAGGTTAGATAATTGCTATTAGCAAAAAGAGTAGGGGCAATTCATGAATTGCCCCTACTCTGATGAATTGCCCCTACTCTGATGAATTGCCCCTACTCTGATGAATTGCCCCTACTCTATGAGCGGTTTCAATCGCCGAACCCCATTGTTTATTGCTAACTTTTAATACCTTCCAAAGTTTTAAGAGACTCTGCAACGTGCGCCTTAAAATCCAGCATTGAGTCAAAAATATGCTTGACAACGCCTTGTTTGTCAATGACATAAGTAACTCTACCAGGCATAATCCATAGTGTAGCAGGAACACCATATAATTGACGCACTTTATTGCCAGAATCGCTCAACAATATAAAAGGTAACTGATATTTGGTGGCAAATTTCTCGTGAGACTGCTGCGAATCATCGCTAATCCCAATTACTTCTGCACCTGCGTCTTTGAACACTTCATAACTATCACGAAAAGCGCAAGCTTCAGCGGTACATCCGGGTGTGTCATCTTTGGGGTAAAAATAGACGATGACATTTTTTTTGCCTTTAAAATCCTTGAGGCTGACGGATGAGCCAGTTTGAGATGATAAAGTGAAATCTGGTGCGATATCTCCTACTTTGACTGTCATGTTTATTTAAGTGAGTGTTTTGTTTATTGATTATTATACAGTCTCAGTTGAGTAGGGTGCGTCAGTAGAATATCTTCGATACAATTGAGAAAACTCTCAACTGACGCACCCTACAAATTTATGTTTGCATCTTTTGATAGAATCAAGTTGAGCACGTTCAACTCGTTGGAACTCAACAGGTACTTATCTGTGAACATCTTAGCTCGACTTTGTTCTAAACTGTAGCTTCTAAACACGATAAATGGGAAGTCTTGATACTTGTGCCCGATCGGCATTACACTATCTACAGGATACATTGCTCTCATATAAGCCGACAAAATATCCCGAAACCGCCTGTCTTCGGGTTCTTCCAGCCCGCTGTCAGCAAAATACTCCTGCATTTCCTCCCCGCTAACGAAAGCAAACAGCGGTATGGCATAATAGCGATCGAACTGTTGGCTGAGTTGTTCAAAATACTGAGTTTTCTCGACATCGCTGTTCAGAAATTGCAAAAGCTCGATCGCACCTCCTCTTATAGCCGATCGTACATTCTCCGGGTACGACTTGCTATCCCTGATTTGATACATTTTGTGCAACAACCGATTATCTACACATTTCTGAATTTGCTCGCGTAGTCGCATCTGGTATTTTTCCAGCAAATTTTGCTTAGCTAGAGGCACTACCAACAAACTACCACAAATATGACCAATCTCTAAATTATCGTAACTCAGCAAACCATCTAACGGATTGCACTTCTCCAAAAACTTCTTATTAAAATCATCCCGCATTTCCAGGTAGGAATCGCCCTTGTGACGAGAGTTATCAGAATTTATCAAACTAAACTCCCCACGCCCCAAAAGCTCTTCCAAACTCGTATAAACCTCCTTCAGCAACTTATTTCCTCGGATGCTTTCGCTCTTTAGCGTTTTAATCAGAGAAGCCATCTTGTTACTAAAAGTATCTCCCACTGCGGAAACCGACTTCCCGCCAATCGGAATCATCACAAACTTTTCCCTACCTAAATAACCGTATCCCACAATTCGCGTCATCACCGCCGTCTTGAGAATTAGCAGTAAATTCAACAAACTCAACTTACTTTCTTGTAGGGAAAGTGCCGCATCATCAGCATAATAAACTACTGTATCAGACACGTAAAAAACTAACTCCTTATCTTCACCATCAAGAGTTTTCCCCTGTTTATCTTCGCCGCGCCCCCGATAAATTACCTGTATCACTTCCATCAGATTTTTCTCAATCTGGAAGTGAGCAATATCAACTAAAATGTGCTTCGTTTTCGGGAAAGATAAGCCGCGACTTCCCGATGCAGTCATAAAGATTACTTTAGCTGTATCTTTGCATTCTTGTATTTTTGCTTTCTCCTCTTCCGAGATATTCGCATGAATTTCTAGATAATCTTCAAACTGATTAAATTCTCGTTCTTTTTGAATCTTATCAATCAATTCTGCCAATCTTCGCTTATTTTGAATATAGACTATAATTTGTTCAACACCAGGTTGCGCCAATCGCTGATTGATATCCTGAATTATTTCAGACTGTACCCGTTTTACTAAATTATTATCCTCCTTTAAAGACGCATTTTCATTGTATTTAACAGCTTCTACAAATACTTTATAAGTGATCTCTAAACTGCGCGCTGGATAAGAATTGGCATTGATTACCGTTGCGGCTAGATTATTAAATTTAAAAGGAGTGACTTGTAAAGGTTCAATTACATTCGAATTTCTAGCTAACTTTTTGAAATAGATTTTATCCGGTTCATGGGAGGTATTTTCCAGGTGTTGTTTAATCACATCGGGGTCAACAATCGAAGCATCAGCTACAATAATTTTAGTATTAAAACCGTGTTGTGGCTTATGCAACTCATGATTTTTAACCATCTTGGCAATTCCGGCTAAAAACTCAACGCCACCGTCATCTCCCGTAATTTCATCTATCATAATGAAGATGTGTTTGATGCGGCTAGATATTTCTTGCATTTTAGCGGGTATGACTAACTTGTTCTGTTTGTTGTAAGTATCTTGAAATATCTGCTCTAAATAATCAAGGGTACTTTGTCGATTTTCTTTCATCCTTAAAGATTGGATGGAAACCGTAGCTACAATATTGTTAGAAGTTTGACAGTTGATTAGGCTATAAATCCCATTGCAAATGCTGTTTAGCACTCCCATAGTTTTGAGGCTAGCTGGTTCAATTACGGTTTCATTTTTTCTGGCAATTTGTCGCTGGTAGTTTTCTCTTACTTGATTTTCGGGATTGTCTTTGAGAAAATTAACCGTTTTCTGTGCAAAGTTTTGATCGCGGCTATTTGAGCTATACTTGACTGTGCGCTTTCCCGAATATCTGGCGATAATATCGGAGTTTGTGTTAATACAGAATAGCCGATTATCGCACAACAAACCAGTATTTTTATCCTTGAATTTCTCGATGATATCTAAGTTTACTTGCTTGCGGGGACTGACATATAAGAATAAGAAACCTTCGTCGATATGTGTTTTGAGGAAATTTGCGATCGCAGTTGTTTTCCCAATTCCCGGATTTCCAGTCAAAAAGATATAAGTTTCATCGGATTGAAGCGCTTTCACAATCAATTGGGCGTGGGCATTTCTCAAATGCAAACCGCGAGAAATTTGCAATTCATCTGCCAGTTGATCTGATATAATATCAATGGAATTAACAAAATTGTCTATTCGTTCAGTATGACATACAGGTTTAGTCAGATTTTTCTCAATTGCTAACAGAGAATCGACAAACTTTCGCCCTTCTTTGAAACTGCGAGCTGCGTTGAGTTCGATTACATCTAAAACTTCGCTGCGAGAATCAGTAATTTCTTTGTTGGTAACTTCGTTTTGATAAATTTCGGCGCAAGTTGCTAACAGCTTTATTTTGTCCTGGCGTAGGGAAATTGTGCTAATATTGCGATCGCCATAACCGACTACATTCAACAGCACCTCAGCATCTTGTCCCAGGATACCTGTTTGTTGCAGAAATCCATAGAAACTGTGAGCGTAGCTACCAGCCTGAATCAACTTAACGCTTTCCTTATCCTTATACTTAAAAGCTGTGAAAAAGCGTTTTAAATCCTCCGAGAAATCCACACCCAAAGTGCTGGTATCCATCCGCAGATTAGAAAACACACTTTTGGAGCGCAAATAGCTAATTTCTCTTAGCAAATATTTCCGCATCACCTCTATTTCGTTGAGATTATCGACTTTTTCCGAAGTCAACGGAGGAGTAAACGCAGATAAATCAACGCACAGAATTCTAAAATCATTCTCATACTGTAACAACATCAGAGTATCAGCTTGCAAAAACTCACCCGTTTTCTTGTAACGCCGGATGTACGAGTTAATTTCATCATCAGATAAACTACGTTTTGCAGTTTTGAACTGAGACAATAGCTCTTTAAACGCTTCTTGATAATCCTTTTTATACGTTCTGATACTATTATCATTACTAAAATTGCACTGACAATATACAATCTCCAACCGCCCCAAAGTCCAGCCAGTGGATTTGACATACTCCCGGAAAAAGTTCAACCCACCAAGAAAGCCTTTTTGGACAAAAAATAAACTCCATTTCTCAGCAATTTCAGTATTTAAACTAGCCAGCAGATTAGCTTCTCTGATCATTTCCGCCATCATTATTGGCAATTTTAGCTGCTGCAAGTCCAGGCGGTAAGAATCACCAAAATTATGAGCTAGCTTTTCCTTTTGGATATATGCCAGAATCCCGATATTGAATCCAACCTCAAACAGTCTTCCAAAATCTTCACTGATCATGATTTTGTACCTCCATCACCGACATTCAAGACTTCTCTTACCTTATTCAAAAAGGCCAGCGAGTTAAATTCTGCATTCCCGCCCGCATGACTAAATATAGATAGATTACCAACAGAATCATCACCGATAATATGAGAGTATGGATCGAGTTTTAAACTAATCTGTTGACGGGCTTCATACCTAGAAAAGTGGAAAATGGTTAAATAGTGCAGTAAAGTATCTTTAATTTCACCATCGTACATCAAACCTTGGCGAATATCTTGGTCATCCAGAATACCTTCATATATATTTAATAGTGTCGAGTAGGAAATTACACCGTTGTAAAAGTTCTTTTCCCCTTGTTCTACTTTGATCCCGTTAAATAGATTAAAAAACATCACAGCTTGTTGACTAGGATCTTTTGATAAATTTTCCAGTTCCATTGTATCCTGAATGTAGAAAGATTCTCCCTTGTGCTCTTTGGGACTGCGGACATAGTATTTATCAAAAAATACCGGATAAATCTTGATATCTTGCCGCTCTCCTTTCAAAGTTTGGATGAGCTTTTTAGACATAAAAAACAATTGCTCATCTTCATCTGTCTGGGTAATGTGCAGCGTGCTTGTATAAGGTGCTTGTGCAATATACAGAAAATTGCGATAGCCATTCTTGTAAAGCTGGCTGACAGTATCTTCAAGGATTGACGGCTGACTGTAAAGGTGTTGAACGCTGTAGTTTTCTGACAAAGTTTTCAGCATTCCGACTTGAATTGTATCCTCTGATAGGCGTTTGATTCCCGCAACTTCGCCTAACAAACACGTTTTTCTCTGAAATCGATCGCTATTACCTTTTTTTGCATCACTTTCGCAGCTTGAGACGACAATAATTGCTAAATTGTCCAACTCTGGAGATAGTGGAACATTCCTAAATTTAAACTTTTTAGGTAATATTGAGTAGAGGGAACTTAAACCATTACGGATACTGTAAGCATTCGGTTTTTGCTTGACTCGAAATCCTTGAGAAGTCGATCGGTATTTTTCACTAAACAGATGAGACAATGTTTTAGAAACGTTAGCCATAAACTTTTCCGACGGCGAAGGATGCTTTTCGTCGCCTTCGTGAAGTCTCACCATCGGAATAAACAAATTCTTTTTCGATTTATTCAGCAATATTTCTAGGCAAATATAAGACAGTAGCGAAACAGCAAATTTGTAAACAAACGTTGCATCCGATTTCAAGCCGTCCTTGCTGTCTAAACGTTTATTGTTATAACGAAACAACAGCAATTTATACTGCTTGCAAAAACTGCTGTTATATACATTCATCAGACTTTCAGGAACCCAAAGTACAGGCAAAGTATTGATGTCCTTAATGTTATATTCTATGCTGAAATTTTGGAATTCATCAGTAGGGAAATAGCGGACATCTTCGATTGTGATAGTGACTGGTAGTTGACAGATAGCTGTTTCGTTGATGCTAGATTGTTCGACGGCGATATACTGGAGTGATTGTTTGGGATTTCGTTGCAGGACATCATTAAAAAATCGACCAGTAGTTAAAGTATTATCGATGTCTTCTAAGATGCCTCTTTTGACGCTGATATGTCGCGGTTCTGTGCGAGTTGGCAAAATTGTCTGCCTATCTATAAAGTTTTTTAATAGTTGCTTGAGACGCTCTATTTTAACTTCAATATGATAGGCAGTTAACCCTTTTTTGATACCTCGAAATATCCGTTCTTTCGCCTGTTCATCAGAACCCTGCAACACAGGCATTACGGCGGATTCAAAGCTTTGTTTTGGATCGTAAGTTAGTTCAGAGTCAGGGTTGTAATCCGGTGCTAAAGGATTGCTGTGAGAAGCAAATACAAAATAGTACAATAATGCTATTTTTAATACCTTGCGGATGAAGGTTTCGCTAGTATAGCCATCTGCTAATTCGGCTTTGTGTTCCTCACTCTCAGGATTCAACAAATTCAGGTTGTAATCAAATACAGGTTCGCCTCCACGGGCTTGAACTTCGTTGCCAAATTTCAGTTTTAAACCAAAAATATACTTACGTTCGCTCAGATGAGTGTCTGTGGTTTCTCCTAAATAACCTGCTACAATCGGAATGATGGGAAGTGCATCTAAAACTTCCGCTCTGGAAAACATATCTTGGTAATTAACTGTGACACCGGCATAATTGACATTATAATAGCCATCTTCTTTAGTGCGATCGCTAATGTATGCTTCGAGCAACCTAATCCGCCGGATCAAATCTTCTAAATAAATGATACCCACACTATCTGTGCTGCTGGTGCGGATGTGTTCTAGCAGATACTCCAAGTAGGTAATCTTAGCTTCTTTATTCAGCTTACCGAGAGTTTCTTTGTCTACAAGTTTGAGCAATTTATGGAAATCAGAATTTTCATCTTTAACCTGTTCATCCAGCCGATGATGCAGTTCTTGCTTATCGCTTTCAGTGTCAGCATTTTCATTAATATAATGCTCTAAACCCTCCTTCAGTTGTTGCTGAAAGATGTCTGAATCTCGCACAGCAATCGTCAATTTATGCAGCTTTAAAATTGCAGTTGTTCCAACAGTATTTGGGCGCTGCAAAGTGAGCTTCTTTTTTGCTAAGGTAGGAGAGGGTTTGGCAAAATCGTATTTAAAACCTAAATCGGTGCCACTTCCCTGAAAAGCTGGTGATTCTAAAGGCTCAATTAAGCTAGCTACAAAATTTTCAATAGCATCATTCCCTCCCACAACAGATGCTAAATGTTGTCGCAAGTGTTCTCTAATTTTTCTGATTTGACTGCAAAATCGAGTTTCAATTTCCGCCGGAAAATTGACTGTAGCAGAATGTGCTTGACGTTCAAAAGAACCCAAAGGCTGCAACACTTGCGAAGTGGCTATTTGAGCTGCTACCGCATCAATATCTATTAACAAACGACGGGAATCGCCCGACACGCTAAACGGGTTTTTGCCCTGCAAAACTTCTAAAATCTTGTCCAGCAAATCACCATAGTCTACTGGAACTAAGTCGCTGTCGTCCAATCTTAAGATGTTCACCCTATGCACCCCTTCAAAAAGCTTGAATCCACTCTTTTATTTCGTATTCAGTCCAAATCCCATTTACCCAATAAGGATCGGCCTCAACTAATTGTCGCACAGCTACCTCATCTTCTGCTTCATAAATTGCAAAAACTTTTGTTAAATCTGTCGTTGGCCCGATCGCACTTAATATACCTGATTCCTTCTGCTTGGCCAATCCAGCCAAATGAGCGTCTCGAAATGGAGCACGTTTTTCGAGGACATCTTCGCAGTAACTTCCCCACATCACATATTTAGTCATATCTGTCAATCTCTCAAAACGTCTAAATTTCAGGCTGTTTATCTACAATCAATGCGATCGCCATTTTCATAATATCATCTCGGTTCACCAGCTTGGCAATTTCTTCGACATCATAAATTCCTTCAAAAGCCTCTAAAGCCGCCGACTTTAACCCAGATTCATAGGCATCCTCCAAAGTCTCGACTAATTCCTCTTCCGTCAGATAAGTGCCTTTAGCTTTATGTCGCTTGTTGGTGCGTTGAATTTGCTTAACCGCATTAAAAATCGAAGTTTCCCAAGACTTGGTAGTGCGGTTTTCCGCAACTTTTTTAATCAGATGTAATAGCAGAATAATACCATAACTGAAAATTTTGTTAAGTTTATCCGACTTACTCATTTCCTCTAATTCTGCCACTAATACTAGAGCCTCTGCAACCTTACCTCGGTGTAGCAACTCCTTCAACTCCATTAATTCTTCCATCAGGTTTGATATTATTGTTATTTAATAGATTAGTCCCACGGGGCCCAGAAACCGGGTTTTTTACGAAAAAACCTTGCTATAACCACGATTCGCCTAAAAACCCGGTTTCTTCAGTAGTCGTAGGGTGCGTCGCCCTGAAAAATCCCTAACTAAATATGGAAAATCTCATAGCGACGCACCTTAAACCATGTTTAAAAAACTTTGTTACCAAATAATTGTTGGGTTTGTTGGCTGAATCCGCGATGGTACAGATGCGTCGCTATGGTATTGCCGATTTTTCTCAGGGATTTTCTCTTAGCGACGCACCCTACGGTTAGCTTCTCAAACTAACGCCGAACTTCTCAACTAAAACATCGCGTACTTTTTGTTGTGCTGGTTCGACATCGGTTTCGCTGAGTGTCCGATCGCCCGATCGATAAACTAACCGAAATGCTAAACTACGTTGTCCCGCCGGCACGTTGTCACCACGGTATTCGTCGAACAACTCCACGGAATCTAGCAAGCTACCACCCGCCTTTTTCATCGCGCCAGCCATCTGGGCCACCGCAACTTCAATCGGTGCGAAAAATGCAATGTCTCTGTCGGAAGCGGGGAAACTGGAATAAGCTGCAAACTTGCGAGTCGAATTTTGCGATTCATCCAAACTAGCTACCAGCAATCCCAAATCTAATTGAAACACATAAACCTGTTCAGGTAAATCCTTTTCTTGCTGCAATTGCGGGTGCAATTGTCCAAAGATTCCGAAATGTTTGCCGTTTAACGATAGCGCAGCGGTGCGGCCCGGATGCAAGCGGGAATTAGATGAATCAGTGGCATATTCCACCGACAAACCCAACTCTTGAAACACGCCTTCCAAAATACCTTTGGCCTCAAACCAAGTCAAAGGTCGATCGCGCCCAGATTGCTGCCATTTCCACACAGTCGGGTCGCCGCCAATAATCCCGGCAACTGCGTCTGCTTCCTTCATGGCATCCCCTTCTTTCCAGAAAATGCGGCCGACTTCAAAACCGTTGAGCGCGCCGTTTCCTTGCTCCAAATTGTAGCCGAAAGCATCGATCAAACCTGACAGCATTTCAGTCCGCAAAGCTGAATACTCGACAAACAGCGGATTCGCCAACACTACCTGATTGTCGCCCTCAGTTTTTACCAAGGAATAGTGCATGAGTTCCGTCAAGCCGGCGGCCCGAAAAGCCGATCGCACATTCCGAATTGCTGCATATTCTGGTGACAGATAACCGGGTTCGGTTTTGCTAGGTAAAGTCTCGCAAAAATTGTCGTAACCGTGGAGTCGTGCGACTTCTTCAATTAAATCGATTTCTCTTTCTAAATCGCGGTAGCGATAAGGCGGAATAGTTATTGCAAACACCCGTTCTTTTTTAGTCGGAACAACTTCGCAGCCCAAAGCTGTGAGAATGTTTTTCACCTCTTCCGGTTCCAGATAGGAATTGCCGCCTGTTTCGCCTCTTTTCAATTTGCCCAAAACCAGGTTTACGCGGTCTAAACGCAATTCAAGCGATCGCGAAAAACTCAAATTATCACCACCAGAACTAGCCGTTTTCTGCACCGTCGCAGCGCCTCCAGCCAACTCCAAAATTAGGGCTACAGCGCGGTTGCAAGCGGTCTTCAAAGCCGCCTGATTCACCCCCCGTTCGTAGCGGATCGAAGACTCGCTCCGCAGGCCTTGAGCGCGGGCAGAACGGCGAATCGTGGCTTGGTCAAAAATCGCTGCTTCTAAGACTAAATTTTGGGTTCCTTCGTGAACTTCCGTTGATTCGCCGCCCATTACCCCAGCCAAAGCTACGGGTTTGTCGCTAGCAGTAATCAACAGATTTTGTGCTTGCAAATTGCGGTTTTGTCCGTCCAAGGTTTTGAAGGATTCACCGGGCGTGGCAAAGCGGACACCGATGTTGATATCGGTAGTACCGGTGAAAGATTGTAAGCGATCGCGATCGAAAGCGTGCAAGGGCTGACCCCATTCCAGTAAAATGTAATTAGTCACGTCAACTACATTATTAATCGGCCGCACTCCTGCCGCCTGCAACCGCTGCTGTAACCAAGCCGGAGACGGTGCAATTTTCACTCCTGAAATTGCTGTCCCCGTGTAAATCGGGCATCCTTCAGACTCGGATATTTCCACTGTCAAATTAGGACTGTTTTCCCCTTCAATTGCCACATCCGCTGGTTCAGGAATTCTCAAACTCGCCCCAGTCAGCGCCGCTACTTCTCGCGCCACACCAACCATACTCAAAGCATCAGCACGATTCGCCGTTGCAGTCAAGTCTAAAATCACATCATCCAAACCTAAAAGCGGGCGAATATCGCTGCCCAATTCGGGATTTTCCAAGTCGAAAATATGAATTCCTGCTGATTCTTTGGACAGTCCCAATTCTGCTAAGGAACAAATCATGCCTTCGGAAGGAACGCCCCGCAATTTTGCCGGTTTAATCTTTAAATCAATAGTTGATAAAAAAGTTCCGACTACGGCGACGGGCACATAAATGTCGGCCCTAGCGTTGGGTGCGCCACAAACAATATTCAATGGTTCGGCTTTGCCAACATCCACTTGACAAACTCGCAACTTGTCTGCATTCGGATGTTGTTCGATCGCTACTATTTTGCCCAAAAGCACGCCGTCAGCCCAGGGGCGGCGGTCTTCGATTTCTTCTACTTCAAACCCGGCCATTGTCAGAGTTTCGGCTAATTCTTCTGGGGAGATCGCCACATCCACCAATTCCCGCAGCCAGTTTAGAGAAATACGCATAGTTTAGTCAGTAGTTAGTTGTCAGTGCTCGGTAGTTATTAGTCATTAGTCGGCGCCGGCGGGCTTCGACTGTGCAGTCCCAGAATTTATTCTGGAAAGCTTTTCATAGCATACTAATTCAATTTTGTCAAGACTGTAATCGTACAGATAAGCAAAAACCAGCGATCGGTCACTCATGTCGATGGCTGCTGGGGGATGAGTAACATTCTCATTCAGAGAATGAGGTATGCTAGAGACATCTAACAGCGCAAAAAGCCGCTAAGTTTAGAAAGACTTTACACAAAAAAGGATAACTTTAGCAAGTCTTTAAACTATCTTCAAGGATAATCAACCGAAAAAACTCACAGCAGCGACATAATCAAAATAGGGAAAAGATATCGACCTAATAGACTTAGGTGCAATTCCAATTCGCAACCGGACGCACTGCCCGCCGGCAACTGATAGATAAGTATTTCTAGCAGAAGCCGGAACAGGGAATTTGTGCCCTTGAGCGATCGCAAAATCTGAAAAATATAGGCACACTCAATCAACATGAGCTACTGCGTAAATCCGGGCTGTTCACATCCTCAAAACCCTCCTGACTCTATTCTTCAGTGTCAGACGTGCGGTGCGCGGTTATTGCTGCGCGCTCGCTACCAAGTCATTGAACCGTTAGGACAAGGAGGTTTTGGAGCTACATTTCTGGCAAAAGACATCTCTTTGCCCGGTCAACCGAGTTGCGTGGTCAAGCAACTGCGACCCAGTAGTTCGTCGCCGCGAGTTTTAGAAATGGCGCGGGAATTATTCAAGCGAGAGGCGAAAACCCTCGGCCAACTGGGCGACCACCCGCAAGTACCTAGGCTGCTAGACTATTTTGAAACCGAACAGCAATTTTACTTAGTTCAAGAGTATGTTAAAGGCTCGACTTTGAAACAAGAAGTCAAACAATCAGGGCGTTTCAACGAATCAGACGTTAAAAATTTTCTATTAGAAATTCTGTCAGTAGTGCAATACATCCACAGCCAAGGAGTAATTCACAGAGACATCAAACCCGCAAATATTATTCGCCGCGCTCAAGACAGCCACTTAGTTCTGATTGACTTCGGAGCGGTAAAAGACCAAGTTAGCCAAACAATATTATTAGACCCCGCTGACCAAAGCGCTAACACGAAATTTTCAGTCGGCACTTTTAGTTTTGCTCCCCCGGAACAAATGGCGCTGCGGCCGATATTTGCCAGCGATATCTACGCCTTGGGCATGACTTGCTTGTACTTGCTGACAGGAAAGTCGCCCAAGGATTTAGATTTCGATGCAGTAACCGGTGAAATTGTTTGGCAGCCCCATGTTCAGGTGAGCCCAAATTTTGTGCGGATTCTTGATAAAATGCTGAAGCCGATCGTCAGTCACCGCTTTCAATCGGCAGCAGATGTCGTCAAAGCTCTCAATGGCGAATTTGAAGACGCAGACCTTTGCGACGGCTTGGCAACTCAATTCAACGCCTCTACCCGCACAGTTGAAGAACCGACGATATTTAACGGTGAGGCTACTTCGTGGCCCTCGCCCCAGACTAGAACGGATCAAGATTTGCGCGAGACAAAGCAAAGTACCCGCACTAGAACTTCATTCACCCAGTACGAAAACACGGGGATGCAGCCCAGAGTTGCCCGCAGTCTGGCTGAGTCCGGCAGAACTTTCGGAACTGCCGCACTTTCTAATGGCAATTTAGCAGCGCCAAGGGGAACGAAATCTGTTGTTAAGTGGGATACCAAAAGCTTGCGAGCGGCATATTTTAAAGGCAAGCGCGATTTTGCTGACTGCGAACTGTCTGGTTTGCAACTGCAAAAAGCGCTGTTGGCGGGGGGTAATTTTTATCAGGCTAGGTTGGTGAAGGCAAATTTGCAAGCAGCGGATTTATCGGGGGCGAATTTGGGCCACGCGAGGTTAATTAAGGCGAATTTGCGAGGAGCAAATTTGACTGAAGCTTATTGCAGCACTGCCAATTTTGAAGGCGCAGATTTTCGAGGTGCTGACTTGACGGGTGCTTATTTGACCAAGGCGAATTTGCGGGGGGCGAATTTGTGCGGCGCGAATCTGACTGACGCTACAGTTAGTGAGGAACAACTCGCAACCGCGAAGACAAATTGGCTGACTACTAAGCCGGATGGTAAGCGGGGTTTTGGATTTTAAGAACTCATTGGGCATGGGGCATGGGTTAGTTGCCAACAGTCAACAGTCAACAGTTAGCAGTCAACAGTCAACAGTCAACAGTCAACAGTCAACAGTCAACAGTCAACAGTCAACAGTCAACAGTCAACAGTCAACAGTTAGCAGTCAACAGTCAACAGTCAACAGTCAACTCCCCCAGTCAGGTGATTCAACAGCAGGAAGTTCGATCGCCCCAAAACAGCCTAAATTAACAGCAATGGAGGATTCGGATCGCACTTAAATATGAAACTGCTCAACCGCCACACTCGATTGCTTCTGCACATCGGCATCCTCGCTCTGGCTTACTTTATCGCCGGAAAACTCGCAGTGTCGATATTGGGACTGGTGAAAGCCGAAGCCTCCCCGGTGTGGCCGCCCGCTGGTATTGCCCTGGCGGCAATGCTGCTGCAAGGACGGCGGATGTGGCCGGGAATTGCCCTTGGTTCGGTGCTGTTAAACTCTACTGCGGGTATACCCTCCGCCGTCATAGTTACGTCAGCCTTTAGCGTCACCGTGCAAGCTTTAGTGGGGGAATCGGCGCTGAGGCGGAGCGGATTTTCTACGAAGCTCGATCGATTGCAAGATGTAATGGGTTTGGTGGTGGGTGCTGTCATTGGGTCTACTTTCCTCGGTTCTACCCTCGGCAACTTGGGCGCGTCGATTTTTGGTTGGGTTCAGTGGAGCAATTTCTCTCGCAACTGGTGGACTACGTGGCTGGGAGACGGGATGGGAATTTTGATTGTCACCCCACTTTTACTAACTTTGAGTCATTTACTTCCGAAAGCATTTAGCAAAAAATCAATTACCAATTACCAATTACCAATTACCCATTACCCATTACCAATTACCCATTACCGATTACCAAATTTAATAATTACTTATTTAGAACCACTGATTCTGCTAACTCTGCTGGTGAGCGTTAGCTGGCTAGTATTTGGGGGCAAAACCAATGCTATTAGTGTTATGTATCCCCTGGAATATTTGCCCTTTCCTCTAGTAGTTTGGGCAGCTTTACGATGGAGTCCTAGAGGAGCAATTTTCGCTTATTCGATCGTTGCTTACATCGCCATTTGGGGAGCAATCCAAGAAGGAGGCCCGTTTTTAGTCCAAAGTGATAATCTCAAACAAGCAATTTTATGCTTACAGGCTTTCATCGCCACGATCGCCATTGTCGCACTCATGTTAGCCGCCGTCGTCGCCGAACGCCAACAAGCCCTAGTGGAAGTACGTCGCACTGCGGCCATGTTGCACGATCGCGAAGCTAGTTTAGCCAACGCCCAGCGCATTGCCCAATTAGGCAATTGGGATTTACATTGTTCGGTTTGTCATCCGACTGGTAACTGGGAGAAATTTCGAGAACAAGATCGACCTCCCCTGCAATTTCGATGGTCAGACGAACTCTATAGGCTATTAGGTTTTGTGCCTGGAACTGTCAAACCCTCAGCAGAAGTGTTTCTGCAAGCGGTACACCCAGAAGACAGAGAATTGGTAGCTCGATCGCAACGCCAAGCCATTTTTGACCGAAAACCCTATTCCATAGAGTACCGAATCGTGCTCAGCGACGGCTCCGAACGGACTATGTGCGAACAGTCAGAAATCAACTCCAACGTCATTGCCGCCACAGTCCAAGATGTAACCGAACGATACCGCGCCGAAGCAGCTTTGCGAGCATCTTCCGATCGCGATCGCTTGCTCTCAGAAATGGCACTGCGGATTCGCCATTCCCTCGACCTCCAAGAAATTCTCAACACTACAGTCGCCGAAGTCCGACAATTTTTCAAGGCTGACCGCGCTTTCATCGGCATTATGACACCGGGCGAAATACATCTTGCTAGACCGGTGTACGGTAAAATTGTGGCTGAGTCTGTGGATGCCGAATGCCGATCGATTTTGGGATGGGTGCTGGCTGACGAGAGCAAGATCGAATACTTGAGAACATTTTATGCTACCAACCGCGCCCGATCGGTTTCCGATACTGCTAGCATCCAAGTCAGGGATGTCATTGCCCAACTATACAGCGACTATCAAATTCGAGCGACGTTAAATGTGCCGATCGTCCTCGGGGATGAATTATTCGGAATCTTGGCCGTCAATCAGTGTTCCGGGCCGCGCCAGTGGCAGGAATTTGAAATTGATTTGTTAGAAAAACTCGCTACCCAAGTGGCGATCGCTCTTTCTTGTGCCCAACTTTTGCAGCAGGTAAAAGCTCTTAATACTAACTTAGAATCTCAAGTGGAGGAACGCACCCGCCAACTACAGCAAAAAATGCACGAACTGCAAGAAAGCAACCGCCTCAAAGACCTATTTTTGCACGCAGTTTCTCACAATCTCCGCACTCCTGTCATGGGAATGTTAATACTGCTAAAAAATTTGCTCAACAAATCGCCCTGTGACTCTCTACAGGATATTGCAGTTTCTCGATCGATCTTGCAGCGGATCGTTCAGGGTAGCGAACACCAGTTGACGATGGTTAATTCCCTACTCGACGCTCACGCTAGCGAGGTTAAAGGCATTTTCCTGAATACTTTACCGCTGGACTTGCAGTCTTTAACTTCTGCCATTGTTACCGATTTAGCACCGATGTTGGCCAAAAATCAAGCAACTTTGACGTTTGAAATACCAGCCGATTTGCCGAGAGTCAATGCCGACAGCAAACACTTGCAGCGGGTGGTCGAAAATCTGCTAACTAATGCGATCAAACACAATCATCCCGGTGTCAATATCACTTTCAAAGCCGAGGTGATTGAAGTTGAATCAGCGCTAATTAACAAAGAAAACTCACAGTTTTTAATATCCCAAAATACTCCGATCGCCCGCTGTATCCCCAAGGCCTCTTATCAGGAGGGCGATCGTCCTGGGATGCTCGACACCACGGATAAACATCAAGAAATCCGCGCCCAATTCAACCTCGACGGTAGTTGCAAACTGCCCCGCTATCAGGGTCAAATTGGCAGTACCAGGAGCAAATTGCCCAGAGTTACCGTAAAAATGGTTCGCTGCACTGTAACAGACAATGGAGTGGGAATCAGCGCCAAACAACAAGAATCTCTGTTTGAACTTTACGTTCAAGACCCGAATAGCCGACAATTAACAGGGCTGGGTTTGGGACTGTACCTCTCCAAGCAAATTATCAAAGCTCACGGCGGCTTCATTGGTGTCGAAAGCACTCCGGGAAGCGGCTCGACTTTCTGGTTTTCGCTACCTGCTGTCAACTCGGACGATCGCTCTTCCCCAATTCTTTAATCTAAAATCTAAAATAGTATGAGCTATTTGGGCAATGCAAAATCAGTTCCGGCGTTAACGGTTTACGAGGTGTGGCGCGATCGCTTCCTCCGAGACCGGCTGCGCCCTGCTGTGGGAATTGCCATCTTTTTTGCCTTCTCAATCATTGTTTATCTTCTAGGCGAAGCAGTATTCGCTCCCCGGGAATTTAAAATTATTTATTTGTACACGAGCGCTGCTGTAGAATTGAGCTTGCTGACTTGTTTCGTGCTGCAAAAAACCGCGATCGGACAGCGCTATCCCGGTTGGTTGTTTTTGGGTTTTTCGTGGTCATTGACAGTCCTTGTACAACTTGGATTAGCCGTAGCAAAAGTCGGGGACTTACCGATTTTAACTTGGAGTTTAGCATTTCTCACCCAAGCTACGCTGATGCCCGTCCGGTGGCGCCTCCACCTGATTTCTCAACTCGGCGTTTTGTTCTGCCACGTCAGCATAAATTTGGTTTTAAATCTGAGTTTTGCTAGGTATACTGCTTTTAGGCTGAGCGGGTTTTATTTGTATTTATTTTGGTTTTGTTTGATCTGCGATTTGTCGGTTTATTGGTACGAATGTCTGCAACGGACTGAGTTTAGTACCAAGCGCGAGTTGGCATCTGCTTACCAGCAGTTGGAGGTGGCGGAGGCGAAGTATCGCAGTATTTTTGAGAATGCTGGTGAGGGCATTTTTCAAAGCACTCCCGACGGGCGCTACATTACAGCAAATCCAGCTTTAGCCCGAATTTATGGCTGCGATTCCCCGGAAGAAGTGACGACAAAGTTTACTGATATTCAGCAGCAGTTGTACGTCGATCCGGTTCGGAGAAATGAGTTTTTGCGATCGATCGAGAAAAGCGGCACAGTCTCGGATTTTGAGTCGCAAATTTACCGCTGTGACGGCAGTATTGTCTGGATTTCTGAGAAAGCACGGGCGGTACGACACAGCAGCGGTGCTGTGCTTTATTATGAGGGTTCAATTGAGGATATCACGCAGCGCAAACAAGCGCAAGAATCGCTGCGGCTGTTTATTCATGCTCTTTCTCACGACTTGCGAAACCCAGTGGCGGGAATGTTAATGGTGTTGAAAAATTGGCAGACAAAAACTGGGGAATCGATCGCAATTCCCCGCTCTATTTTGGAGCGGATGATTCAAGGTAGCGAACAGCAATTGCGGTTGATCAATTCGCTGTTGGAAGTTCACGCTGGGGAAGTACGCGGTTTGGTGCTACACTGCGATCGGGTTGATTTGAAGGCAGTCGTAGAAGCGGCAGCGGCTGATTTGGAGCCTTTAATGAACGAGGCTAAAGCTACTTTCAAAAATTTTATTTCCGATGATTTGCCCGCCGTGAATGCTGATACTACTCAGTTGTGGCGCGTGTTTTCTAATTTAATTGCTAATGCTTTAAAGCACAATCTACCCGGACTAAATTTAAAAATCTCGGCTTCAGTAATTCCTGTCGAGCAAGTCTTCATGAATCCAAGCAAACTGAAACAGGATATGCCTAAATCCCCAACCCCCAATCCCCAATCCCGAATTCCCCAAGTATGATTTACTGTACAGTTGAAGATGACGGGGTGGGAATATTGCCGGAACAGTGCGAACATCTTTTTGACCTTTACGTTAGGGGTTATCAATCCAGACACTCGGTCGGTTTGGGCTTGGGCTTGTATCTTTGCCGGCAAATTATTGCCGCTCACGGCGGGGAAATTGGGGTGATTAGCAGTCCGGGTGCTGGGGCAATTTTTTGGTTTACTTTGCCCTTGGTTCTGAAGAGTCGGTGATTTTGTGGTATGTTTAACTACATTTGATACTTTGGTTTTAGCGCCGCAGGTGGCCGGGAAGCTGGTGAAGCTGAATGAGTCGATCGTACTATTGATATTAATTTAAAACTGTGCTATGCTCAGCCGAAAGTTTTCCAGATTTTTTTCCGATCTTCAGATTTTCTTTATAAACAGCATTTAATCTAGAAAATACCTAAAACTACTACATAAAAGCTCTGCAATTTATGTTTGTCCATGAAAGCTCAGAAAATACAGCGGCAAACGATGGAGCTAAGTACGACTCAGCTAAATATAACGATCGGTCATTCTCAACTTTAATGCGGGCGCTCCGTCTTTCCCAAGGTTATTCTTCTTTTGTTTTAGTCAATTGCAACTCCCTGGCTTTGCGGGAACAAATAGTCGATCGACTCGAAGCAACTTGTCCCCAGAAACCTCAGCAACTGTTTCTACCCGCATCGGCGACAACTCTCTACACGACAATCTCCGCAGAAGTAGACGGTGCACAGCCTCCAGCTTTAATGATCCTCGGTTTGGAATCAGTGGAGTCGATCAACCGATTGCTGACTTCTACCAACCTAGTATGCAGCGAATTCAGCAAAAAATTTTCCTTTCCCATCGTTTTTTGGGTGACAGATGAACTTCTCAGAAAAATCATTCGCACCGCCCCAGATTTATACAGTCGCATGACGACAATTAGATTTATCAGTCAGTAGTTATGGGGAATTGGGAATTGGGCATTGGGAATTGGGAATTGGGAATTGGGCATTGGGCATTGGGCATTGGGCATTGGGCATTGGGCATTGGGAATCGGGAATAATTTATTTTTCTTCCTTCTTCCTTCTTCCTTCTTCCTTCTTCCTTCTTATATACATTCGCAACCGCTGTTTAAATGAAACATAACCGCTGATGAAAGCGTAGACCATAAAGGAGTATTGACATCTGCTTTTCTCAAAGCTTCCGCCGTCCAGTCATTGCAACTTCTCAAGATAGAGTAACTGCCATTTGCTTCATAAAAACTATCACTGTTGTGGTAGCCATAGCTGATTTTAATTTTATTACCTCCTGCGTCTAATTGGAATGAATTCTT
>JANMLZ010000231.1:0-15485 GCA_031372825.1 Cyanobacteria bacterium OTE_58_metabat_593 | reverse complement strand
ACACCCAAGCGTAGAAGTCGGTAGATACGTCATCACCGACGTACATGTCGGCTAAGTTGTGGTAGTAAGCCATTTTATCTTCCGGCAGGCGGATGCGTTCTTGGAAGGCGATCGCATAATTGTAATCACCAGCATCGATCGCCTTGGCCACACGGGAGTTAGCACCGTCAGCCCCAATCACCAAATCCACTTTCAGAGTTTTCTGAATTCCCATTGCCTCGCCGCTGGAGTGATCGGCGTAGTGGAGAATGTAGGGGTCTTTATTGTTGCCGGGAATCTCTAATGTGTGAACAGTACCGTTAATTAGTTTGGCACCTAATGAGGCTGCCCGATCGCGCATAAAGCCATCGAGAACTTCCCGGCGACACATACCGATGTATTCGTCGGCGTTTTCGATATTGATATCCACCTCTACATTGGAGGGGGAAATCATTTTCATTTTTCTGACTTGGCGGTCTATAATGCTTTGCGGCAAGTCAAATTCCTGTACCATGCACAGGGGAATTGCGCCACCACAGGGTTTGGCGTAGTCTAATTTGCGCTCGAATAGGTATGTTTCGATGCCTGCTTTTACGAGTGTTTCGGCGGCGGAAGAACCGGCCGGCCCTGAACCTACTACTGCAACCCTTAGTGTCAAAATTTTTCTCCCCAGTTTTTTCTATAAAGTCTTTACTCATCTGTGATGGTATCACGGAGTTTCGATGCGGTGGGGTGAGAAGGGGAGATTTAAACGAAATGCAACAGAGCTTAACAATTGGATACGAAAGTTGTGTTTTGGATGATATATTCGATCGAAGTTATTAAATTTTTCAGTAATTTGGAACAGTGATTGACTTTGATGTGCGATCGAACATCATGCACCAGATTAACGTAGGGTGTGTCGCGATCGACAATCTGCAAGACCGATCGAATATTTAAGAGCGACGCACATACCAAATAGTCCTGGACGCACTCCCACCCAAGAAACCGGGTTTTTACCGATATTAAGCGTTATAAACCAGTATTTTCGTAAAAACCCGGTTTCTAAGTTCCCGCACTCCCACCCAAGAAACCGGGTTTTTACCAATATTTTGGGCTATAAACCAGTATTTTCGTAAAAAACCCGGTTTCTGCCTAACTCTGAATAAGTTACATTTAAGTTACTTGCACTCATATCTAAAATTCTTATGTTCGGTAATTTTCAACAAAGCAACCTGCGGATCGAGCTTGAAGCTTCGGAAACAGCGATTAGGGATAGTTTGGTGCGATCGAGTCAATTGCAGCAATGGTTGTGGCCGCAACAGTTCTCCAGTGGCTTACCAGAAGAATTTACTCAAGGTTTGACGTTTACGAGTTGGCTGGGCCCGGTGGCGGTTCAGCATCACGTTGATATTGCTGAGCCAAATTGTCTGCGACTGTTATTGAGTCAGGGAATTGACGGATTTCACGAGTGGTATTGGGGCGACGGATGGGTGCAGTCTCGGTTAGAGGGAGTGTCGGTGTTACCGCTGAATTTGGGACAAACGGCTAGTTTGTTGCGGCTGCGGGAGTTTTTGGCGAAGGGTAAGGGGAAAAACCCAAACTGATGTCAAGGGCGATCGCTTCATTGAGGACTAGGATTAGGTCAAGATCCATCAAAGCAGCGATCGCGGGCAAGGAGGGCAGAAGTAAGAGTAACCGAATTTTTCTGGCATTATCTAAACTTATGCCCCTCTGTAAAAACATACCGGAACATATTCTAGATTTTTCGCCCTATTCGGTATGCAACATTAGCTTTAAGTTTTGGACTAGAAAATTTGTCAAAATATTTTCCTAAATCTGACTTTTCCTCATGGAAAGGCACGTTCATTTTAGTTTCGTTACTGCTTAGTATGTCTATTTTATGATTTTCAGCCAACTGGTCAAACCAATTATAAAATTTGGGGCTATTGTTATCAATAAACAAGAAAAGTGAGCCGATTTTTGCCTGATCAAATAAGTGAGCGAAGTATTCATCGGCTGATTGCCGCAGGCTAAATACTTCTGACATAAAGTAAATCATTGTAAAAAGGTCTGACTGAAAATACTTTCTGTGAGATTCCCAGTCATCACGTTTAGTGACATCTAGTGGGAGATAAGAAGTTGATATCCGAAATTCGAGGTCTTCTACTTTGTCATCAACGTCACTCCAAGATTCTGCCCAGCTTTTCTCCCGATCGCAGAGTTGAAAGTTTATTGTCGGTGACTTTTTGTTCGTCATCAAGTATTTTATAATTCCCAAGAAATCGCTGCCAGGTCCTCCTCCAATACAAGCTACCTTGACTTTTTTGTTGTCAAAAACATTACCTAAAACATTATTTTGCTGAATAATACTACACACCAAATTAGAATGGGAGGTTACATAGGTATAAATATAAGCAAACCTAGTCGTCGGGTGGTTATAATCTATGTTACATTCCTCCGATAGTTTCTTATATTCTCCTTGCAGGTATTTTAGTTTGTCATTAATTACCTTATCCTTTTCAGCTTCATCTCCTGGAATTTGGGCATAAGCTTCATCAAGAACAGATTTAATTATTTGAAAGCAATTCATAGTACATAGCTAATTGACACCACTCTCATCTTAAATCACGATTCAGGATTTGGTTGGTGAATACATAAAAATTTATGTAGGTTACAAAAAGTAATTATCCTTGTCTTGTTAAAATGCTAAAATTAGCTTTACATGATTAATGGTAAAGCTGGGCAGTGCTTGTGTCAACAACTGTATATTTATAAATTTCAGTAAAAGGTAATCAACGAGCAGATTTATGTATACTCAACTTTCATTGTGGGAAGAGCCAAAAGCAGAAAGCCAGAAGCATGGTCAGCAATTATCTCTGCCTGATGCCGAAGTAATCATGTACCCCGACTTCTTCAATAACAATGAGAGCAATCAGATATTTGCGGAATTGTACGGCACTATTAATTGGAAGCAAGAGGTGACTCTGCTTTTTGGCAAGCAAGTCACTATACCGCGACTTACCGCATGGTACGGAGATGCAGGTAAATCTTACACTTACTCCAAAATAAAAATGGAGCCTAATCTATGGACACCTACACTCATAACAATCAAATCTAAAATAGAAGCAATAGCAGGTACATTATTTAATAGCGTGTTGCTTAATCTATATCGCGACGGCAAAGATAGTGTAGCTTGGCACAGTGATGATGAACCAGAACTTGGTGAAAACCCAGATATCGGTTCTGTAAGTTTTGGGGGTACTCGTCGTTTCATGCTCAGGCACAAATACCAAAAAGAAATGAAATTTGAAATTCAATTAACCCCAGGAAGCTTTCTGTTGATGAAAGGAGTAACACAGCACTTTTGGCAACACCAAATCCCGAAAGTAGCCAAAGTTAACGAACCAAGAATCAACCTTACTTTCAGGAAAGTAACCTCAATCAATTAATGGTAATTTGTAAGCAAATATCATGTTACTGAGAAGTGCTATAAATAATCAGCTCGATATTTGACCGAACCGAGCGATCGGATATTTCCGAATCACAGGCTGCAACCTCAACAAATCCTGACCGACTTCTATTTCAATCAACCATCGCTCTTCTTACGTCTATATTAAGTTGCGTCCATCTGCGGGGAAAAAAGAGCGATCGCCCTTTCTCAATTATATCCAAAAAGGCGATCGCCTCGTAACCTATTGATAATTTCTTCTTTAAAAAGCTTGAAAATTACAAAGCAAACACGATTCGGAGAGCTAGATCGATTTTTATTATCACCTCTGGTTCAAGTTCGCCTCGGATATCTACCCCACGAGAACCATAATCAATTGGGCGCGTTTGCAAACAATCAGCAATCGATTTTTTTGTCAATCCATTTCTTTCAGACGGTTCAATCTCCACATTACTTTTAATCTTGGCCTTTTTTTCACTCCAAGCAGTAATTGGAACAACCTGGATTACAGGAACTCGCTCATTATAAGTATTGTTGGTCACAACAACACAAGGTCTAATTTTTCCCGTTTCAGAACCCTTAGTTGGATCTAGATTAACTTCAATAATTAAACCGCGTTTCAATTTTATAGCTTCAGCCATTCTTCTAAACCTAATTCTGCCAATTCTTGCAAGTCTGTATCTTCCTTATAGATTTCTGCATAGAGAGCCGCAGATTCTTCCAGTCGCTCCGCTTCTAATGCTAATTCCAGGCGTTTAATTGCGATTCTTACTACTTCATTCGCATCTTTAAACCCATACTTTTGACAACTTTGGAGAAATTTTATCTGAGATTCGTCCAGTTCAAATGTTTGCTCTTTCATCATAGTAAAAATTCTAGTAAGTCTGTCAAAGGAAACTGAACTAAAACCACATCACCAAAATTATAACTCGTCATACTCCGCATCCTCTGGGTTATCCCAAATTTTTGCAAAAGCTGCTTCTGAGAGTTTGGTTGCAGTATTAACGAGAAGATGAGCTTCACTTCTCGTTAATAGGAAGTCGAGAAAATCTTCTAATACCGTGATTGTATCTGGCGACAAACTACGGATTTTCTCCATCAGCTTTGTTTCAGGGTTTTGGGCGATACTCATATCATTTTTCACTTGTTTAATTAAAAACTAGGATTATTTGATCGAGATTAACATAATTAAAACTGCTACTTTTAGATCTCATATTTAGGAATTAGGTATCTCATCAAGAAAATATCCCAGATCCCCGACTTCTTTAACAAGTCGGGGATATAAATGCGATCGCCTTTTACATTTACCACCCATCTACCAACTACCAACTAGAAGCTAAAATTCTCCATCCCCCAGATTTTCAGTCCGCAGTCGCACCGAATCAGCGTGAGAAGGCAAACCCTCAGCTTCAGCCAAAACATTAATCGCCTTAGCCACCTTTTTCAGTGCAGTCGGCGAATAATCAATCAAACTCGAATGCTTCATGAAAGTTTCGACACATAGCGGTGACGCATAGCGGGGAGCTCCAGAAGTCGGCAAAGTGTGATTCGGGCCAGCCAAATAATCACCCACAGCTTCCGGTGTTGAATAGCCCAAGAAAATCGCCCCAGCGTGGCGAATTTGCTCCAGCAAGGCCCAGGGATCTGCCACTTGCAATTCCAAGTGTTCGGGAGCAAACTCGTTAGAGAGTTCCGCCGCCGCCTTCAGAGACTCAACTACTACGACTAAACCGTAATTCGCGATCGCCTTTTCAGTCAAAGTCCGGCGCGGGTGATTCGCCAACTGTCTCTCTACCTCGGCCACCACTTTTCTCGCCAGCACCGAATCCGCCGTCAGCAAAATCGCCGACGCCATCGAATCATGTTCAGCTTGAGCCAACATATCCGCAGCTACGTGTACGGGGTTAGCTTTGCCATCAGCGATAATTAGCACCTCCGACGGGCCCGCCAGAGAATCGATCCCAACCGTCCCGTAAACCAGTTTTTTTGCCAGGGTGACGTAAATATTTCCTGGCCCAGTAATTAAATCTACCTTCGGAATAGTTTCTGTACCGTAGGCCAAAGCTGCGATCGCCTGAGCCCCACCTACCCGATAAATCTCATCAACTCCCGCCTCCTGAGCCGCTACCAGCACCGCAGGATTCATTTTTTTCTCTTGTCCGGGGGGAGTACACATCACCAGTCTCGGAACCTTGGCGACCTTTGCAGGCACCGCATTCATGATTACTGAGCTGGGATAGGAGGCCTGACCCCCAGGGATGTAAATTCCCGCGCGATCGACCGGAGTGTAGCGTTTGCCCAAAACAATCTCGTCATCGCCAAACTGCACCCAAGACTTTGGGACGCGCTGTCGGTGAAACGCCTCTACCTGTTTGCAAGCTGTGCGGATTGCATTTAATAATTCTTTCGACACTTGCTGGTAAGCAGCATCCAATTCGGCGCCAGTCACCCGCAGTTCTTCCGCATTTAGGGTCATGCGGTCAAATTCAGCGGTGTAGTGCAGCACAGCCTTATCGCCTTTGCGCTTGACAGCTTGCAGCACTTCCCGCACAGTAGCTTCTTTGTGAACGACAAGTTCGTCATGGGTGCGATCGCAGATCCGTCGCAGTTCAGCTTGTGCCTCAACCCACTGAGTAATGATTCGCAGCATGGAGATTCGGAATGCCGTCTATAAAATTCACTAACATTTACTTGACAATTTGGGATTTTTGTGGGGATATCCTGGAGAAGTAGGCCACCAGTCCACAAGCTCAAACCGCGAGACTCGCGGTATTTTCAGTCGTGTTCAGTGCTGCGCTTAAATCCCTGTCAAGGATTTTGCAACACGAAGAGAACAAGTCACAACCTTCTCTCTTGAATTGTCCACCAAGCCGATCGAGTGTCCAGGAAGAGAGTTCTATCCCAGAGGGAGACTGCCCTAGGGGGAGAATTTTGATTCTGCCTTCTACTTTCTGATCCGGCTGCTTCTACCTTCTACCTTCTGCCTTTTGGCTTTTATTTTCCTTAATTGCTTCTTGGTGAAGCCAAAATAACCTGTACTCTTTGTTATAGCTTAACTTGGATTTTTCTGGGAATCGGATTTTGATCGGAAATAAATGCTATATTGTTTTTTCTGACACCTGATAATTTTTTTATAAAAAAACGCCAAAATATTGTATAGTTGAAAGTTGCGCGCAAGCAATCGTGACTTTAACTCGTGAGGGTGGAAACCCCGCAACACGCCTCCGTAACACCCGTGTCATACCTTTGGGTATCGTCAGAGGTAAAAAATAGGCAGTTATAATGAGTCAGTCAAAAATTAGTGCGCGATCGTCGCCTAAAAGTAGCAAAAAACTCAGCTCAATCTGAGCGAGTGTTAGTTACTCTGTGACTCAGCCTTTAAAAATCAAGCTTTTTGTGGATAGACCCCGAAAAGGTTGTGCTTCAAAATCCCCGTGTCTTGAGACTATCTTGAGAGTACGGAGTATCAATGAATACCTACTTCCATCATCAGAACTATGGCAAATATTAAGTCCGCCGTCAAACGAGTCAAAATCGCCGAACGCAACCGCTTGTACAACAAATCTTACAAGTCAGCGGTCAAAACCTTGATGAAGAAGTATTTTGTAGCCGTTGACAAGTATGCCGCAGCTCCGAGTCCTGAATTAATGCAAGAAGTCCAGGAGCGAATGTCTGAGGCATATAGCAAAATTGATAAAGCTGTCAAAAAAGGCGTACTTCACCGCAACAACGGTAATCACAAGAAGTCCCGCTTGGCGAGAATACTCAAACCGCACGAAGCAACAACAGCAGCCTAAAGCAGAAGGAAATTCGGCAACGGATTCAACGCATTTGATGGATGAATGTTGAGGGAAGAAGTTGGAACGTAGCAGGAATAAGAAAAAGGGAAGATTTCTCCGACTTTCTTCCTATCCCACTCACCGACTATCCTCCTCTGGCCCTACCCATCAGAAACTCGGACGCTCTCGGATAAAATCTACTCTGCTTCCCCCATGCAGCTCATCGACACTCACGTTCATATCAACTTTGAAACCTACAAATCTGAGTTAGAAGCCATTCGAGAACGCTGGCGCGAAGCTGGTGTAGTTCGACTGGTTCATTCTTGTGTAGAGCCAGAAGAGTTTGCCGGAATTCAAGCAATTGCCGATCGATTCGCAGAAGTCTCCTTTGCGGTTGGGCTTCATCCCCTAGATGCCGGTAAGTGGAACAACGAGACTGCGAACCAGATTAGGGATAAGGCAAGTTCCGACTCTAGGGTAGTGGCGATCGGCGAAACCGGACTAGACTTTCATAAAGGTGACGATCGTGAACACCAGTTTAAAGTGTTTGAGGCACAGCTTGAAATCGCCCAGCAACTTGACAAACCAGTCATTATCCACTGTCGCGACGCTGCCGCCCCAATGGCCCAAATGCTGCGGAACTTTTGGCAAACGCGCGGCCCGGTACGTGGTGTCATGCACTGCTGGGGAGGTACACCCGAAGAAACCCAGTGGTTTTTAGACCTGGGTTTCTACATTAGTTTTAGCGGAACAGTCACATTTAAAAAAGCCTTGCAGATACAAGAATCAGCTTGTATGGTAAATAGCGATCGCATCCTAGTCGAGACAGATTGCCCTTTTCTCGCCCCCGTACCCCAGCGGGGAAAACGCAACGAACCAGCTTACGTCTACCACGTGGCCGAGCAAGTTGCTAAATTGAGAGGAGTTTCTCTCTTAACTTTGTCTCAGCAGACAACAGAAAATGCCTGTCAGCTATTCGGCTTTTCAGTTGAGCTAGAACCCAGAAACGACGAAAACAAATCGAATTAGAGGCAAACAATAGAGATGATCCCATCTAGATTCTGCCCTAAAAACCGGATTCATCCTTTATTTCAGATTTTTTGGGAGTTGCCTGCTGCGATCGGATTTGCGTCCTATAATTAAAAGAACAAACCGATCGGGCGTTGGCCCACTATTGACGCCAACATAACGCGAACACGCTAACCTGCGGGGCAGGCTAAAAAATCAAGTAATACCTCAAACTTACACATCAGAAGAAAATTGGAACCTCAGCAATTTGGCAATAGCTGTCAAGTCAATTTTAGAAGTAAAATGTCTAGGGTATTTGCCCTGAGACACCAAGATATCGGAGCTAAAAGCATCTCGATACAATCAAAAATCCGCAAAAAACTACTGCGAGCAACCAGCACAAATAACCGTTGCAGCAATTGGCAGGCGATCGAAAACATCATATAAATTCTCTCACACAATTCATCAAAAAAACGCAACAAGGTAAAAAAGCCAAGCCTTGGCGCCCTGTAAAAAGCTAGAGCCACTGCGGAAAAAGGACACCCATGACCACTAAAGATTACACAGAATTTGCCTTCACCTTGCCCGACCTGATCGAAATCCAGCGGGCAAGTTTTCGCTGGTTTCTAGAAGCCGGACTGATCGAAGAACTAGACAGCTTCTCGCCGATTACAGATTACACGGGTAAACTGGAACTGCACTTCATGGGCAAAGACTTCAAACTGAAGCGCCCAAAATACGACGTAGATGAAGCAAAACGGCGGGACAGCACTTATTCAGTGCAAATGTACGTTCCTACCCGCTTGATTAACAAAGAAACTGGGGAAATCAAAGAACAAGAGGTTTTCATCGGCGATTTGCCGTTGATGACCGAGCGCGGCACTTTCATCATCAACGGGGCCGAACGAGTAATCGTTAATCAAATCGTGCGTTCCCCAGGCGTGTACTACAAGTCAGAAACCGACAAAAACGGTCGCCGTTCCTACAACGCATCTCTAATCCCCAACCGTGGCGCATGGCTGAAATTTGAAACAGACAAAAACGATTTAGTCTGGGTCAGAATCGACAAAACCCGCAAACTCAGCGCTCAGGTGCTGCTAAAAGCTCTGGGGTTGACTGACGGCGAAATTTACGACTCCCTACGCCATCCCGAATACTTCCAGAAAACGATCGAGAAAGAAGGACAGTTCGGCGAAGAAGAAGCTCTGATGGAGCTGTACCGCAAACTCCGTCCGGGTGAACCCCCCACCGTAGCAGGGGGCGAACAACTGCTTAACTCCCGTTTCTTTGACCCCAAACGCTACGATTTGGGTCGGGTTGGTCGTTACAAATTGAACAAGAAGTTGCATCTGTCTATCCCAGATACAACGCGGGTGTTGACATCGCAAGATATCTTGACGGCGATCGACTATTTAATTAACCTCGAATTCGACATCGGCTCAACCGACGACATCGACCACTTAGGCAACCGTCGCGTCCGCAGTGTCGGAGAACTGCTGCAAAACCAAGTCAGAGTCGGACTCAACCGCTTAGAACGGATTATCCGCGAACGGATGACAGTCTCCGATGCCGACTCCTTGAGCCCAGCTTCTCTGGTCAACCCCAAACCGCTGGTAGCAGCAATCAAAGAATTCTTTGGTTCCTCCCAGCTATCGCAGTTCATGGATCAAACGAATCCTTTAGCAGAACTGACGCACAAACGCCGACTTTCCGCCCTTGGCCCTGGAGGGTTGACACGGGAACGCGCCGGGTTTGCGGTGCGAGACATTCACCCATCCCACTATGGTCGCATTTGCCCGATCGAAACACCAGAAGGCCCCAACGCCGGTCTAATCGGTTCCCTCGCTACCCACGCGCGAGTCAACTCCTATGGCTTCATTGAAACTCCTTTTTATCCAGTAGAAAAAGGACAGGTGCTGCGCGATAAAGCTCCTGTTTACATGACAGCCGATGAAGAAGATGATTTGCGGGTTGCGCCGGGCGACATTAGCCTCGACGAAAACAATAACCTCTTGGGCGAAACCGTAGCCGTCCGCTACCGCCAAGAATTTACGACGACTACGCCGATGCAGGTGGACTATATGGCGATTTCGCCAGTCCAAATCGTCTCCGTCGCAACATCCCTGATTCCGTTCTTGGAACATGACGACGCAAACAGAGCTCTGATGGGTTCTAATATGCAGCGCCAAGCAGTCCCACTGCTCAAACCCGAACGGCCTCTCGTGGGTACAGGGCTGGAAGCTCAGGCCGCGCGAGATTCCGGGATGGTTGTAGTTTCTCGGATTAACGGCGAGGTGATTTACATCGACGCTACCCGGATTATTGTCAAACCGATGGCTGTAGATGTCGAATCGACTTCCAGCGAAGAACATTTTTTGATTCGGGAATATGACGAACTCAAGTTCAAACAGCCCTCGGTTTGGAAGCAAAAATATGCTGGATGCATCGAACACGAACTGCAAAAATATCAGCGTTCTAACCAGGATACTTGCTTAAACCAGCGTCCTTTGATTTATGAGGGCGATCGAGTTGTTGCCGGTCAAGTCCTCGCTGATGGTTCCTCTACTGAAGGGGCAGAACTAGCTCTGGGCCACAATATCCTCGTAGCTTATATGCCCTGGGAAGGCTACAACTACGAAGACGCTATGCTGATTAGCGAGCGCTTGGTGTACGAAGATGTTTATACTTCGATCCACATTGAAAAGTATGAAATCGAAGCCCGCCAAACTAAACTCGGCCCCGAAGAAATCACTCGCGAAATTCCGAATGTCGGCGAAGACGCGCTGCGCCAGCTAGACGAACAAGGAATTATCCGCAAGGGTGCTTGGGTAGAAGCTAGTGATATTTTGGTGGGTAAAGTCACTCCCAAAGGTGAATCCGACCAACCGCCAGAAGAAAAACTGCTGCGAGCAATTTTTGGTGAAAAAGCCCGCGACGTGCGCGATAACTCCCTCCGCGTTCCTAACGGCGAAAAAGGCCGCGTGGTGGACGTGCGAGTATTCACTCGCGAACAGGGCGACGAATTGCCCCCGGGCGCAAACATGGTCGTCCGCGTCTATGTAGCTCAAAAACGGAAGATTCAAGTCGGTGACAAAATGGCCGGTCGTCACGGGAATAAGGGTATTGTGTCCCGGATTCTGCCGATGGAAGATATGCCTTATTTGCCCGATGGGACTCCGGTTGATATTGTGCTGAATCCGTTGGGCGTACCCTCACGGATGAATGTCGGTCAAATCTTCGAGTGTTTGCTGGGCTGGGCCGGTGAAAATCTGTCGATGCGGTTCAAAATGGTTCCTTTCGACGAAATGCACGGGGCTGAAAAGTCTCGCGAAACGGTTCACGGCAAGTTACAGGAGGCGCGGGAGAAAACTGGTAAGCCGTGGGTGTTTAATGAAAAGCATCCGGGTAAGACTATTGTCTACGATGGCAGAACTGGCGAACCGTTCGATCGACCTGTCACAGTCGGCATCGCTTATATGCTCAAACTCGTCCACTTGGTAGATGACAAAATCCACGCCCGTAGCACCGGCCCTTACTCCTTGGTAACGCAGCAGCCTCTAGGCGGTAAAGCGCAGCAGGGTGGACAACGGTTCGGAGAAATGGAAGTTTGGGCTCTGGAAGCCTTTGGTTGCGCTTACACCTTGCAAGAACTGCTGACTGTGAAGTCGGATGATATGCAGGGTAGAAACGAGGCTTTAAATGCGATCGTCAAAGGTAAAGCCATTCCGCGCCCGGGTACTCCTGAATCTTTCAAGGTGTTAATGCGCGAGTTGCAGTCTTTGTGCTTGGATATTGCCGTGCACAAGGTGAATACGTCCGACGAGGGCAGCGAACACGTTGAGGTGGATTTGATGGCGGATGTTGGGGGCAAGCGATCGCCCTCCAGGCCTACTTACGAATCGCTTTCTCGCGACGAAGATGACGATTAGGGATTGAAGATTGAAAATTAAAGATTTTTTGGCAACATTCAATTCTTTAATCTTCGATCGACACTTTCAAATTAAAATGCCTCAGCAGTGTTCGTACCACTGTTGAGGCGAATCAACGCTCTAACAAGGAGAGACGCTGACATGATTATTGTAACAGTTGTCCCAGGAATTGAAGGAGAACTCGATCCGGTGACGGGCTGCATTAATTGGAAAGGGAGCAAATTTGGCAACGGTTACGGCCGCAAATGGATCGATGGCAAAACGGTATTAGTCCACCGATTAGTCCTCGAATCAAAAATAGCAGGATTCCTCGCTTCCGGTTATTTTGCTTGCCACACCTGCGATAATCCAGGCTGCATCAACCCGGAACATCTCGTAGCGGGGTCTGCTGCTGAGAATACCGGACAGATGATGGAGCGCGAGCGCAAAACTCCCAGACGCAAAAGTATTCCGGGTATTGGCATATTGTCTATCCAACAACTGCGGGAAATTCAGACTAAATATTTAGCTGGAACCATCAAGAACCACCTAGCAAAAGAGTATGCAGTAGATCATGACACTATTACTAAGATACTTAAGGCAAATATTCCCGATAACTTCACTACAGTCGCCCCCGGTTTTTTAGGAGAAATTCAAGACAACCGCTGCATACCTTTTAAAGGTGCAAAAGATGCTTCAGGTTATGGCAGATACTTGAAAAATGGGAAATCGAAATCAGTTACTCGTGCTGTTTTAGCAGAGAAATTAGGATGTGAAATTCCGACTTCAATCGACGCTTGTCATACCTGCGACAATCCCAGTTGTATTAATCCAGAACACCTTTGGGGTGGTACTCGTTCCCAAAATTCATTGGATGCTTCCAAAAAAGGACGCACTCAAGGCAAAAGTCATCCCCTTTCCAATGCCAAATTAGACTGGGAAAAGGTGCGAGAAATTCGGCAAAAGCTAGCAGCAGGAGAGAGGATGAAGGATGTAGCACAGGAATATAGTGTTCGTAGTCATACCATACATTGTATTAAGTATCACGTCACTTGGAAAGAAGACGGTGAAAAGATTCCAGCCCCTCGTATGGGTGGATATCTCGATCGCAAATTTACTTTTGCTCAAGCTCTTGAAATCAGAAGACGAATTCAAGCTGGAGAATCCATTCCCAAAATAGCTCAGGAATTTGGGGTATCTAGAAGTATCATTCATGATATTAAAAATAATGTCACATATAAAGGAGAATAATATTGATTTGAAGTGGCAAAACTAGCAACAAAAAAGATAAATTACCACCAATAATCGACTGTAAATTGTCAACTGGAGTCACAATGGCTAAGATAGAACAACGCTTTGATTACGTCAAAATAGGGTTAGCTTCACCAGAAAGAATTCGACAATGGGGAGAGAGAACTTTACCCAATGGTCAGACAGTGGGCGAAATCATAAAACCGGAAACCATAAATTATAGGACATTAAAACCGGAAATGGATGGCTTGTTTTGTGAGCGCATTTTTGGGCCTGCAAAAGATTGGGAATGTCATTGTGGGAAGTACAAGAGAGTTCGTCATAGAGGCATTGTTTGCGAAAGATGCGGTGTTGAAGTAACAGAATCTCGCGTCCGTCGTCATCGCATGGGCTTTATCAAATTAGCAGCTCCAGTAGCTCACGTTTGGTATCTCAAAGGCATCCCCAGTTACATGGCAATCCTGTTAGATATGCCCCTGCGTGATGTCGAACAAATCGTTTATTTCAACGCCTATGTTGTGCTGAATGCAGGTAATGCAGAGAAGCTGCAATACAAGCAATTGCTGACAGAAGATGCTTGGCTGGAAATAGAAGACGAACTTTACAGTGAAGATTCCACACTCACAGGTGTAGAAGTGGGGATTGGTGCTGAAGCTTTGCAAGTTTTGCTGCAAAATATTCCGCTAGAAAGTGAAGCAGAAAAGTTGCGGGAGGATATTGCCAATGCTAAAGGTCAAAAACGGGCGAAGTTAATTAAACGCTTGCGGGTAATTGACAATTTCATCGCTACGGGTTCTCATCCCGATTGGATGGTGCTCAACGTGATTCCGGTGATTCCCCCGGACTTGCGGCCGATGGTTCAGCTAGACGGTGGGCGTTTTGCCACGAGTGACCTCAACGACCTTTATCGGAGAGTTATCAACCGCAATAACCGCTTGGCGAGACTACAAGAGATTCTGGCGCCGGAGATTATCATCCGTAACGAAAAGCGGATGCTGCAAGAAGCTGTGGATGCGCTGATTGACAACGGGCGTCGCGGCCGGACAGTGGTAGGTGCAAACAACCGTCCGCTGAAGTCGCTGTCGGACATTATTGAAGGGAAACAAGGTCGCTTCCGCCAAAACTTGCTGGGGAAACGGGTTGACTACTCCGGGCGTTCGGTAATTGTGGTGGGGCCGAAACTGAAGATTCATCAGTGCGGTTTGCCGAGGGAAATGGCGATCGAGCTTTTCCAGCCTTTCGTCATCCACCGCTTAATTCGCCAAGGATTGGTCAACAACATCAAAGCTGCGAAAAAACTGATCCAGCGCAACGATCCCAGCGTTTGGGATGTGCTTCAGGAGGTAATTGAAGGGCACCCAGTCATGTTGAACCGGGCTCCGACGCTGCACCGTTTGGGGATTCAAGCTTTTGAGCCGATTTTGGTGGACGGGAGAGCGATTCAGCTTCACCCGCTAGTCTGTCCGGCTTTTAACGCTGACTTTGACGGCGACCAAATGGCCGTGCACGTGCCTTTGTCTCTGGAATCTCAAGCAGAAGCGCGCTTGCTGATGCTGGCTTCTAACAACATTATGTCGCCAGCAACGGGAAGACCGATCGTCACTCCTTCTCAAGATATGGTGCTCGGTTGCTATTACCTGACAGCCGAGAATCTTGACGCTCAAAAAGGAGCCGGTCACTATTTCTCTAACCTTACCGATGCTGTTGTCGCTTACGAACAAGGAGTCATTAACTTGCACTCCTATGTGTGGGTGAGGTTCCAAGGCGCTATAGAAAACATAGAACCGGAGGGAGAACCGCTGAAAATGGAGCGATCGGCAGACGGTAAAGTAGTGACGAAAGAATACAAGTTCCGCCGTGTGAGAGAAGACTCAGACGGCAAGTTGATCACTCAGTTCATTCGCACTACTCCGGGCAGAATTATCTATCACCAAACGATCGAATCGGTAATTAACAACTAGGGATGTTGTTCGCTGTTGACGGTTGACGGTTGTCAGCGAACAGTCAACAGCGAACAGTCAACAGCGAACAGTCAACAGCGAACAGTCAACAGCGAACAGTCAACAGCGAACAGTCAACAGCGAACAGTCAACAGCGAACAGTCAACAGCGAACAGTCAACAGCGAACAG
>JANMLZ010000230.1:0-31701 GCA_031372825.1 Cyanobacteria bacterium OTE_58_metabat_593 | reverse complement strand
AAATAAAAAATCGGTTAGATTCTTAATAAATTTCAAAAACCCCCTGGTGCGGGCTGGGCCGTGCCCCAAAATTAAACGGGGGTTGGCACCCCCCACTGCCGTCTCCTCTATATCATAAGTAAGCGTGTTCTGGCGCACCCTACTAAGCTGTAGAATGAATGTAAGATATCCACGATCGCACCGCACAAAACTTACAACTATGGTACTCACCCCAAATCTTTCAGGCATCCCCCGTTTGGTAGGAGACAATTCTCCTGAAAATATTACACTTACACCGGGACAACTTGCTAGTTTTTCTGGAGGAGTTTGGATGCTGGGCGGTAATGATACTGTCAGGGGCTCGTCAGATACAGAACGGATTTTTGGCAACGATGGTAAAGACAGTCTGTTAGGCGGTATCGGCAATGATTCTCTTTACGGCGGCAAAGATGATGACGATATTTTGGGAGAAACTGGCGACGATTTCTTGACAGGGGATAGAAATAGCGATTTCCTGGATGGCGGTGCGGGAAATGATTTGCTGCGCGGCGGACAAGGTGTTGATTTGTTAGTTGGGGGTGACGGTAACGATACTTTAATCGGCGACAGAGATGTGGATATTTACAAAGGAGGTGCGGGGAGTGATGTGTTTGTTTTTCGAGTCGATCAAGCTGGCATCAAAGTAGCTGGCATTGAAGTTCCTGACGCGGTAATTGTGGATTTTGATAAGTCTAGCGATTCAATCGGAATTAGTGTACCATTTACCAGCAATAATATCTCATTTGAACAGGTAAGTTATAGCTTAAACGATCCGAGACTGCTGCTGCTCGATCCTGCAACTATATCGGGGGGAACCAGTTTGTTAACCAAGGGTGGTATCTCGCAGCGAAGTCTCGATCCCGATGGTAACGGCCGCGTTGAAGCTACTAATATTAGATTCGGTGTTACTAATGCTTTGTTGGGTACTGTGTTGAATGTGACGCCGGCCGATTTAAACGGTCGTTTTATCAATGCTAATTCTCTGCTTTAATTCGTAGGGTGCGCCGTAAGCACCTTGCTAATGATGCACAACTAATATCAAATTCGCTCTTCATCGGAATGATAGAAACGGAGGAAACGGCAGTGCCGTTTCCCTACAATTTATAGCGGTAGGGAAACGGCACTGCCGTGTCCTCGCTTGTCATTTCGGCGCAGCCGTAATTGATATTATCTGCTATTAGAAATCAGGACACGGCAGTGCCGTTTCCCTACAATTAATCGGGCGATAGTTACATCTCTCGCTGCGAGCGCTTATGATTATTATGGGGTAGGGAAACGGCATTGCCGTGTCCGAATTTGCTAATGACTAATAACTAATGACTAATCACTCTCACAATTTACTTGCCCTTTTCCATCGCCCACTGCATCAAACCGGGGAATAATCGATAAGCTTCCGATGCCAAAAAAGCAGGGCCGACTATAACTTCTGCACGCTGATTTTTGACAGCATCCCAGATAGCTTTAGCAATATCTTCTGGCTGACTTGCTGCTGAAGATTTTAGCATTTCGGTCATTTGCTGGCGGCGCAATTCGACTGCGGGTGCGTCTCGATCGCGAAATTGAGCTCTTTCCAAAAAATCGCTGTTAATCAAGCCCGGATGCACCGCACAAACGTGAATGCCTTGGGGCGCTAATTCCAATCGCAAAGTTTCTGTTAAACCCGTTACTGCATATTTGCTGGCACAATAAGCAGTCATTTGAGGCAAGGGCATTTTGCCACCAATGGAACCAACATTGACTATTGTCCCAGTTTTTCGTTCGAGAAAATGTGGCAAAATTTCTTGAATTGTGTTAACACATCCCCAAAAATTGGTATTCATTAATTGCTGCCAGTCTTCGGAGGTTGTTTGCTCGATCACCCCCGTGAGACAAATACCGGCATTGTTAACCAAAACATCGATGTTTCCGCAGGCATCTAGGGCTTTTTGGACGATCGCACGCACTTGTTGAATGTCGCCAACATCCCCCGCAATAGCGACAGCCGAAGTGCCTTCACGCTGCACTTGAGCCGCTGCTGCTGCCAATCTCTCTGGCTGGCGAGCCACCATCACTACATCGTAGCCTTTACTTGCAAATAAAATTGCTGTTGCTTTCCCGCTTCCCTGAGAAGCGCCTGTAATCAAAACTGTAGGAGCCATAGATAGTTATAAATTGTAATATCAATTCCGGTTGAACCGGAATGACTGTTGACTGTTGACTGTTGACTGTTGACTGTTGACTGTTGACTGTTTGAATATTTAAACAATACTGATGCAACTGGAAATGAGATGATTCGGACTTGTGTGATGTTGAATTTTATAGGGCGTGTTCGTTAACAATAATTGCCCATAATCTACAATCTCATAAACTTGCGCTGCCCGTACTGCGGTATTGAAACTATAACATAGGTAGGGTAATTTTAGGCGCGCTCTAGGTTGATTTTTCTTGATTATGGCAATTTTTGGCGATCGGCGATCGGGCTTTTTTAACGAACCGCGAAGACGCTAAGGACACGAAGGAAGAGAGGAGAAGGGAAGAGAAGAGAAAGTGTTGAGGATTTGTGCAAAAATTACTATGTGAATTTTTCCAATTCCCAATTCCCAATGCCCAATTCCCAATGCCCAATTCCCCAAAAAATGAATGTTCCGAAAAAACCGCCTAATTGGTCGATCGCCCTATTGTTAATTATTGGTGTTTTAGCCGTTTCAACTGCTTCAATTTTAATTCGGCTGGCTAACTTGAAAGCAGGCGCGGGCGGCTTCGGTTTCAGCCTGGTACTCGCAGCTTCTCGCCTGACTTTATCTGCCTTAATTCTGCTTCCTGCTTGGCCGAAAATTCAGTGGAATGCCCTGCAACCGGGAGCTCGGCGCTATGCTGCTGCGGCAGGTTTGTGTCTCGCCCTGCACTTTGCTCTCTGGATTACCTCACTTTCTTATACTTCGATCGCCGCTTCGACTGCTCTCGTCACCACAAATCCCGTCTGGGTAGCGCTGTTGTCGCGCTTCTGGTTCGGCGAAAAACTGAGCAAAATGTCGATCGCTGGTATTGCTATAGCTCTGGCTGGCGGAATGGCGATCGCCGTTGGAAGTGCGGGCGCAGCCAATGTCGGCAGTCAGCAACTGCTGGGAAATTTCCTGGCTCTGGCTGGTTCCTGGGCTGTTAGCTTGTATTTGCTGCTGGGCCGGGAAGCTCAGCGGCGGGGATTGGGAATTGGTGGCTATATTGCGATCGCCTATACTGTTGCTGCGATCGTCCTGTTGCCTCTGCCGATCGTCTTTGGTACCAGTTATACTGGCTACCCGCACATTGTATATTTTTATATTTTGTTAACAGCCGCCTTGCCTCAATTAGTCGGCCACACTATTTTAAACTGGGCTGTAGTAAAAATTTCCCCAACTCTGGTAACTCTTGCTATCTTGTTTGAACCGGTTGGGGCGAGTTGTTTGGGTTATTTGCTGTTTGGGGAAGTGCCCGCGCCGGCGGTACTTGCAGGTGCTGCGGTGCTACTGTTGGGGGTAGCAACCGCCACTCTCGGAACCCAAAAATCACAGTCAACAGTTAAAAGTTAACAGTTTTAAATATTGCCACTACAGTTGCCGTGAGCCAGAATAAAACAGATTAGGGCTTGAAAACACAAATAACTCGTCCTTTAAATATCGGATCAAAACTATTAAATATCTGACAACTGTCAACTGTCAACAGTCAGCAGTCAACAGTCAGCAGTCAACTGTCAACTGTCAACTGTCAACTGTCAACTGTCAACTGATCCTCGGGTGCCTTTCGGAGAATAAAATTATGTTGCCAGAACAACTACAGCGCATCATCGGCTACTTTCTCGAAGAAGCCACAGAACACGTCCAAATCATCGAACAAGGCTTGCAGGGCCCTCAATTCACCATGCAAGCTCCCCAAACGATACATCAGCTCATCCGAGCCTCGCACTCGATTAAAGGCGGAGCAGCGATGCTCGGATTTAGCAGCATTCAGCGCATAGCCCATCGCTTGGAGGATTATTTAAAACTTCTCAGAGAATGTCCGATCGCCATTGATAGCAGGCTACAATCGCTATTAACGGAAGTTTTTAATATTTTGTCAGCCTTGGTTGGCAAGGTTTCTAAGGGTTTTGGTCTCAACCAGGAAGACGCAAACCAAATGCTATCCCTAGCCGAACCGGTTTTTGACGAACTCGACGCTTACCTGAGAGTGCTGATTCCCACTCGCCTGACTGTGAGGGCTACTACCGACGAACACATTCACGTTTTTTCCGGTTACTGCACTTCCTTGGAGGAATTTTCCTCGGCTATTGCGTCGCGTGTCGGTTTGCTTGGAGGTACTATTACCCGCCAGGAGCAAGAAGCCGAGGGTGTTCGCCTTTATATTGACATTTACTTGCCACCTTACAGCAGGATCGAAAACATCCGCCAAGCTGTCGAACTCTCAGGCGCTACGATCGGGACTGTTCAGACGCAGCGCGACTTTTCACTGCTGGCTGCGGATTATCCGGTTTATCAAAGGGCGATCGAACGTCCGGCAATTTGCAACGGATGTCGCTACTATTACGGTAGAAGCGACGGTGGTCACCTGCTCAACTGCACCATCCATCCCAGCGGCCCGGAAACCGAAGATTGTCGCGATCGTGAACCGGAATCAGGATTATAAAATCAGGACTCCGAATCAATATTTGGCAGCAGGGAACTCTTTAGCAAAAACTAATATTATCCCTGATGATTTTCACATTTCTAGCTACCAACTTCTCTCAAGGGCGATAACTCAAACTTTCTTCCATTACATCCATTACCAGAAATAATTGGTTGAAAGCCGGAACACGAGTGAGGGAGAAATAAAAATCAGACTATTCATTACTCCAATACTCGGACTTCTAGGTAGAGGTCGCTCTCAAACTGTCAACTGTCAACTGTCAACTGTCAACTGTTGAAATCCATTACATCCGTTACAAAATCCGTTGCCGAACTTCTTCCTTCTTGCTTCCAAAACCTCCCTTAAAAGCTGATACCACAACTCGAATTAATTGCAGCATGCTCGCCGGATGCCCCACCGCCCAGATATTGATAGCTAGACAAGTGATTCCCATAGCTAGCAAGATGTATGTCGGAGGCATTACTACCCCGATCGCGAACCAGGTAAAAACGTGAAATATCATTGCTGTAGCCCAAAGGCTGGCCACAGCCACAGACGCCCAAACTTGCATTCGAGGTCGGTTTAGTCCTGTCAAAATCGCTGTCTGCAAAGTAGTCAGCAAGTTTGCCGGAACTAAAAAAGCACAGATACCTATGCAGTAGGTATGAGAAAACTCCATAACTGTATTGAAGTCGAGCATCAGTCTAATTATCGGGCCTGTTGGATATACTTTAAGAGCTTAACGTGACTTGACTTTGAAATCTTGTCACCCTTACTTTAACTTAATGTTTTCGTCAATGGGTCGGTCTGAAGACGCATTTTTTCCATTATTTTCCTGCTTATGAAATTTTACCACAAATATTAATTTTATGAAAACTTATTAAAATCACTTGAATAATCGCAACAAGTGCTGCAATAATTAAGATAGAGGGTCGATCGCACTTGCAGAGCTCAGTTTATAAACATATCTATAAGACTGCCGTTAGTCGAGTAGCAACATAACCGTAGGCTAATTTTTGAGTTGCTGATTTGCGGATGATTGATTGTCAGTTGCCATTAAAAAATCGAGCTGTTGTGCGATCGAACAATATGAGATTATTATTGAAAAGCTAATCTGATCTCAAATCTAAGATCGATAGAACCCAAAGAGAACTTTTGCAGCGGAAAACAGAGAAAATGGATCGACAAATTACAATCCCAGGACTTGAAGAAGTTGACTTGACAAACTGTGACAGAGAGCCAATTCACATATCCGGTCACATTCAGCCGCACGGAGTGCTACTTGTGGTACGAGAACCTCAATTAGAAATCCTGCAAGTCAGTGAAAATACGCAGGATTTGTTGGGAGTTGATGCCGAAAGTGCGATCGGTCAAGATTTAAGCTTATTACTAGATCGCACTCAGCTAGAAAAACTCAAAGCCTGTTTGCAGAAAGAAAACTTAAAAACCGTCAATCCGATTAAACTATCTGTCAAAAAAGCAGGCAAATCTTTAGAATTTGACTGCATCCTCCACCGAGGAGAAGGAGTTTTGATCGTCGAATTAGAATTGGCAACCACTCAAGAAAATCTTTCCGTTTTTAGCTTTTATCATTCAGTCAGATCCACTGTCAGCAAAATTCAGAGCGCCAAAAATCTCAAAGAATTATGTCAACAGACTGTAGAAGAAGTCAGGAAAATCTCAGGATTCGATCGGGTTATGGTCTATCAATTCGACCCCGAAGGCAACGGCGCTGTCATCGCTGAAGACAAAGCAGAAAACCTGAGTCCTTTCTTAGGCTTAAACTACCCCAGCACAGATATTCCCAAACAAGCCAGAAAACTGTATTCGTTAAATTGGCTGAGGTTGATACCAGATATTAATTATCAACCAGTCCCCCTAGTTTCAGGAAACAATTCTGTTACGAACCGGCCCCTAGACCTCAGTTTCAGCGTGTTGAGAAGCGTTTCTCCCATTCACCTAGAATATCTGCAAAATATGGGCGTTGCAGCTTCAATGTCAATCTCGTTAATCAAAGATAAAAAACTGTGGGGATTGATTGCTTGTCACAACTATACACCAAAATACCTCAACTATGAATTGCGCGCCGCCTGCGAATTTATTGGGCAAGTAATGTCGTTAGAACTGCAATCAAAAGAAGCAAACGAAGACTACGACTACAAACTACACTTAAAATCTATTCAAACCAAGATTTTTGAAGACATATCCACCTCCGAAAACTTGTCGGAAGTGTTAGTTAAATGTCAGCAGAATTTGCTGGAAGCAGTCAACGCCCAGGGAGCCGCAATAGTATTTGGAGACAATTGCTATCGAGTCGGGCAAACACCAGAGGGAGAAGCGCTCAAATACTTAACTAATTGGGTGCAAAACAACCTAAGAAAAGAAATATTTTATACAGACTCGCTGAGCAAATGCTATCCAGAAGCTGAGGAATTTAAAGACACAGCCAGCGGGTGTTTAGCGATAGCAATATCGCCGAATCAAAAAATATACGTTTTGTGGTTTCGCCCGGAAGTAATTAAGACGGTAAATTGGGCGGGAAACCCCAAGAAAACAATTCAAATAGATGAAGATGGCAGTCCGAGAATATCTCCTAGGAAATCCTTCGAGCTGTGGAAAGAAAATGTGAGGTGCAAATCGTTGCCTTGGAAACAATGCGAAATAGACGCTGCATTGGAACTGAAAAAAGCAATGATTAATATAGTGCTACGTCAAGCTGAAAAACTCGAAAAATTAAATACGGCACTACAAGAATCAGTCGCCAGAGAACGTGAAAAAACTGCTCATTTAAAAACAGCAATGTCCGAGCTTCAGCGGGCGCAAACTCAATTAGTGCAAAGCGAAAAAATGTCAAGTTTGGGACAGTTGGTAGCGGCGGTAGCCTATGAAGTTACTAACCCGATTAACTTTATATATGGAAATCTTAGCTATGCCAACGAATACAGTGAAAAACTAATCAATTTATTGCAGCTTTACGAGCAGCACTATCCGTCGCCTTCGCTAGAAATTCAAGCAGAAATAGAAGCAGTAGAATTAGAGTTTATAATTGAAGACTTACCGAAGTTGGTGGGTTCAATGAAAGTAGGAGCTAACCGCATCCGCGAGATAGTTCAGTCGCTGCGAAACTTCTCTAGAATTGATGAAGCGGAAATTAAACCAGTTGACATTCACGACGGATTAGACAGCGCTTTGCTGATTTTGAGCAACCGACTTAAACCAAAGCCCGTTAGCGTAGCAGGTACGAAGTACCATCGCCCTGCAATTCATCTGATCAAAGAATATGGCTGTCTGCCTTTGGTTGAGTGTTACGCAGTTCAGATAAATCAAGTATTTATGAATGTACTGACAAATGCCATTGATGCTCTAGAAGATGCCTTTGCAAACAAAAAATTATCGCCGCCGTGCGGGTGCGAAACAGAGCAAGTCAATTCGGGACAAATTCGGATCGTAACTGAAGTTTGTCCGGGAGAAAAAGCCGTAGCAGTTCGGATAGAGGACAACGGTTGGGGCATGACAGAAACAGTCCGCCAGAAAATATTTGAGCCGTTTTTTACCACAAAACCAGTAGGAAAAGGTGCGGGGATCGGTTTGGCAATTAGCCACGAAATTGCGGTGGAACAACACGGCGGCAAATTGAGCTGCATTTCAGCCCCCGGAGAGGGAACAAAGTTAATTATTGAGATTCCCTTGAATCAAACTCATCTCAAACCGATTTTAAACAGTTGACAGTTGACAGTTGACAGTTGACAGCGAAGTGATAAAAAAGGAGATTTAAACTCCGTTTTTATCACAATCTGCCGACCTGAGTAAGGGCTTCAAACCCCTGCTACTCGGTGAAGTGAAAAAAAGTGCGCTCATCGCCCAAATGCACAAATCGAAAATTAGATTAAAATACAAAAGCAGCTATAGCAACCGCCACATCGGTTAGGACATTCAAGATCTAATCAATAGAGTCTAAAATCCTTGCTTTATAAACGGTTAGATTCGGATACGATAACTGTCAACTGTCAACTGTCAACTGTCAACTGCTATAAGTAGATTTGAGCCAATTCAGAGGAATCGATTGTGACTGAAAAAAATACCGCCCAATGGGATGCCGGCAGATTTGTCAAAACCTTGGCATATTTCGGCGTGATTCCCTTCATTGGTAGCATTAGCTGGCTGCAACAACTATTCGGAAGCAGCAGCAAAACTAAAAAAGACCAACCGAAACTGGTACTCGTAGCCGGTGCGACTGGCGGCGTCGGGAAGCGAGTTGTCAAGCGGCTGCAACAGCGGGGATATAAAGTCCGCTGTCTCGTCAGAGATATTAAAAGAGCAACAGAAATTCTCGGCAAAAATGTCGAATTAGTCGAGGCAGATATCACTCTCGCCGAGACGCTAACACCGCTAGTAACCGAGGGCGTAGAAGCAGTTATCTGCTGCACTGGCACCAAAGTTCAACCAGTAGAAGGAGACACCCCAACCAGGGAAAAATACTATCAAGGCATCAAGTTTTATATGCCGGAAGTTGTGGATGTTCCCGAAATTGTCGAATACAAAGGGTTGAATAATTTAGTGCAAGCTGTTCGCAGCCAGCTAATTAAATCAGGCGAAAAAGTCATTTTTGATTTCACAAAACCCAGCCAAGATTTAAAGGAAATTTGGGGCGCTCTCGATGATGTTGTGATGGGCGGGACTAGCGAAAGCTCGATCGTACTTACAGACAGCACAGCCATATTCACGGGCAATGTTTCCACTGCCAACTCCGGCGGCTTTGCTTCGGTACGCACCCGGAACTTCGATCCTGCGCTGAATCTCGCAGGATTTAGCGGCCTCCAACTGCGCGTTAAGGGGGATGGTAAGCGCTACAAGTTGATTGTCCGCAGCGAAGCGAAATGGGATGGTATTGGCTATTGCTATTCGTTCGATACTGTTTACAATACATGGATTACTGTCGTCGTTCCCTTCGATCAATTAATTCCAGTATTCCGCGCGAAAACTGTCAAAGACGGCTCAAAGTTCGATCCGAGCAGTATTTATTCCTTTCAGTTAATGCTGAGTAAATTTGAATACGACGGCGCGCTGAATCCGAAATTTTCACCTGGTGTTTTTCAACTGGAATTAGAATCTGTTAAAGCTGATGGCGGACAAGTTTTACCGCGATTTGTGATGGTGAGTTCGGCTGGAGTTACGCGCCCGGGCCGCCCCGGACTTATTTTGGAAGATGAACCGCCTGCTGTCAGGATGAATGATATGTTGGGGGGAATTTTGACTTGGAAGTTGAAAGGGGAGGATTGCGTGCGATCGAGCGGCATACCTTATACTGTTGTCAGACCTTGCGCTTTGACTGAAGAACCGGGCGGCAAAGCTTTGATCTTCGAGCAAGGAGACAATATTCGGGGCAAAGTTAGTCGGGAAGATATTGCGGAATTGTGCGTGCAAGCATTGGAACAACCGCAGGCTTCTAAGGTGACTTTTGAGGTGAAAGAAGGGGAAAATTCTGCTTCTTTGGGAGATTGGGAGGGTTTGTTTTCTGGGGTAAAATAAGATTACTCGGCGGTTTAAACTAAGAGAAATCAGGACACGGCTTGGCCTTTGTCCCTACAATTCATCTGACGTTGAAATCAGGACACGGCTTGGCCTTTGTCCCTACAATTCATCTGACGTAGGGAAACGGCACTGCCGTGTCCTCTATATCATTCCGGCGCAGCCGGAATTGATATAAGGTGTGCATTGCATACCATGAGAATTAATTACTAATTACCAATTACTAATTATTATGTTTTTGACTTTTTTCCGACGCTATTCAACGCCTTATTTATTTTTATTTCCGGCTTTGTTTGTTTTGAGTCTGACTGTTTTATGGCCGGCGATACAAGCTTTTTATTTGAGTTTTACGAGTTATGAATATGATTTGACGCAAGCGCCGCAGTGGGTGGGTTTGAAGAATTTTGAGCGGTTGTGGCGCGATCGCACTTTTTGGCAAACTATGACCAATACCCTGCTGTATCTCGTCTGTGTTGTGCCTATATTGGTTGTTCTACCGTTGGGAATGGCAATTTTGTGCAATCAAAAGCTGCGGGGGATGAACTGGTTCCGCGCTGCATATTACACGCCTGCCGTAATTTCGATGGTTGTTGCGGGGATTGCTTGGAAGTGGCTGTTTGCTGAGACGGGATTGCTGAATCAGTTGGGGGAATTGTTTGGTTTGCCTCCTGTTTCTTGGCTGGCTAATCCGAAGTTGGCACTGTTTAGCGTGATGGCGGTTACTGTCTGGAAAGGCTTGGGTTATTACATGGTAATTTATTTGGCGGGGCTGCAATCTATCCCGGCAGAACTTTACGAGGCGGCGGCGATTGATGGTTCGGATGGTTTGGGGAAACACTGGGATATTACAGTGCCTTTGATGAAGCCTTATTTGGTTTTGGTGGCGGTGATTTCGGCAATTTCTGCTACTAAGGTTTTTGAAGAAGTTTATATTATGACTCAGGGCGGGCCTCGCAATAGTTCTAAGACTGTTGTTTATTATCTTTATGAACGGGCTTTTAAGGATTTGGAAATTGGTTATGCTTGTACGATCGGGCTGGTGTTGTTTTTGCTGATTTTGGGTTTGTCGATTTTGCAAGTTAGCCTCCAGGGTTTGACTCGCAATGATTAGTTGACAGTTTGTAGGGGCGGTGCCCCCGTGCCCGCCCTCTTAGTTAACACTTAAAATCCTCGGCGCAACAAATCTTATATTAAACACAATCTAATCAGTAATATTACGTAGTACAAAGCCGATCGAATATAAGCTAAATAGCCAATGACAAAGCTGTGAGTTGTGTACTAAGGTTGAGTAACTTTCGTCCTACCCGTCACCCCTTTAACACACCTAATTAACTCCCGTATACAGCAAAAGTCCTGCAAATTGGCTGCAAACCCTTTAAATTCAAACATAAAAATATGATTTTGCTAACAGGCTATCAAATCACTGAAAAAATTTACTCTGGTGTCAATACTGTTATTTATCGGGGAATCTGGGAAAAGCACAATTTGCCAGTAATCGTCAAAACTCTGAGAAGCGAGTACCCAACTCTGGAAGAGATTACCCGCTTGAGACACGAATATAAAATCAGAACAAATCTGAGAAATCTTGAAGATATTGTCAATTGCTACCGCATTGAAACTCATCAGAATGGTGTGGCGCTGACATTGGAAGACTTTGGTGGTTTGGCTTTGTCGGAATTCTTAACTGCGACCAGAATTAACTTAATCCAATTCCTAGAAATTGCCATTCAGCTTGTCCAAAGTTTGGGTAATATTCATCAAAACCAGATAATTCACAAAGACATTAAACCGCACAATATCATCATCAATCCAGAAACCTATCGCGTCAAAATTACCGACTTTAGTATCTCTTCGCGCTTGGTTCGAGAAAACGCCACTCCCAGCTATCCCAATTTGCTCGAAGGTACGTTAGCTTACATATCGCCGGAACAAACTGGTAGAATGAATCGGACGATCGACTATCGCAGCGATTTTTACTCGTTAGGTGTCACTTTTTACGAGATGCTGACTGGTGAATTGCCATTTAATGCGATCGACCCTTTGGAATTAGTACACTGTCACATCGCCCGCACAGCACCGTCTCCTCGCAGTTTGAAGCCGGAAATTCCCGAAGCAATTTCGGCGATTGTGATGAAATTGTTGGCAAAGACGGCGGAAGACAGGTATCAAAGTGCTGATGGGCTGAGGTTCGATCTCGAAACTTGTCTGGCTCAACTGCAAGCCTCGGGCAATATATCTGATTTTACTGTCGGAAATGCCGATCGGGCCGGCCAACTACTGATTCCCCAAAAACTCTACGGTAGAGAAACCGAAGTCGCCGCTTTACTCAGTGCTTTTGAGCGAGTTAGCGGTGTTGAAAAAAATACAGATTCCCTTTCTGGGGTCGAATTAATCCTGGTTTCCGGTTATTCGGGAATCGGCAAAACTGCGATCGTCAATGAAGTTCAGAAACCCATTGTACGCCAGCGCGGCTATTTTATATCTGGAAAATTCGACCAGTTTAAGCGCAATATTCCCTACGCTTCTTTGATTCAAGCATTCCAGTCATTAATTCGGCAGTTACTAACCGAAAGTGACGCATCTATCCAGACTTGGAAAGAGAAACTTCTAACCGCTTTGGGAAGTAACGGGCAAGTTGTTGCAGACGTGATTCCCGAAGTCGAATTAATAATTGGGAAACAGCCGGAAGTGCCGCAATTGGGGCCAACAGAATCACAAAACCGATTTAACCGCGTCTTCAAACAATTCATCGGCGTGTTTACCGCCAAGTCACACCCGCTAGTAGTTTTTCTCGACGATTTGCAGTGGGCTGATTCGGCATCGCTGAAATTAATCGAACTGATGGCGACAGACTCAGATAGCAAATATTTGCTAATAATTGGAGCCTATCGAGATAACGAAGTCAGCGCCACCCATCCGCTGATTGCCACAATCGAAAACATCGCCAAAACACAAGTAGACACCCAGCCAATTGTCAGCAATATCATTCTCGCACCTTTAGATTCAAGTCATGTCAAAGAATTAATTGCGGATACTTTGGATGGTCAAGTTACAGAAAATATAAAACTTTTATCAGAGCTACTTTTTAACAAAACTCAAGGAAATCCGTTCTTTTTAACTCAGTTAATGCGAGTTCTTTATCAAGAAAACTTGTTAGTTTACGACTTTCAATCCGGTGCGTGGCAGTGGGATCTCGAACACATCCAAGCTATTGGCATCACTGACTGCAATGTCGTAGAGTTACTCGCTCGAAATATCAGGAAGTTGCCCGCAGCGGCGCAGTCAGTATTAAAATTAGCTGCTTGTATTGGCAACCAGTTTAATTTAGAAGTCCTGGCAATTGTCAGCGAAAAATCTCAGAAGGAAACAGCATTAAACCTCTGGGATGCACTTCAGGCAGGCTTGGTTTTGCCACTGAGCAACGATTACAAAATTCCACTGGTTTTTGAAGGAGCAGAAACTGGGCTGGCTGGGCTGCAAGATGTGAAGGTTGACTACAAGTTTTTGCACGACAGAGTGCAGCAAGCAGCTTATTCTCTGATACCCCAAGAGCAAAAACAAGAAACTCACTTCAAAATCGGTCAGTTGCTGTTGCAAAATACTGCACCAGAAGCGCGGAAAAACAATATTTTTGCACTGGTAAATCAACTGAATTTCGGGATTGAGGCAACCAAAGGGGGATTGCCCCTACTGACTTCGGAACCGGAAAGATGCGATTTAGCTGAACTCAATTTGATTGCGGGTCAAAAAGCGAAGGCGGCGGCAGCTTTTGAAGCGGCTCTCAGGTATTTTAATCTGGGAATAGAACTCCTCAATTCTGTGTCTCACCTTGCTGAGGATTCAAGTGAGGTTAATTCAAGTTGGCAGAGTCATTATAACTTGACGCTGGCTCTGCATACAGAGGCAATGGAAGCCGAATATCTGAATACCAATTTACAGGAAGCCGAAACTCTGGGCGATTTAATCTTGCAGCAAGCTACTACTCAACTAGATGCGGTAAAGGTATATGAGATTAAGATCCAAATGTATATAAATACCTTGCAGATGCCCAGAGCTTTGGATACTGGATTGCAAGCTTTGGAGATGATGGGTTTCTCTCTGGCAAAGATCCAGGATTTGGCTGGAAATGAGGTGATACTACCCGAGTTTGAAGACTTAGAAAATGTGCCAAAAATGACCGAACCGGAGCTGATTGCAGTAATCAAGTTACTGCAATCTATTATTGTTCCCGCTTTCGGTGTAAAACCAGAGATTGGCTTCCCAATTGTTGTCTATCAAGTTAATCTCTGCATTCAACGGGGTTATTCTGACATCGCTGCTTTATCTTATGCTTGGTACGGTACGTTACTGTGTGCAGTTGGAGAGATTGAAAAAGGATATCATGCAGGACAACTAGCTATGAGATTGTTAGAGCAATTCGATGCCAAGCCGCTTATCTGCCCCGTCTACAATATGTTTAACTCTTTTATCAGACCGTGGAAAGAACACGCCAAAGAAAGTTTAGCACCGTTACAGGAGGCGCTGCAAAATGGACTTGAGTTTGGCTCTCTGGACTATGCTGGCTATTGCATTAGTAATTATTGCATCTACCTATTGTGGACTGGGGCGGTGCTCGAATCGCTATTGAACAAGCAATTGTTATACGTAAATTTAAGTGAAAAAATTGGCAATCCCTATGTTGCAATAGAAATAAATGTAGAAAGGCAACTAAATTTAAATTTGCAAGGTTTAGCAACTGACAAGTATCGGCTGAACGGAGAGGCAATTGATCAAGTAACTTTGCTGCCGCAGTTGCAAGCTGCCAATAATAGTTGGACGTTTTTTCATTTGTATCTATCTCAAGGAATTCTCTTTTATTTATTGAAAGATGGCGCGGGGGCTGTTGCTAACATCTCGCAAGCATTTGAATACATTCAATCGATACTGGGGGCGATGTCTGTTGCCGTACACAATTTTTACTATTCGCTGGCTCTATTAGCTGTATATCCAACTGCGGATGCTCAACAACAAGCCGAATATTTGCAGCAAGTGGAAGCTAATCAGGAAAAAATGCAAAATTGGGCTTTCCACGCACCGATGAATTACCTGCATAAATACGAGTTGGTAGAAGCTGAAAAGGCGCGGGTGTTGGGTGACAAGGATCGGGCGATGGATTTTTACGATCGCGCAATCCAACATTCCCACGAACAGGGATACATTCAGGAAGAAGCTTTAGCCAATGAATTAGCCGCCGAGTATTATTTCTATCTGGGAAGGGAGAAAGTTGCCAAAACCTACATGACGGATGCTTATTACGGCTACATCCACTGGGGCGCGAATGCTAAAGTTGCAGATTTGGAGGAACGATATCCGCAGTTAATTGTGCGGATGCTGGAAAGTGAAAGTTTAACCAGTAGCGATCGCCCTACAATTACGATGATCTCTACGGCTACAACTGGCGCTCAAAACTCTCTGGATTTCGCTACAGTTATGAAAGCATCTCTTGCTATTTCCGGCGAAATTGTTCTCGATTCTTTGCTGGAAAAACTGATGAGAATTCTGCTGGAAAATGCCGGAGCTCAAACCGGCTGTCTGATCGCGTCGAAATCCGGCGAGTTTGTCGTGGAAGCAGCGGGAGAAGTTGACGGCGATGTGCGGGTGCTCTCAGGTGCGGGGTTGTCTTATGCGTATCCGCGATCGATCGTCAATTTTGTCGATCGCACTCAGCAAGATATCGTACTCAATGACGCCCGCAGCGAAGCTATTTTCCACAATGACCCCTACATCCTGGAGCACCAGCCAAAATCGGTGTTATGCGCGCCGATCGTCTATCAAGGCAAATTAACGGCGATCCTGTATTTGGAAAATAATTTGACAACCGGTGCTTTTACAGGCGATCGTTTGGAAGTTTTGAAACTGCTTTCTTCCCAAGCTGCGATCGCCCTAGAAAATGCCCGCCTTTACGCCAACTTAGAAACTGCCAACCAACAACTAGCAGAATCCAACTTTACCCTAGAAGCAAAAGTTAAAAATCGCACCCAAGAATTGCACGAAAAAAATGCGCTGCTTTCTGCGGAAATTCAAGAACGCCAAAAAGCAGAAGCCGCCGCCCGAGATGCCAGTCGCGCCAAAAGCGAATTTTTAGCTAACATGAGCCACGAATTGCGAACTCCCCTCAACGGCATTTTAGGCTACGCTCAAATCTTCCAACGAGACAAACATCTATCCCCGCAGCAACAAGATGGAATTGGCGTTATTCAGCGCTGCGGCGAACACTTGCTCGCTTTGATCGAAGATATTTTAGACCTTTCTAAAATCGAGGCGAGGAGAATGGCTCTCGTGCCGGCAGAGTTTCATTTGCCCGATTTTCTTCAAGGCATAACTGCTATTTGTCGTATCCGAGCTGCTCAAAAAAACATAGCTTTTAATTGCGAATATCTTTCCTCTCTTCCCAATGCAATCTCGGCTGATGAAAAGAAACTGCGGCAAATTTTGATTAATTTAATTGGCAATGCTGTTAAGTTTACTGAAAAAGGTGGAGTAACATTTAAGGTTTTAAGAGAGGAGAGGACTGAAGTCCTTACTACGAACCTTACAAAAGTTAAGATTCGGTTTCAAGTTGAAGATACGGGAATTGGGATTGCTGCTGATGAATTACCCAAAATATTTTCACCTTTTGAACAGGTGGGCAATACTCGCCGCCATACTGAAGGCACCGGCTTGGGATTGGCAATTAGCCGCCAGTTAGTGGAGATTATGGGCGCCCAATTGAAAGTAGAAAGCACTTTAGGCAGAGGTAGCATTTTCTGGTTTGAGTTAGAGTTGCTGGCAGTTGACAACCCGCAAAAAAATAAAACTTGTTCAGAAAGATTTATCAAAGGTTTCAAGGGTGGTAATAAAAAAATATTGGTGGCAGACGATCGGCGGGAAAATCGCTCGGTCTTAATTCACCTCCTGCAACCGTTAGGTTTTGAAATAATTGAGGCTACCGATGGTCAAGATTGTTTGAATAAAGCCCAAGAATTTCAACCGGATTGTATCTTGATTGATTTGGTGATGCCGGTGATGGACGGATTTGAAGCGATGCGGCAAATTCGCAAGTTGCCCCAATTGCAAAATGTGGTGGCAATTGGCACTTCTGCTAGCATTATGGAAGTGGAAAAGCAGGGAAGTTTAGCAGCAGGATGCAATGCTTTTATTCCCAAACCGATCCGGGTGGAGGAACTTTTAGATTGCTTGCAAGTCCATTTGGGCTTAGAATGGATTTACGAGGATTTGCAAGATGGGAATGCTGAATCTGAAGTTTCTCACAAACAATTTCAAGTTCAGGAACCCGAAATAATCGCTCCTCCGGCTGATGAGATGGCTGTACTTTTTGAATTAGCAATGAGGGGTGACTTAGGAGAAATTCAAAAACAAGCAGAAAAATTTAAAAAAATGGATGTTAAATATGTCTCTTTCGCCCGCCATCTGAATCAATTAGTTAAAAATTTTGACGAAGCAAAGATTTTAGAATTCGTAGAACAACACAGGAATATGTGAAAATATGAACGTTTTACCTTTGGAACAGAGCGTTATCTTGATCGTCGATGATAATCCAAATAATTTGGCAGTGCTGTTTGATTTTTTGACGGAATCTGGGTTTAAAGTGTTGGTGGCGCGGACGGGGGAGAGCGCTATTACAAAAGCTGAATACTCGCCGCCGGATTTGATTTTGCTGGACGTTTTGATGCCGGGAATTGACGGGTTTGAAACTTGTCGGCGTTTGAAGGCTTCTAATTTGACAGAAGACATCCCGGTGATTTTTATGACGGCGCTGGATGAGACGGAAAATAAGGTAAAAGGATTTAGTTTGGGAGCGGTGGATTATGTTACTAAACCGATTCAAAATGAAGAAGTTTTAGCTCGCGCCAAAGCGCATCTTAGTATCCGTAAATTGAATCAAAAACTTCGGGATCAAAATGTTCAGATGCAGCAAGAAATTGCCGATCGCGAACAAGCTCAAATTAACCTAGAACAACTAGCTTCTGAGTTGGAAAAACGCGTAGATTCGCGCACTTTTGAACTTTCTCAAGCCAACGCCAGGCTCCAGGAAGAGGTTCACCAGAGGCAGCAAATACAGGAAAATTTGGAGAAGTCCCTGCGCGATCTCCAGCACGCTCAAACTCTGTTAATTCAAAGCGAAAAAATGTCAGCTTTGGGGCAAATGGTGGCGGGAATCGCTCACGAAATTAACAATCCGGTGAATTTTATCTGCGGCAATATCAATTACGTTCGCGATTATGCTGAAGATATTCTCAAGGTGCTCGATCTTTACCAGCAGCACTATCCCGAACCCGCGCCGGAAATAGCATCAGCAGCAGAAGCGGTGGAGCTTGAATTCATCCAGGAAGATTTGCTGAAAATGCTTAATTCGATGCGGGTAGGCGGCGATCGCATTCGGGAGATAATTCTGTCTCTGCGGTATTTTTCGCGGCAGGAAGGGCGGGAAATGGAGGCGATTGATATCCATGAAGGTATTGACAGCACGCTGATGATTTTGCAAAATAGGCTGAAATTTAAGGCGAATCGCCCCGCGATTGAGGTGATTAAAGATTACGATACTGATTTGAAAAATGTAGAGTGCTGCGGCGGCGAAATCAATCAGGTATTTATGAATATTTTAGCTAATGCGATCGATGCGATCGAAGAATGCAGCAGTGAAAAAACTTGCGAGGAAATTGTCGAAAATCCCTACCAGATTCGGATTTGTACGAAACTCAGCAACTTTAATACGGCAATTATTACAATTCATGATAGCGGGCGGGGAATTAGTCAGGATTTGTGCGATCGCATTTTTGACCCGTTTTTTACGACAAAGCCGATCGGCAAAGGTACGGGAATCGGCTTGTCAATTAGCTGGCACATTGTCATCGAAAAGCACGGCGGCAGTTTGCGGTGTTGTTCGATACCGGGCGAAGGTACTGAATTTGCGATCGAACTTCCAATTCGACAGAAAGTTCGAGAAATGGCAATCTCAGGTTCCTAAATAGAAGAATTATACAAGCAAAATCTCTCTCTAAGAAACTGATAAATAAACCTATAAATCCCAGGGCTACTTCATTCTCAGGTAAATCATTGTTTTGTAGGGGCGGTGCCCCCGTGCCCGCCCTCCGTGTCCACGATTTTGTATGTGTTTCAGAGATTGGGGCAGCCACGGGGGGCGGCCCCTACAAGAGAATGAAACAGCCTGCTATGAATCCGGTCTATCCTGAGTATCTTCCGCAGAATTCGGGTCTAATTCCCACCGACTTTCATCTCGGTGTTCGAGCATATTTGTTGTATTCAAAATAGCTCCATCGGGCATTTCTATCCCCGCAGCAGCACCGAGTTCATCAACCATATCTTGGTCAGGAGTTGGAGCGCTTCCGCCCACCAATTTCTCACCAGTGGCGCTTGCTTGTTCCGCAGCAGCAACATCGCCATCCCCGCCAACAATCAGAGAATTGGTTGAAGTGTATTCAGAAGTGCGATCGTCCAGAGTTGTGATTCCGTCTTCGCTCAATCCCGGTTCAGTGATAACGCCAGTACCGTAGGATTCCGTAATTTCTTGAGGCAAATCACTGGAATTATCGCGTTCTTCTATTGCTTTTTTAGATGGTTTCTTGTGCAGTGTCATGATACTTACTCCTGAGTTTTTTTAAATCAATTGGATTAAACAGTAATATCTATTCCGGCTGCGCCAGAATGACAAGCGAGGACACGGCAGTGCCGTTTCCCTACCCGGTAAATTGTAGGGACACGGCACTGCCGTGTCCTCCGTTTATATCATTTCGATGCTAACGGATTTGATATAAATTGATGTAATTAAGTCGCATAATAACCGCTATTTAAGCTTTGAGCTTCTATCCCAGGAAATATATTTATTTTTATCAGCTCTTTCATTAGGAATACAAAAAAACATCGCCATTTCAAAAGGGCGATGTTTGTTGTCAGGAACGGTAATTCTATTCGGGAAAATCAGGGATTATCCATTTCGGCGGTTCCCTCCGTTTCTTTCTCACCGCTTCCTCTGCTATTTCTAGCATTTTGTCGAGAGAAGTATTTTCAATAAAACTTGACGTTGCTTCTGCGTATTCCCGCTTCGGGCACTTGTCGCCCAAAATGCAGCCGTTGACGCAAGCTACAGCACAATCGACAGTGTTCTCCACCATAACTCTTTTCCTTTGAGGGTTCCAACAACAAGCAGGCAGATGCTCTGGGTTAATTTGTCAAGAGACTGCCCTCTCTCTTGATTTTACTTTACAAACTGGTACCAAAGGTCGATCGCCTCCGCAAAACTGTTATAAAATCAAAGCAACCTATCTAATTTGCCGATGTGAGTAACTTTCTGCGCCGCTTAAAACTTTTACCTTGGCGAGAAATGCTGCAAATTGCCGCCCTCGTCAACTCAATCGTGATTGGACTAGAGCTATTTTTAGCCTGGGGTTTCACGCAATCGCGAGTAATCCGCAACATCTTGACGCTTCTCTATGGCTCCCCCCTCGGAATATTGATACCTTTCGCTACAGCAGTGGGAATGGGAGCTTTAGCAGTGTACTTGTTGGAGTATTGGCAGCAGAAATCTTTGCTCAACCGGAATAATTTGTGGGTGTTAGCTTTGTGCGTGTTCTTGGGTTTGGTGTTAAAGTCATTCCTGCCCGTACTTCCTTTTTTAGCAAGTTTATCGGAAGCTGCGCTAATCGGAGTTACGGTAGGAGTTTTTTGGAAAGGTCGGTCTTATTGGCGATAGTCAGTTGACAGTTGACAGTTGACAGTTGACAGTTGACAGTTTTCAGTTTTCAGTCATTAGATTGTAGGGTGCGTCAGGGTTGAATGTCTTGAGTATCAATTAATATTTTTTGCCCTGACGCACCCTACGATTAGTTACTGATATCCATCACATCCCTTACATCCCGTACATTGCTTGTTGCCGAACTTCTTTCTGATTATGGCAGCCAAAAATCAGGAATAAAAGCTTTAGTCAAACTGCGAGCAACCTGATTAATCTGTCTCCCGATTTGAATGTGCGGTTCATCGGCCTCTACGGGAATAATTGCTGCTTTGTTGCCGATTCCGAAACGTGAAATTACCAAATTTGCCGCCTCCAAACCAGTAACATAAGCCTTTTCCTGCGACCAAGAACCGTGACGAGTCACAACCCAATCGCCGCTCATCAATACATTATCATAACTTGTTACCGCAGGCAACAAATACTGATAACTTCCCGGGGCAAAATGCGTCACCGCCCGCGACAGCCGAATCGCACTGCTGTCAATCACCTTGGCATCCCGAAAAGCGGGAATGCAAGTTGCTAAATCCCGCTGAACAAGAGCCACAATTTCTTCATCTTTCAGGGGAATTAATTGATTGGCGTGATAAAAGTCAGCTTCCACAACTGTTCCCGGTTCGGATCGGAATTCATCGTGCAAAGCATTCAAATCAAAAAACGTCCAGCCTGTAGTCGAACTAAATCCAAAACAGGCATTAGAAGGCAGTGGAATGTCAATTTTTTTGTCAAACCACAGGCGAACAGCCAACACGTCAACAGCACCTAAATTCATCACATCTCGAAACTCTTGGCGGCTTTGCAAAGCTGGGCTGCTGCTGATAATTTTTTGCATTCCCGTGACACCAACTGCAAAAATAACTGCATCTGCCTCGAAGGTTTCTTCGCCGCAGACAACGCCCGTCGCTCGGTTGTTGCTGTCAACTATTACATCAGTAACTCGCCGTTTTGTCAATACTTTTGCGCCGATTTTTTCGAGGATATCTACCCACGGGCGAAAGATTTTTTCTCCGACAGTGCCGCGACACCAAACTACATCAAAATCGGCTTGGTGTGCTAGAATGAAATAATAAAGCATTCCCAAAGCGGCGGCGGCAGAACACTGTTCCCCGGGTGCGAATAAACCTACTAATAACATGGGTTCAAAAGCATCGCGGTACAGCCTTGCAGAAACGCCAAACTGTTTGAACAATTCGCGGGCGGTGACGCGATCGTACCTGCGCCAAGCTTCGTCGGAATTATCGAAATCTAGGACGGCGTAGAGCAAGGGTAGGGCTGAAAGCCGATCGACTAACGGCAACCTTTTAAATTTGGTATAAAGGAAGGTTCCTAACGGTGTGGGAAGTCGCGGCTCATCCTGAAAAATTGGCGATTCGACTTCCAATCCGGCGGGGGAATACTGACAAGAACGAGTCCAAGGTGTGAACGGATCTAGCCCTAATTGTTTGACTAAGGAAAAGATGTTTTTGTAGGGATACCAAAAGCCATGAATGCCTGCTTCTACGGAACGCCCGCCGCTGGTTTTCCACCCCGCGACTAAGCCACCCGGCTGAGGCCCTGCTTCTAACAAAGTTACGTCATAGCCTTGCTGGGCTAGATGATAGGTAGCGCCTAAACCGGCCCATCCTGCACCGACGACGACTATTTTGGGGGTTGGCGATTCTGCTGACATTGCGTACCTCTTGATTCTTGTTTAATCATGACATAATTCATAAAATGCGGATTGGGTGCATCTCAATGTGGCAAGGGCGAAGCATTCCGGCAGACAATTTATTAGTTATAAGCAGAGATTTACAGCCGGAATGCTTCGCCCCTACGAAGATATTTGCAAAAATGAGATGCACCCTGCGGATTTGATATAAAATGTGTTGCATTATGTGCTAAATTTCCCTAGACTGAATAATGAGTGTCAAAAACCGCCAGCAAAATAATCTATTGCTGCTCTTATTTCCCGCCACTGCATGGCTGATTGTTTTCTTCATTTTACCAGTGCTGATTGTACTTTTGTACAGTTTCTTGGAACGCGGTACTTACGGCGGTGTTACTTGGATATTTACTCTCAGCAACTACCAGCGTTTGTTCAGCGAACTTTTCTTAGGGGTAATTGGTCGATCGATCTTTTTGGCTTTTTTGACAACAGCGGCTTGCTTGTTAGTCGGCTATCCCCTAGCATTTTTCATCGCCACCCGTCCTCCCCGCTGGCGAAATGCCTTGCTGTTGCTAGTAATTATTCCATTTTGGACTAACTTTTTAGTCAGAACATACGCCTGGATTATTCTGCTGCGTAGCGAAGGAGTAGTTAACACCGCCCTGCAAAGTTTGCAAATTATTACCGAACCATTAAACTTGCTATTTACGCCTTTCGCTGTGGCGATCGGTCTGATTTACGGTTATTTACCTTTCATGGTTTTGCCTTTATATTCTAGCATAGAACGATTCAATTTTTCATTAGTAGAAGCCGCTCAAGATTTAGGCGCAAATGATATTCGCACTTTCTGGCGCGTGTTTTTGCCCTTGACAACTCGCGGCATTGTTGCAGGTTCTATTCTAGTTTTTGTTCCCGCAGTCGGCGCTTTTGTTACACCGGATATATTGGGCGGTTCTAAAACAGTGATGGTGGGAAATTTGATTCAAAATCAGTTTATGAAAGCCCGCGATTGGCCTTTTGGTTCGGCGCTTTCTATGCTGTTGACGGTAATTATTTTGATTCCTGTTTTAGTCTACTTCCGCGTGTCTGATGAAACTTAATAGGGTTAGATATGTGTAGCGCACTGCGCACCGGTGCGCAGTGCGCACCCTACGTTTAGGTTAAGATGCACTAATGACTAATGACTAATGACTAAAACAAAAGTAGATTTGTTCGTGCGGGCGATCGGCAAAAAGTGGCTTTGGGTACAAGCTGCATTAGCATTTGCCTTTCTTTATTTGCCAATTCTGATCTTAATTATTTACTCCTTCAATGCTTCCAGATTTAACGCAGTTTGGCGCGGTTTTACCCTCGATTGGTATAGCAGCTTGTTTAGCAGTGCAGGCGGGACGATGGCTGCGAGCACCAGCGCCGGAATTTTGCCAGCACTCAACAACAGTTTGCTAATTGCAGCTATTTCAACCCTGTTAGCGACGATTTTTGGTACAATGCTCGCGCTAGCACTAGAACGCTTTCATTTTCCGGGGCGCAAAGCACTAGAAGCTTTACTGTTTTTGCCGATGATAGTGCCCGAAATTACGATCGGCATTTCGCTGCTAGTTTTCTTTACCTTAGTATTTCGGATTGTCGAAAATCTCACGGGAATTCGCCTCAATCTAGGCTTACCAACCGTAATTATCGGTCACGTTGCCTTTAATATTTCCTTTGTGACTATTACTGTCAGGGCGCGTTTGGCGGAACTAGATCCGACTTTAGAACAAGCAGCTTTTGACTTGGGTGCTAACGAAGGTTGGACTTTTTGGCGCATCACTTTCCCTCTGATTTGGCCCGGTATTTTTAGCGCCGCACTGCTAGCTTTTACTTTGTCTCTCGATGATTTTGTCGTGACATTCTTTACCACCGGTGTCGGTTCGATGACGCTGCCGCTATTGGTTTACGGCATGATAAAATTTGCAGTGACGCCAGCGATTAATGCCATTTCAACTTTGATGCTGTTGGCTTCCTTGCTGCTAGTTGTATCATCGCTAACAGTTCAGAAAAAAAGTTAATAAAATAGCTTATTGTGTCATAATTATTGTTTTAGGCAACTAATAAAACCTATGAAACGCCTGCTGACTTTCCTACTTTTGTTTGTGATGAGCGCAACGGTGGCCTTCGGCTGTAGCCCCACAGGTGGCAACCAGCAGCAAGTCCTCAGCATTTACAACTATTCAACTTATATTTCCCCAGAAGTTATAGCTCAATTCGAGAAAGAGAACAATGTTAAAATTCAATACGACACTTTCGAGAACAGCGACGCACTCTATGCCAAGCTAAAACCAGGAAATCCCGGTTACGATGTTATATTTCCCGCTGATTACATGGTTAAAATCATGGTGGCCGAAAATATAATTGAGCCGCTAAATCTTACCAATATTTCTAACCAAACAAATCTGGATTCGAGATTTATTAACCAAACATTTGACCCGGGCAATAAATATTCGTTGCCTTATCAGTGGGGAACAATGGGAATTGGCTACAACTTGAAAGTAACTAAGGGCGATATCAACAGTTGGGCGGCAATGTTCGATTCTAAATATACCGGAAAAGTGGCTTGGCAAGACGATGCTAGATACACCTTAGCTGGTGTTTTGATGTATTTAGGATTCGACCCAAATACAACTAATCCCGAAGAGATTAACAAAGCCCGCGATTTGCTGATTAAAAATAAAAATATAATTGCAGCTTTTGTTCCAGACACGGGGCAAAATCTGCTCGATCAAGGAGAAGTAAATCTGACAATGGAATGGAGTGGCGATATTTTTCAAGTGATGAAAGAGAATCCTAATCTCCGCTATGCTATTCCCAAAGAAGGAACAATTATCTTTTCTGACAACATGGCAATTCCCAAAGGTGCACCCCACAAGGAGTTAGCTGAGAAATTTATTAACTTCATTTTGCAGCCAGAAATAGGTGCTAAAGTTTCCAATTTTACCCACTATGGCTCCCCAAACAAAGCAGCAATAGACAAAGGTTTGATCGACCCGAAAGATTTGAATAATCCTCAAATTTACCCGTCGGCTGAGGTGTTTGGCAAAATGAAATTCTTGGAGGATGTGGGGAAAGCAACCGCATTGTACGATCGCGCTTGGACAGAAGTTAAAGCCGGGGCGGGAAAGTAGAGGGAAAATAACTGGCAACAGGCAAGATGCCTGTTCCACAAGAAAATTTATCTCTTGTGGAACAGGCATCTTGCCTGTTCCTAAACAAGTAATTGAGAATAATACAACATCTCAGTTTAACCGTACTCAAACTCAGAATTTTATCACTCACAACTCATAGATAACAAACAATGCACGCCGTAGAAGTCCGAGAAGTTTCTAAAGTATTTAAAAGTGTCCGCAGTCAAGATTTCTTGGCCGTAGACAACATCAACCTGCAAATTTACGATCGCGAATTCTTTTCTTTACTCGGCCCTTCTGGCTGCGGCAAAACTACAACTTTGCGCACGATCGCCGGTTTTGAAATTCCCACAGCCGGCGAAATTTACATTCACGGCGAAGCGATGGAAAATCGCCCGCCATTTCACCGCCCAGTCAATACAGTATTTCAAAATTATGCTTTATTTCCGCACATGACAGTAGCACAAAATGTCGCTTTTGGGTTGGAAATGGAGAATTTGCCTCAAAAAACAATTCGCGATCGCGTTGCAGAAGCTTTAGCATTAGTACAGTTAACTGAGGTAGAAAAACGGTATCCCCGCCAACTGTCAGGAGGACAGCAGCAGCGAGTAGCGCTAGCAAGAGCATTAGTCAAACAGCCGTCTGTTTTGCTGTTGGATGAACCTTTAGGAGCGCTGGATTTAAAATTGCGCAAAGAGATGCAATTAGAATTAAAAAAAATGCAGCGAAAATTGGGAATTACGTTTATTTATGTAACTCACGACCAAGAAGAAGCGCTAACAATGTCGGACAGAATTGCAGTGATGGATGGAGGAAAGCTGCAACAAGTCGGGACGCCTGTTGATATTTATGAATATCCTCAAACGCGGTTTGTGGCTGATTTTATTGGCGACAGCAATTTTTTGACCGGGCGAGTAGTAGAAAAGCAATACGGTCAAGTAATTGTGTTAGTTGACCAGCAATTGCCGGTGTTAGTTGCGACAGCAGAAGATTTGCCGGCTGGGAAAGTTGTTACCCTGGTGTTGCGCCCAGAAAAAGCTACTATTTATCCCGCTGATTGCGATGTTGAAAATAGCTGGCCGGGAACAGTGGAAGAGGCTATTTATATTGGCACTGATACGCGCTATACGGTGCGTTTGACTGCTAAAAGCTCGATCGGGCTTCGCAGACAAAACTTGCACAGAGATGACTTACAGCGGCACAAAGTGGGCGATAGCGTTCGAGTCACTGTGCCGCCGGAAAGTATCTGCATTTTTTGAAACGTTTACTGCGGCGATGGCGAGGGACTCTCGGCATCGGGCAAGGGAATTTCCGCAGGAGTTGATTCGGGCGAAGGCGACGGAATCTCGGCAGGAGTCGATTCTGGCGTCGGCGACGGAATTTCCGCAGGAGTTGATTCGGGCGACGGTGAGGGACTCTCATCAGCACCGGGCGACGGAATGGCCGCAGGAGTCGGGGCGATCGTTTCCGGCGGTGGCGGAAGTTGTTCGGGCTCTGGCGGTGGGCTTTGGAGGCTGCGCACCCACAAACCTAAAGCGCCGCCGCCTAACATCAGCGCCAACAGCCCCAGCAGAGGCAATAAAAGCTTGGGCTTAGGTTTTTGAACTGGTTCCGGGGCTGGGGAAGTTTCGGGGTACAGCAACTGTTTGGACGATTCCGACAACTGAGATTCTGGCACAATCCCGGATCTTTGGAAGGATGCCGGCATGGACATCGACGCTGAAGCCGGCAGGGACACCGACGCTGACATCGGCAGCGACACCCCCGTTGACGCTGACGCAGCCGCCGGAGGAAACAGTACCAATCTCTCCGGCGACATCCGACAGTGAGTCGCCACCACGGAGGTGTTGTCGTAACCATTTTTCTCGTTGGCGAGGCGAATCCAAGACTGAACCGCGGCTTCCAAAGACATTTGGCCATCGAGCACCGGAGGGCCGTAATTTTCCCAAGACTGTTCTACCCAGTCGTTGTCAGTCAAACCGTCGGAACAAAGCAGCAGCAAGCCTTCCTCTTCAACAATAAATCGCTGAATCGTCGGGCGCAGAAAATCTCCATCCCGCGTACCCAAAGCTTGAGTCAGAGCTCCTGCGTCCGATCGCAATTGAGTCTCCCAGTATAAACTGTGTCCTAACTGCACTTCCCTGGACGCTACATCGTCATCCACAGTCAGCCGCTGACAGTAATCTTTGCCAATCCAATAAGCGCGGCTGTCTCCAACATTGACTAAATAAAGTTCGTGGCTGTTATTCGACGGCAAATCATCGGAAATTTTAACTTTTTGAGGCAACTGGAGGGCCATCACCAAAGTCGTCCCCATCCGTTCCCGTAACTCTTTTCCCTGCTCGTTATTTTGAGCAGAAATCACATTATTGACTACTCTGACTATTTCTTCGAGTTGCTTGATCACCATTGTTGGCGTCATCAACTCTTGTTGTTCAGCTATTTCTGCCAGCAAGTTTTGAATTAAAGATTTCAGAGACTGTACTGCTAATTGACTAGCAACCTCTCCTCCTTCGTGCCCTCCAACCCCGTCGCAAACCATTGTTAAGTAAGGAATTAGTTTGTCGCCGCCGGCAGTCTTGCTCAACTGTAAATCAACAGCAATCGGATAGCAACTGTCTTCATTTTGGGAGCGCTGTGGCCCGGTATCGGTGATGCCGATTACTTCTAAATGCAGAGGCAATTTAGCTGCTTCTTCTAATAGTAAATCGTTTAGTTCTAGGGCGAGGGCGTCGAAATTCATGCTGCTGCGGCGCATAAACTGACAAATTTCTCCAAGTTTCGACTGTACCTCGGGCCCGGCCGATTCCACCAAACCCGACCACACATCTCCCAAATCCCGCAGTGTGGGTACAAAATTGCCTGGGTGCAGTTGCAGCAGGCGTACCCGCCAACCTTCCACCCGCAAATTTTCCGGTACCAGCAAACTGGAAGCGACTCCTTGTTCCGACAGTGGCGCCCACATTTGGAGCATTTGCCACAGCCAGTAAACTTGGCGCGCGGCGGTTGTCCCAGACCAAGCTTGTAAAATAGAAGGACACAGGCTGCCGAAATTATCGATCGGCACATTTTCCAACAACAGCACTTCTGTGGCTTCGGCTGCTTCCGTCCCCGAACAAAAACCGTATACTTCGGGCGTATGCAGCCGTTGGGGATACAAATGCAGGTAAGGCATAATTGTATCGGGCAGTTGTTCGGGGACGGTTGGAGGCAGAGATGGACGGCTGTCAAGCCAGATTTGGGGGGCAATGACAAAGTATCGATCGGCGATGACCTGACCCGCAGGAACTGCCTCGGCTGCTGGGCCCACCGCCCACAAATATCGATAAGTTAAATCGGTTTCGCAAGCTGCACAGTGCTGGCGGCCAAAGGTATTGCGGGGTTCGGGACAGCTAAGATTCGGGCAATAAATGGGTTCGGAGAAACTGCTGATCATATCGAAATAGTTTGTGTAAAAACATTCTGAAGATATTTGATTCGTAAGCTCAAATTCAGGAGCTTAAGAATAAACTGATTTTAGCTGCTATCACTTTCTTAACTGCCTTTTTGCCCCTATAAATTTTAGTTTATGTCGGTCTGCACCGGCAATAATTGTAATTTTAGTCACTAAAGCTCTGACTTTGAGTAAGATCGAAGTATCAACCTGGTAGTGTAGCGCGAAAAATCGCTCTGAGGGCCCGGAAGTCGGAAGCCCTTACAGAGTAAGTTGTTGGCTATTCTTAAATCTCAAAGTTCAAATCCACGATCTAAATAGTATCACTAATCGTTTTTGCGATCGTCGGGATTCTGGTGCTTTTTTGGCTGGTAGCTGGGGCTTTGCTCTGTTTGGCAGAGCTATTTCTGGCGCAGGGCTGGTTTCATCGGAATCATCGTTTTCTGAGTGCAGCGCAGGGAGTGTCAGCTCGATCGAGCCAGGACGATCGGATTCAGATATCAGATCAATTCCGGTTCCACTCCCGATTATGGTTGACTATTGGCTGTTTGCTGTTGACTGTTAACTGTTGACTGTTAACCGTTAACTGTTAACTGTTGACTACTGTCATGACCAATTCCCAATTCCCAAATTTAAGATTCGTGAGCGAGAGTACATCGATCGCACAATCCGAAAAATTCCAAAGTATGATAGTAAATCTTGAAAGAGTGGGATTGTTGTAGTTGGCTTTCTAAATGGTGTACGGGACATTCATTAATCGGAATTGATGCGCCACATTCGAGACAAGTTAAGTGATGTTGGTCTTGGTGGGCGGCACCGTAGAGAGATTCACCGCTGGCGAGGGTTCTGACGTGAACCAAGCCTTCTCGCTTTAAACCGTCGAGGGAGCGATAAACAGTTGCTAAGCCCATGCTTTGGTCGCTGTTACGCAGTTCTAGGTAGATATCTTGCGCTGAGAGCGATCGATTTAAGTGCTTGAGCAAGTCTAAAATACGCTCCTGACTGCGGGTGCGGTTAGTTCTCATAATTTTTGTCTGTAATCTGCTCGAATCAAATTTGTCCCTGTTTCTAGGCTAGCTCACTTGGGGTAAGGAAAGCGCGATCGGGTTGTAGGATAAAATAGCCGTAACTTTCGCATCACCTACACATTGCTGTGACTCAAAAATATTTTGCCCAAATCTATGTTACTCTCCGCCCTTCGGTTTTAGACCCGGCGGGCACAGCCGTACAGTCTGGTTTGCAACACATGGGATACGACAATGTTGAGCGCCTGCGCATCGGGAAGTACGTCGAATTGACGCTGACTGCTGCGGGTGAGTCGGAGGCGCGCGAACAACTCGATCGCATTTGCGACCAACTTTTGGCCAATCCAGTGATTGAAAACTATCGCGTAGAGTTGACTGAAGTTCCTGTTGCTGCGGAGACAGCGGCGACTTAAATCAAGATAGAGGAGACGGCAATGCCGTGTCCCTACCCAAAATAACATTGTAGGGACACGGCACTGCCGTCTCCTAATTTCTTCGAGACAAACGAAGGTGTTATCGGTTTTCCTTCTTCCTTCTTCCTTCTTCCTTCTTCCCTCTTCCTTCTTCCTTCTTCCTTCTTCCTTCTTCCCTCTTCCTTCATTAATTATGAAATTTGGAGTTATTGTTTTTCCCGGTTCAAATTGCGATCGGGATGTGGTGTGGGTAACTCAAGGGTTACTGCACCAACCGACGCGCATGATTTGGCATGAAGATACCGATATTTCGGATATCGATATCATTGTAATTCCCGGTGGCTTCAGTTACGGAGATTATTTGCGGTGCGGCGCGATCGCCCGTTTTTCTCCAGCCATGCAAGCTACTGCGGAACACGCGAAACAAGGAAAGCTTGTACTCGGCATCTGCAATGGTTTTCAGGTGTTGACTGAAGCTGGTTTGCTTCCCGGTGCTCTGGTGCGGAATGCGGGATTGCATTTTATTTGCGATCGCACTTCGTTGAAAGTCGAACGCGGTAATACTCCTTGGACTTCGGCTTATACTTCTGGTGAAATCATCGATTTGCCGATCGCCCACGGGGAAGGCAACTATTACGCCGATGCCGATACTTTAGCCGAACTAGAAGAACACGATCAAGTGTTGTTTCGCTACTGCACGGAAGCGGGCGAAATTAACAATGCTGGGAATCCCAACGGTTCGTTAAATAACATTGCCGGCATTTGCAATCGAGCGGGCAATGTGTTAGGAATGATGCCGCATCCAGAACGGGCATCCGATCCGATGTTGGGCGAGACTGATGGGATGAAATTGTTTCAGGGGTTACTGATGGCAACAGTTGCTGCTGTTTTGTAGTTAATCTTTACTGGTTCGTAGTGAGGACTTTAGTCCTTCTTTTAACTGGTTCCCAGGCTCCAGCCTGGGAACCTATATCCAGAGGCTCTGCCTCGCTTTATATCAATTCCGGCTGCACCGGAATAATATAGAGGAGACGGCAGTGCCGTGTCCCTACCACGATCAATTGTAAGGAC
>JANMLZ010000225.1:0-26015 GCA_031372825.1 Cyanobacteria bacterium OTE_58_metabat_593 | reverse complement strand
TCCTAAAACTCTTTTGAAAATTGGCATACCAGCTCCAACTTAGGATGGAGCAAAAAGTCTTTACCAGATTTAAAAGTAAAGTAATGTAAATTAAAATTGTGTTTTGTATCAAAAACCAGGAAAATTCTCTGGTGAGACTTGAAAAGAAACCAAAAATGTGGTATGCACTCCGAGAGAATTGAAGATGAATCCCAAAAGTTAAGCCATCACTATCGAGAAAAAGTTGAGCGCCCATAAAGTTTGCCAAAGATTCAAAATTTTGTTAGGAGTGAGTTACAATTCACCTGTTCATGCGAAAGAATTGGTAAATTTTAAAATCAACCTGTAGAAGATTAGAAGCTAAGAGTCTCAGGGTTTTCGACCGATAGCGAATTAGAAAAAAAACTATGCCTCAAAACGTCACCGCAAAACAGATGGGTGTGGAATCAGCCCATCAACCGATCGCCGTAATGGCAAAAGTCGAAACAGTGCCGACCGAAACAGTCGCAGTTGAGTCCTACGCCGATCGACTGATGGATGAACTGTTTGAAGGAGTCGATCGAGCATTCGACGGCAACGAAGTGCCATCCGAACCCGTGCAGCCGGCGGAATTCGTGGCGCTCAAGTCGATTTCGGTACCTCAAATTGTTTTGTCGCAGTCGTTGTCGCCCCAGCCTCCGCGAGGCGAAAAAGACATAGAAGCGATCGCCCGCCAAGTCGCCCTAGAAACAACCAAAAAACAGCAGTCCAAACAATCATTCGACAAAATCCTGCTCGGAGCAGCCTGCGGATCGCTACTGCTAGTTATGGGATTGTGGCTGGCAAGTCGATCGGGACTGGTGCGCTTGCCCGTCGCCTCCGCCCCCGCAGGAGAAACAGCGACAGGAACCGCTAAAATAGTGCCAGATACGCAGTTTGTGGAATACGTGCAGCGCTCGATAGTGGCGATCGAACAAAAAAAGGCACCCCCAGCCAACTCGCAACTTGCCGGAGTTCCCGGAGTCGCCACCCCTGGGACGTTGCCGAGCATTTCAATTTCCGGCGCGCCACCGCCAACCGCAGGTCTTTCGACAGCAGTCAACCGTATCGCTAATGCCCTAGAACAAGCCGCCGCGCAGCCGGGAGCACCAGCACCCCAAGTCGTAGTCATCCCTCCCCCCGCTCAGGTAACAGTGACTCCCGCTGCTCCTGTTACTGTCGCAGCTTCCCCATCGCCGACGGCCCCAGTATCGGGTCGTGCGATCGCCGCAGCCGGCACTCGAAATCCTCTCGCCGCTTCCCCTTCGCCCTCCGATTCTCCCCAGCCGAAGATTTTGGCTCGCGAAACAGAACCAGCGCCCGCAGCGATCGCCCAGCAAGCAGCGCCAGCCCCCGCGAAAGAGCAATCGGCACCCCAGCAATCGGCACCGGCCGCCAGCAGCGCGCCGACTTCCGCACACACGCTGGTAGGAATTTTGGAGTTGGGCAATCGATCGGCTGCTTTGTTTGAAGTAGACGGCGTAGCCCGCAGAATTTATGTCGGCGAAAGCATCGGCGCTAGCGGTTGGACTCTGGCCGAAATCAAAAATCAAGAAGCAGTTATCCGCAAGGGAGGAGATGTGCGATCGGTTTTTGTAGGGCAGAAGTTTTAATTAGTTAGTTGACAGTTGACAGTTGACAGTTGACAGTTGACAGTTGACAGTTGTCAGTTAACTGTTAACTGTTGTCAGTTTTCAAGTCTTAGTAGCTAATACATTAAGCACTGGGGAATCTGAAAAACCAAAAACCAATAACCAATAACCAATAACCAATAACCAAAAACCAATAACCAATAATATAGGAATTATAAAAAATGGGCTTATTTGACGATTTCAGCCGCTTTCTTGAAACCCGATTAGAAGAATTTTTGCGAAGTAATCCACATCTGGAATTGCAGGCAATAGAAGAACAATTGAAGGAACAAGAAGAAGACACGCTGCGACTGATTCTCGAAATCCAGAAACAAGAGAAACAACTGCAAGCAGAGATTTTGTCGGCCGCCCAAGAAATTCAGCGCTGGAACGATCGAGCAAACAAAGCCAAGGCGGCTCAAAGGCTCGATTTAGCTCAAGCAGCCCAAGAGCGACAAGCAGCTTTGCTGCGTCAGGGAAATCAGCGCTGGGGTCAAATGCAAGGCTGCAAAGAGCGTATTGAAAATGCTAAGGAATTGTACCGCCAAATTCGAGTACGGCGAAGAGAAGTCGGAGCAAAAGCCGCCGAAGCTGCAACTCGCGCCAGCACTAAAACAGAGCAGAATTGGGATACAAAGGGTTGGAATCAGACTTCTAATTATAGCAGTTTCAATGCGGCAGACCCTCTCGAACAAAAGTTTCAAAACTGGGAAGCAGACGAAGAACTCGATCGAATGAAGCGCAATATAGGCCGATAGTTACGAAAGCATCCCAATCCTTTAGGGGCGGGTTTACCCGGAACTCGGATAACCAGTGCAAATATTCGTAAATCCTCATAACATATAGAACTATCCGCCTTCATGGCATCATATAAACTTGTCCCCCACACAAGAGAAATCAATGACAGCTCAAAAATCCCCGGTTTCCCCCGTCACCTGGAAAGAAGACCGAGTTCTGCTAATTGACCAAAATCGATTGCCTCAAGAATACACGACTGTGGAAATTAGTCGCAGCGATGACATGGCTGAGGCGATTAAAACTATGATAGTCCGAGGTGCTCCGGCGATCGGGGTAGCAGCAGCTTACGGGATGTATTTGGGCGCGAGGGAAATCGAAACTGGCGATCGCACTGAATTTTTGACTAAACTAGAAAAAGTAGGCGATTTATTGCGATCGACTCGCCCGACTGCGGTAAATTTGTTTTGGGCGATATCGCGAATGCTCAAAACTGCCGATCGGGCGATCGGTTCTGTCGAACACATCCAAAAAACTTTGTTAGAAATGGCTAAAACCATTCAAGCAGAAGATTTGCAAACCTGTAAAGATATCGGCGACAAAGGTTTAGAAGTTCTGCCCGCGACACCAGAAAAATTAACATTACTAACTCACTGCAATGCTGGTGGCTTGGCAACTGCTGGCTACGGTACAGCATTAGGTGTAGTTCGTTCCGCTTGGCGCGAAGGCCGACTTGCCAGACTTTTTGCCGACGAAACTCGCCCCCGTCTCCAAGGTGCAAAACTGACAACTTGGGAATGCGTTCAAGAGGGAATTCCCGTTACATTAATCGCCGACAATATGGCCGCCCACTGCATGAAACTCGGCATGATTCACGCCGTAGTTGTCGGTGCAGATCGGATTGCTGCTAATGGTGATGCTGCTAATAAAATTGGCACTTACAGTTTAGCAATTATCGCCAAAGCTCACAATGTTCCTTTCTTTGTCGCCGCGCCTCTTTCGACCATTGATTTTGAACTGACCGACGGGAGCAAGATTCCCATTGAAGAACGCGATCCAATTGAAATGTATCAAGTTGGAACTACGCGAATTTGTCCTGTGGGAGTCGATTTTTATAATCCCGCTTTTGACGTAACTCCGGCGGAATTAATCTCAGGAATTATCACAGAACACGGCACAGTTGCGCCGGGAGAATTGAAACAGTTTCAAGCAAAACAATTGGTTTAATTGTATGCTAGTCAACCGCTTTATTCAAATGTTTTCTCTGATTTTTAGCCGGATTGATAGCTGCCAAAACTGGCAGATTAGAGTTATTTTAACAACTCTAATTATGCCAGTTTTTTTTACTATATCTGCTGAAGCTCAAGTGTCACAAACGGTTAAAGCTAAGGAATCAGAAGGCAAACAATACGTTAGCTCGATGAATAAAGCTCAGCAAGCTTACTATGCCGAAAATACTGGCTTTACAAGTTCCGTTGCTAATTTAGGTCTTGGCATGAAATCTGAAACTCCCAATTATAAATACTCAATTAGTACGGAAAACAAAGCTGTATTTAATTATGGAGTTTCCCGCGACCCTAATCTCAAAAGTTTTGTGGGAGGAGTTTTTTTGATAGGAACTACTACCCGTATAATCCTGTGTCAAACTAATGCTGCTAGCACCACAAAACCAGCGAATCCTCTGAATAAAAATGGTACTTTAGCCTGTGGTGCCAATACGACACCTGTTCGATAAATACGAAAATTGTGAAACAGGCAAGATACCTGTTTTTGAGCCTTTTCTACAGGCTCTGCCTCTAATTTTTAACTGGTTCCCAGGCTCTGCCTGAGAATCGATGTCTAGAGGCTCTGCCTCGCTTTCCGAGCCGGAAAATTGGAGGCAGAGCCTCCGGATCTGAGTTACCAGGCAGAGCCTGGTAACGAGTAGACGAGTGAGTAGAAAATTATTAAAAACGGGGTTTAAGATTGAGAATCTCAACCAACTTGTTCTAGATATTGAGCCAAATCGTCGCGCAGGCGGCTGAGTTCGGCTTCGGTGGTGACGCGCAGACGATCGTCCCGAACCGTAATCAGCACTTTCGCAGCAAAAGGAGTCGCCCAGATATTCGGATTGCAGAAAACTTCCAAAAATACATCCCCTGCATAACGATATTCCATCGGTTTTTGGGGAGAAGCTTTAGCGCCAGCGGTTTTGGCAGCTACAGCTTTCAAGCTGTCCATCAAAGCTGCAATCTCGGTTTGCAAATCCCGCGCGGCTTGCGGGGAAAAGCTAAAGGAGACAGAACCTTCAATTAAATTCAGTGTCAGCGGAGAAAGAGACATGGGCAATGAAATTTAACATACAATCGTTAATGATAAAAGATATAGTAACCCAAAAGAAGTACCGACCAGCTAAATTGGGCTGCGAGAATGCTATTAATTAAAAATAATCTCAAGAAGCTAGGCTAAATTAATGAATATAAATCTAGTCGCAAGCTAGATTCCGCAATACTTTTAACCTGTTGTGACTTGATAAGCCTTAAACTAGAAGCCTGAAAACTTGACGGCAGATCGAGGAGATTTTATGGTAGCCGATAACCGTTCCGAAATCCGCAAGGTCTTAATCATTACCTTATTACTAAACTTGCTGGTGATGGCAATTAAAGCAGCCGTGGGATTGCTGACAGGTTCCCTGAGTTTGCTAGCAGATGCTTTGCACAGTGTCACGGATAGTGCTAATAATATTTTAGGATTAGTGACTAATCATTATGCGAATCCGCAGCCCGATCGCGATCACCCCTACGGACATCAAAAATTTGATGCGATCGGAGCTCTGGGAATTGCGGTTTTTTTGGGAATTGCTTGTTTTGAAATTCTCAGCGGCGCTGTCCAAAGGTTGCTCAAAGGCGGCACAGTTGTCAAAATATCGCCTAATGAACTGTGGATTTTGCTGATTGTACTGGGGATAAATATTTTTGTCACTTTTTACGAGCGCAGGGTTGGGAAACGCCTTGGTAGCGCGATTTTAGTGGCGGATGCTCAACATACGATGAGCGATGTTTGGGTGACAATTATGGTAATTGCCGGCTTGATTGGTGTTTGGCAAGGGCAGGTTTGGAATATACCTCAATTGCAATCCCTAGATGTGTTTTTGTCTTTTCCTGTGGCTCTTTTGGTGTTTCACAGCGGTTGGAAGGTTTTAACGGAAAATCTGCCTTGGTTGGTGGATGAAATGGCGATCGCACCGGAGATTATTCAGGCGATCGCGATCGATGTACCGGGCGTTATCAACTGTCACTCGATCGCCTCCCGTGGCGTTGTCGGGCGTCAGGTGTTTATTGATATGCACATGATTGTCGATGCTGTCGATGTAGAAACTGCTCACCGGATTACAGAAGAAGTTGAAGCCCGTTTGGAAGAACGTTTTAGCCCTGTACGCATCTTAATTCACGTTGAGCCGCCGGCTTACCATTCCGACCAAATTAGCTACGATTCAGAAAAATGAAGGCACAACCAGTGATTTTGACAGGGATACACGGATTAATTGAAGAATCGGGAAAGTATTTTTACTTAGCGCAATTCCTCCAATTTTTTAAATTCGATCGATCGAGTTAGAGCGATCGCACTTAATTTAGTTACACTTTTCCACAGGAAAAGGGGGGTTTTCCACAGAAAAGGGCAAGTTTTCCACAATAGATCGATCGGCTGTCGTCGATTTCTGTCTTTCTATTTGTATAAATTCCAAGTATTTTGAATTTCTGTAGCCATTTCCTCCCGCAAATGCCAAGGTAGCAGAAGTTCGACTTGCGAGCCCAATGCTCGCAACCACCTCAACGGGTAGTAGTCTGTATTTCGATAATACAGTTGGTAGTAAGCATCGGTGGTTGGGCGAGAGTTGAGAGTTTCTAAAAGTGCTTCTCGCTGTTCTGGATTGGGAGTATATTGTGCGATCAATGTGGCGGCGCGATCGAGGAATGACGAAAAGTTATGTTCACTGTCTTTATATGAACTTATGTTGTGTTTTATAAACTAGCCAGTATCAGACATGGGTATTTCCTATAGGATTTAATAATTGGGAAAGCTAAATGCAAAAGATGAATTAAGCTGCTTTCCTGCTGGAGTGGGCGATCGCACTTCTTTCCAAAACTCCCACTTGCACAGTAGTTTGTTCGCTGAAATCTTATCAAGGAGAAAACAAACATGAATATTCCAGAGCAATGTAAAGTTAATCACTTATTTGTGTTGGTTGGTGAAAACCCTTTGCCCAACTATATCGCAGCTCGAACCTTACTGCATGACGGAGGTACAGTCTATCTCGTGTTTACCAAGAACACAATATTTCAAAAAAATCGCTTACACGGAGAAGATGGACTCCATAAGCTTAATATTAAATGCCAGCCTGTCGATCTCAGTGATAACGAATCTAATGCTCAAGAAATTTACGACACTATTAAGAAGTGGGTTAATGAATCAGCCAAAAAAGGCAAAGTTGGGCTGAATTATACAGGCGGTACTAAAGCAATGGCTGTTCACGCTTATCGAGCAATTCAGGAACTAAAACCTGACGCTTTCTTTAGCTATCTCGATCCGCGACGGCTGAAAATGTGGATTAATGAAGGCAACCAAAAACCTGTTAAGTATGATGTACCACTTCCAGTTTCTCTAGAGGAACTTTTCACCCTACATGGGAAATATTTGCTTACAAATTTTCCTCCTAGTTCTGAACCCTACTTACAAGATTTAGCAATAGAAATTGCCAAACTTCACGAGAATCAAGATTCTGAGAAGAAGTGGAAGGAATGGTGCAACAAGCTAACTCCGATTGCAGACTTACAAATCTTATTTCCAGCAGTCGGTAATCTCTTAGGTGAATGTTTAGATTTACCTACAAATAAATCACTTAAAAATCAAGCGAAAGCAGATTTCAGCAATTTCAAAGAATTTTATATATGGCTCAACGGCACTTGGCTAGAAAGTTATGCTTTGAATAAAATTCAGGATGTCTCTAATGACATTGGCGTTCAAAAAGAAGATATTAAAATGTCTTTTAATATAGTTGACGATAAAGACAAGGTGGATACAAATAATAAAGCAGCAGATGCAAAATTTGAATTCGATGTCGCCTTTATTAAAGGATATCAACTTTTTGCGATATCCTGTACTGCCAAGAGCAAAAAATCTGACTCTAAAGAAAAACTATTTGAGGCTTATTTGCGGGCTAAAGAGTTAGGTGGTGATGAAGCACGAGTTGCTTTAGTCTGCTGTTACGACGATCCGCAGGAGATTGAAGATGAACTAGCTAGATTTGGAAGTCGCGATCCCAAAGTTAAAGTTTTTGGACGCTCTCATCTAGCAAATCTTGGTGATGAAATTGTCGCTTGGGTTAATGAGGTAGAACAGGAGGCTAAAGCATGAGTAATTATGTGGTGACTATTCTGGATACTACTGGCATTCAATCTTATATCTTCAATAGTAATCGCCTGCGGGAAAATATTGGGGCTTCCTATCTTATCAGTCAGGCAACTGGAGATTTAGATCCCAATATAGATGACTGGGTAAAGACAAAACTGGAAAAATTAGGAGTACCTAAAAACAGACAACAAGAACCCATCAAACATAGTGGATTAAATGCAGAATTAGTCTATGCAGGTGGCGGGAATGCCATGCTGTTGTTCAAGTCGATGGATATTGCTAAAGACTTTACTCGTCAGCTAAGTTGGCAAATTCTAGAACACGCACCTGGACTAAATATTGTTGCTGCTCATTGTGAATTTCATTGGGATAATGACTGCTTGTATAAAAAGGTTGAAAAACTTCAAACAGAAGAATTAGAGAAGCAAAAAAGAGCCAGAGTTCCATCATCACCGTTACTGGGTTTAGGAGTGACAACATTTTGTAACTCAACTCAGTTACCCGCTGTTACTACTAACGAAGGATACATTAAAGATATTGACGAGGAAGACATTTGTCTAGTTTCTAGAGAAACTGAAGCCAAATTGAAAGTAGTTTCATCAAAACATGGAGAACCTGCTAATCAAACTCTCAAAAAAAGATTTGCCGATGTTTTACACCAGACAGATTATCAATTTCCCTACCGTATGGATCATTTAGGTCGATCGAGAGGCGAAAGCAGCTATTATGCTGTGATTCATGCTGATGGAAATAGCATGGGAGAGCGCTTTAAAAAATATGGCAAAGATAGTCGCGATAACTGCGATTATGTGAACCGAATGCGCGGACTCTCTAACTCTGTTAATCAAGCAAGTTTAGCAGCAGTTAAAAAAGTTGTGAATGTTCTGATTAACTCGATAGATTCAGATGGTAAAGTCATGGGAAAGTTTCCTCTCTTTACTCAAAAGGGCAAGTCTTACTTACCTTTTCGTCCTCTCGTTTATGGTGGCGATGATGTTACTTTCGTTTGCGATGGTAGGCTGGGACTAGCTTTAGCAGCCATCTATTTAGAAGCACTGCAAGAGCCAGTTTTAGATGATGGAAAACAGATGACTGCTTGTGCTGGGGTTTGTATTGTTAAATCTCACTACCCTTTTGCGAGGGCTTATGCTTTAAGTGAAGCTTTGTGTAACAACGCTAAAAAATTTATTCGAGAACAAAAGCAACAATGGGGTAAAGAGTTTTCAGGCATTGATTGGCATATTGCCGCGAGTGGCTTATTTGGAACAATTGGAGATATTCGCCAACGAGAATATCAAGTTCCTACAGGCGAATTAACGATGCGTCCAGTTCTGATTCAAGAAGAAGAAAATGAGTGGCGTACTTGGTCTAACTTTGTCAGTGCAGTTGAATGTTTTAACGGTAACAGAGATGAGGAAGAATCCCAAGAATGGAAAGAGCGAAAGAACAAAATTCTTGCTCTTCGAGAAAAGTTGCGAGAAGGCCAGCCAGCAACTAAGCAGTTTCGGAAAGCTTATCGGATCGATCGCTTACCTTTGATGAAAGGCGGTGATGAAATTGTTTTAGGAGAAACTGGCTGGACAGCAAAACATTGCGGATATTTTGATGCGATTGAAGCAATGGAATTTTATTTTTCCTTGAATTAAGGAGTGACAGATGATTGTTTACAAGCTGAAAATGAAGCTACTGAGTGATACTACCTTTGGACGTGGTGATGGAGTAGCGGGTTTAGTTGACCAAGAAGTTGAACATGACTCCTCTGGATTTCCTTATCTTAGAGGACGAACTTTAAAAGGATTGCTGAGTGAGGAATGCGATAATTTAATCGCTGTATTATCTCCTCATAATGTCCGTAGACATTGGGAATCAGTCGCTTGCAATCTATTTGGTAAACCTGGCAGTACCCTTGAAACAATTTCCCAAATGCAAGTCGGCGATGCTTCTTTACCAGAGGATTTGCGACAAGCAGTGTCATACCAAATAAAGAGGCAGGATAACAAATTAATGCGGATTGATATTCTCCAATCTTTGACAACAATTCGTCGTCAAACTGCGATCGATTCCAAAACTGGAGTAGCCGATGAAACAAGTTTACGTTCTGCGCGTGTAGTGTTGCGCGAATTAGAATTTACGGCAAACTTAAGTTTTGAAATACAACAAGGTCGATGTGCTTTAACTTTGTTATCTGTTGGAATTTTAGCACTCCGACGAGTGGGAAGTAGCAGAAATCGAGGACTGGGACATATCCAGTGCCAATTATTCGATCCAGACAACAAAAATATCACGGGCGATTTTGTTCAGTTTTTTGCCACAGTTTAAGGATGTGAGAAATGAAAGCAATTACTTTTTTATTGAAGACAGAACAACCTCTCCTTGCCACTTCTTTTCAAGGCGATCCAAACAGCGATGTATCCTATCCATACATTCCAGGAAGTATGATTCGAGGTGCGTTGATTAGTCGGTATTTGAAGCTACCGGGAAAACAAAGTATAGATATTGTGACTGATGAAATATCTAGACGTTTGTTTTTTGATGGTACTACTCGTTATTTAAACGCTTATCCTAATAGTCAAGAAAATAAGCGATCGCTCCCTACTTTACTTTCTTGGCGTAAAGAGAAGGGTAAGGAGTTTAAAGACACAAAAGACAAAATAGATGTATATGACTTGAGCATATCTAAAAATGATGATTTACAATCTCCTAAATCTCTAAATGAACCCTTTTGGGTAGAAGATGGGAAAAATATTAGGCTGTATAGTGTCGATCGCAGAATTAACATTCATAATTTGCGCGATCGCCGAAAAGGTCGATCGGCTTCAGATAAGTTAGATCCTCAAACTCGGCAAGTTATAGAAAAAAGAGATGGTGAGATATTCCGCTACGATGCGATAGATACTGGACAAACTTTTCAAGGTGCTATTCTTTACGATGAAGTTGACGAAAAAACAATACAATATTTGCTCAATATTTCAGATATTTGGTTGGGTGGATCGAGAAGTGCTGGTTATGGTCATGTCAAAATTATAAGTGACATTAAATTTAATAACAGTTGGAGTGAAATAAAAACTTCACCTGAAAAAAGAAATAGCGATAATATCCTCAAAATTACCCTTCTCAGCGATCTGATTCTTCGCGATGACTGCGGACAATATGCTGCCATTCCCCCAACTCAGTTAATTGCAGAGTTTTTAGGAAAACAATCTGAAGAGTTAGAAACGTCAGTCAATGAATATAAAACCTACATGGATAGTGTTTTTGTTGGTGGCTTTAACCGAAAATGGGGACTACCTTTACCGCAAGTAATAGCGGTGAAAGCAGGTAGTGTTTTTGTTTATGAAGGTGTTGCGGTTACTGCCGAGCAAATTTGCCAACTAGAAACAACAGGTATTGGTGAAAGAAGAGCAGAAGGGTTTGGTAGAGTAGCGGTTAACTTGCGTTTGGAAAACAGTCAATTTGTAGCTAGTAAACCAGAACCCAAGAAATATCTTCCACGAAATCAGCGTCAACTAGAAACTGAAGAATCTCACAATTTAGCACGCCAGATGGCAGAACGAATATTACGCCAAAAGTTAGAGGAATTACTTCTCGATCGAGTAAAAGAGTTTAAGTTAAACCCAAATCGCATGACCAATAGTCAGTTATCTAGGTTAATAATCGTAGCTAGAAAATCTCTAGATATTAATTGTCGTCAACCTCTCGATCTCCTTTTAGAAAATCTCCCATCAAATGCTCGCACTAAATACGATCGCACGAAAGTAAGTGGTCAGTCATTAAACCAGAAAATAAAAGATTGGTTAGATTATCCTAAAAGCTGGATTGATGGTCATTTAGAACCAGTTGCGATAGCTAATGAAGCAGCAATTTTAACCGATGAATTAGCGCTAGAATACACCCTGAGACTAATTATGGCTATAGCCAAAAATGCGACTAAGGAGAAACCTGATGAGTAATGAACGATTAAAACGAAATCAGCGCCATATCATTGAGCGAATTGTTATTCGAGGGACTTTGATACTGGATACTCCTACCTGTTTAGGTAGCGGGGATGCAGATGGCCCCACTGATATGATGTTAGCACGAGACAGTATTAGTTCTCATGCCATACTTACAGGTGCATCGATTGCAGGTGCATTGAGAAATTATGTACATGAGAATGAACATGGTTATGGAAAAAATGAACAAAAGAATGGAAAAGAAGAGCTAAATAACAGCCTGTCTACTTCTCTATTCGGAGGAATAGCTAAAGATGATGATGGCGATCAAAGTCCTTTGATTATCAATGATTCAATTAGTAGTCAAGTTCCCAAAATAGAATTACGGGATGGAGTCAAAATCAATAGTGCTACAGGAACAGCAGCGGATACAGCTAAGTATGATTTAGAGTTGCTACAAGCTGGGACAGAATTTCCACTTAGTTTTGAACTGTTGATTGAGAGAGAAGATATAAAAATCACACTTATTAAAGTTATTGCTACAGAAATGCAGCTAGTAAAAGCTAGCAGTTTACCAACTTTTTGCTTGAAATGGCTAGCATACCAATATAAAGATCAAGCTAAACTCCTTAAATCTTTAGCGATCGCACTCCAAGGATTAGAACCTAAAAAAGACTCAAATGACTCTGAATGTGAAAATGATTCAAAAAGTGGTGAAATCAGCCTCGGCATGAAAAAGCGGCGCGGTTTCGGTCGCTGTCATGTCAAAGAATGGCAAGTTTGGAAATTTAACCTCGAAGATACAAGCGATCGCACAGCGTGGTTATTATTCGATCGCGAATGTAGCAACAAACTTCCCGTCATTACAGACAAAATTGCCGATGCTTTAGGCATGGTGTTGGATGAGGGAGAAGATCAGCGCGATCGCTTCCTCATCCACGCCGAATTCAAATTAGTCGGTTCCCTCCTCATCCGTTCCGGTCAAGATTCAACTGGACGCGCTCCCGATGTTGTACACTTGAAATCTCATCGTAATAATGAACTAAAACCAGTATTATCCGGTACAAGTTTAGCCGGAGTATTACGTCACAGAGCCGAACGTATTGTCAAAACATTAGGTAGTTGCTCGCCAATTGTTGATAAGTTATTTGGTTTTGTAGTTGGTAAGCAATCTCAAGCTAGCCGTTTAGTTGTCCACGAGAAAGTGATTGAAAATGCTACTGAATTAGTACAAACTAGGATTGCGATCGATCGTTTTACCGGGGGTGCATATCACGGCGCATTATTCGACGAACAACCTATCTTTGGTGGGAGTGTTTGTATCGAGTTAGAGTTACGAAATCCCCGAAATTATGAAATTGGACTGCTGTTGCTCTTACTGAAAGATTTGTGGACAAGCGATTTACCTGTAGGAGGTGAAAGTAGCATTGGACGGGGACGTTTGAAAGGAATCAAGGCAGACTTAATTTGGAATCATCCACAACATCCACAACAATGGCAAATTAGACAAAGTAATGGAAATTTGCAAATTGAGGATAGCTCGCATTCAAGTAAGTCACAAACTCTGGTAGATGACTTAGAACAATTTGTCAAGGATTTGTTGAAAGAATTAGGTAAGGAGGTGTGAATATGAGTGAAGATAGACAGGCGCAAATAATAATTTTTAAAGATGATGATGGGTTATACAGTTGGTTAGAATCTCAAGCATTATCTGTATCTGCACAAACACCTTACCTATTAGCTCACGGTGAAGATGGGATAATTTGGGGAAGGTTTGATAATCAAAAGTTAACAACTGCTGAAAAGATATTTCACAAGAAGCGTGATTTTGTTGATTTACCTAAATTGCGGTTACTCACACTGCAACAATGTCGCATATTTGGCTTAAATGGCGAAATTCTACTTTGGCGGATTAGCGAGACAAACTTTAAATGGCGTTTCATTGGGAATCCAAATGAAGATCAAATTCCAGAAAGTCAGATTCTTTGGGGGACAAATGGTATCAAGCGAGATAATTTTACCCTACTTTCGGATGGATCTCAGGGACTTAAACACGCTGTACCGTTTGCTGATATCGAGTTAAATGGCGATCGCTTAGTTAAACCAGTACGTTTGCTTGTACATCACTACATCAAATATGAGGAAGAAACGGGCTTAGCTCGAATCTATCGCAGCCGCCTTGTCCATCTAACTACTAAATAGGAGATTAAGTCATGAACCCAAAACATATCAAAAATATTACCGATCCACAACGTATAGCTAAAGCACCATACAATTTCGTGGAATTACCAGAAAAGGTTGTTGAGGCAGAATTACCTTTGCCGGAGGGCGATCGCTATCATCCAGATCGACATACTGGAAGAATTGAATGCACTTTAACAACGAAGTCTCAACTTTACACCCGTTGCGGTTGGAGTCTTGATGATTTTGCAGAACATGGTGAAAAAGCTTTTCAAGAATTACCAGATGAAATAAAAAATAAAAGAGCTAGTTTTTTCATCAACCCAAAAACTGAGAAACCGACAATACCGGGTAGTAGCATACGAGGAATGCTACGTACTTTGGTTGAAATTGTAAGTTTTAGTAAAATTGACCGCGTAACTGACAACAAGTTATTTTATCGATCTCTTGGCGATCCTGCCTTAAAACATATTTATCAAGCTAACTTTGTTGATGATCTTGGAAAAGTACAGCATTCACCTTACCCCAGAGCAGACTGTTATGGAGCCAAAGTTCATGCAGGTTTTTTGCTAAAGCGCGGTAACTCTTACGTTATTGAGGAATGTGGCTATGGTCGTATCGATAGACATTCTACTAATAGAGTTATTCCTAACCTTACAAATCAGCCTAATCTTCCAACTAAACCACTCTATCAAGGCTCTGGTCCAGGAAAAACTCCAAGTTGGACATACCAGCACCAAACTATTTATGTAGAGATGGATAAGGATGAGCAAAATTATTTCTTCCGTCGTCAAGTAAACAGCAATGGAAAACAGCGCCATCCAAATCTTTATTTGCGCTTTCGTAAAGTTCACTCTGCTAGTTTTACTTCTTCCCCAGGATTACAGAAAGGAACGCTTGTAATAACGGGAGATATGCAGCACAAGCATCTAGAATTTGTTTTTTTAGACGAAAAGTTAAGTGAGGAGCCATATCCAGTATCAGAAGAAATGGTCAGGCGTTTTCAAGATGATGACCAAATAACCAAGTGGCAGAAAAATGCTTACGCTAAAGATAAGCCATCTCGTTCTTGCCGTCAGCAGGATGGATATCTTCGAGAGGGAGAACCTGTGTTTTTCTTACTCAATGATGACGAAAAGGAAGAAAAGACTGTTCGCTTTTTTGGACGAGCGCAGATGTTCCGTTTACCCTATGAGCATTCTCCATTACATTTTGTACCTCCCAAATTGAAAGATGCTTCGCGTACTGATATTGCTGAAGCGATTTTTGGCTATGTAAATGGTAAAGAACCGAGACAAAAAACTTGCGCTGGTCGAGTATTCATCAGTGATGGCACACTTCATCCGAATCAAGAGGCAAAAGTAAAATCAAGTATTGAGAAAAATCCTGAAAAAATTCTCCTTTCTAGCCCCAAACCTACCACATTTCAGCATTATTTAGTTCAGCAAGATGTAGCTCAAGATAATCTCAAGCACTATGCTATTACACCACCAACTGATGCAGAAGCAGGAGAAACTGTTATTCGCGGACATAAGTTGTACTGGCATAAACCCTGTAAAATTGAAGTTCCCGAAAATTCAGATACTCAAACTAGCTTAGTTAAACCTATCGATCCAGAAATTGAGTTTACTTTTGATATTCACTTTGAAAATTTGCTCGATGTTGAACTGGGTGCGCTGTTGTGGGTGTTGAGTCTTAGCAGCGATAAGTCACAAAAACTGGAAACTGGTAAACAAGGAGAAAAATACTGTTTTTCCCTGGGTATGGGTAAACCTTTTGGAATGGGGGCGGTGAAGATTGAATATGAATTGTATTTAAGCGATCGCATCTCTCGTTACAGCAATCTATTTAATGGCACTAAGTGGAAAACTGGTGACGAAGACCAATCTGAAACGCATAAAAAAGAAGAGGAGTCGGTAAAAGCATTTGAAAAATATATCCTCGATTGGATTTGTTGTCAGGATTATCCAAAAGAGCTAAACAGAGAACAACTCCAACACTTAAAGCAGTTGCCTCGAATTGAGATGTTATTGGCGATGCTGCGGTTCGATCGAACTTCTGAAACCAATCAGCTTGAATATATGAAGCTCGATGAATTCAGAAATCGTCCAGTGTTACCAACTTCTCTAGATGTGATGCGAATACCGGATAACCGCAGATTCGATCGCTCAAATCCTTCACCAACAAGTACAAAAGGAACTATTGAAAAGCCAAAAAAGAAGTCTGAGCCTCCTAATAAAAATCCTCCTAAAGGACAATCGGAAGATGGAAGTGGCGTTAACCTTGCATTTCAAAGACCTCCGAAACCACCAAAACGTTAATGCGATCGCCCTTTCCACCATCCATCCCATCAAGGCCGATCGCACACCCCACACACTTGCAAAAAATTGTCATTATCACAAGAAATTAATAGTCAGTTAAAATAGGAATACATTCGATCCCGGAGCAAATTATGATCGCCAATCGTGAAGACTACCAAAAAATGACGGCTGAAGAATACCTAGAATGGGAAGCCAAGCAGGAATTTCGCCATGAATACATTGACGGAGAAATTTTTGCTATGACAGGAGGATCTCTGCCTCATAATGACATTGCTCTTAACTTCTACAGGGCTTTATATCCTCATGTCCGTCAGAGAGGCTGTCGAGTTAATGTGTCAGATGCCAAAGTTCAAGCTCGTAAAAATAGTCGCTATTTCTATCCCGATTTAGTTGTCAGTTGCGATCCAGATGATTTGAAAGCTCGCGACTTTATTCAAAACCCGAAGGTTATTGTTGAGGTTCTTTCTCCGGGTACAGCCAATTACGATCGCACAAAAAAGCTCAAATATTATCGCCAGATTCCGAGTTTGCAAGAATATGTCTTAGTTGATTCAGAAGAAATGACCGTTGAAGTTTATCGTCGAGGTGAAGGAAAAATGTGGCTTTATTATGTCTATGAAGCTGGAGAGGCGATCGCCCTAGCAAGCATTGGGTTTGAATGTGCGATCGACCTTGTGTATGAAGGAGTTACCTTTGAACAAGAGTTAGAGGCTGACTAATTCGCCTCAGCCACAACCGAAACAGAAGACATCGCTCGAATCTTCCTCAAGGCCCCCCGATCAGTTTATCAGATTCCCGTACCAGCAATTCATTGGCGATCGCCACATTATTTCTATAAATTTCCAATCGAATCGTGTTCCGGTCTGAATATTGAAACGTTACAATATACGTAATACCTCGATCGCGATCGGTGAAACGGTATTGCGGTCTGCTTGTCGTACCCTTAACATCAAAACCTGTTACGTTAATCTTACTACCATCTCGCTGATTTTTAACGTAAAGGATGTAATAAGCTGGTTCCCATGCCGAAAAATAAGCTTGCCACTTCGAGTTAGAAAAGGTTCCCCGAATCGAAAACTGCCCCACGGTTATCGGACAGTTGTTCACCTCGTCGTCAGTGCCCTTGCTGGTATCTAAACGAGCTTTACATGGCTGGTTTGGTTTGTCTGCCATTGCTGCAAATGATAGAGATAAAGCAAGCGGTAAAGTGCAAACTGTTGCCAAGGCGATCGCTTGAATTTTCATCATTAATTTTACCTCAGTTGTTGGTCGCTTATCCCAACGAGCTTAACAGCAACTTGTCAAAACTATGCAGATTCAGCCACTTCTTTCACTGCCCTATCTTCTCAAAGGCGATCGCCCTTACATCAGATGAATCCCATACTGTTCATCATCTACCCTAAAATTAATTTTGTTTAGCCTTGACTAAACGCCATGTTTAGCTTAAGCTAAACAGATGTCCTGTAAAACATACAATACCATTCATCCGAACGCTCCACCAGGAATACGCCCCCAAATTCTGACAGACTTGCTGGAGTTAGCAAAACTCAGCAAGCATAGCTGTTTGAAAAAAGCGATCGACATGATTGCCGATTTACAAGCCAACGGCATGAATTCCAGATACAAAAAGCATTTAGGTGGACCTATTTACGAACTAAAATCTAGAGCAGAAGAAGGTGGTGCACGAGTTTATTTTTTCCAAATTTCTCAAACTGAATTTGCTCTATGCCGCGCTGAGTGCAAAACAGAAGATGCGGCTAGTGCTGCATTACTAAATTGGACAGCCGAAGTTATCCAAGCAGCTCGGAATGGACTACAAGTGTTAGTATAATTTAATCGAGGTAAAAAGCTATGACGAAAATTGATGGCAAAGTCAGCGATTTATTGGCGGCAATCCTAGCCGAACCTGAAGCAATGGTAGATGCTAATACTCCTGAAAATCTCAAACCAACAACGGTAGAGGAATTACAACAAAAATTGGAATATTTTCTGATTTTAGATAGCTTGGGAGAACTTCTTCATAAAATTCGCAGCGATCGCGGATTGACTGTTAGAGAAATGGCGCGTGAAGTGCAAAAAAGTCCTGGGCGGATATCTCAAATTGAGGGAACGCGCGATCGCATAGAATTGAAAACTCTGGCGCAATATGCAAATGAGTTAGGCTATGATGTCCAAATTGCTCTTGTTCCGCGAAACGATCGCAAACCAGCTCTTTTTGCTCTCATTCCACTTTCGTAAAGAATACTAAAATCAGCTCAATACAATACGCCCCCTAAATCTGGTAAGTAATTATGCCTTTTGGCGCCTACAAAACCGTCAGTTCAGTCCTCAAAGAATTTCAGATTACCTACACCGAATCTAATTTTATAGTAGAAACAGAGTTTCCTGTCTCTGACTATTTTCGAGAAGATTTGGAATTTACCAGGCGAGAAGGAGTGGTTGATAATTCCGAATTTGCAATTTGCGAAAATTTGATTTATCCAGTGATCAAAGAAGTTTGGAAGCACTATTACAGCGGATTTGTTTTGTGGAGCCATCAATCTCTAACCTACGATCAATATCTTTCTGGATTTCCTGAATATATTTTGGCTAAACGTTCTTCATTGGGAAAAGTCGTCTTTGAACAACCTTACTTTTTGTTAGTTGAAGCGAAACAAGATAACTTTGAAAATGGATGGGCGCAGTGTTTGGCTGAGATGATTGCCGCACAGCGACTGAATAAAAACTCAGAGCAAGATGTCTTTGGGATTGTCTCAAATGGTGGAGTATGGCAGTTTGGCAAACTGAAGTTAAATAGTTTTACTAAAAACAAACAGTCTTACTTGATTGATGACCTAAATAGACTATTTTCCACAATCAATTACGTGTTTCAACAGTGCGAATTGCTGCTGGATGCTGAAACCGCCGATCCTCTTCGAGGGCTTCGCTAACGCACTTAAAGACGATCGCCCTTTATCCATGCTAAAATCAGCTCAATACAATACACAACCTAAATCCGGTAAGTGATTATGCCATTCAGCGCTTACAAAACTGTCGATGCCGTTGTTAAAGAATTTCAGATAACCTATACCCAATCTAACTTTATTATTGAAACTGCATTTCCTATCCCCGACTACTTCCGAGAAGACTTAGAATTCGTGATCCGTGAAGGAGCACCCGACTGTTCGGAATATGCTATTTGCGAAAATCTGATTTATCCAATGTTAAAAGAAGTTTGGAAGCGTTACTCCAAAAAATTTATTATATGGAGTCACAAGTCACTCAACTACGACGAAAATTTATCAGGATTTCCAGAGTATATATTAGCGAGAAAGTCTCCGTTGGGAAATGTGGTGTTCGACAAACCTTACTTTTTATTAATTGAAGCAAAGCAAGATAATTTTGAAACAGGATGGGCGCAGTGTATGGCTGAAATGATTGCCGCACAGCGATTGAATGAAAATCCACAGCAAGAAGTATTTGGAATTGTATCAAATGGCGATCGCTGGCAGTTAGGTAAACTCAAATCCAATGTTTTTACTCGCAATCAAACGTTTTATACAATTCAAGAATTAGACAAACTTTTTGCTGCGATTAATTACGTGTTTCAACAGTGCGAATTACTGCTGGATGCTGAAATGACCGATCGCACTTAAACACGATCGCCCAAAGGACACAGCAGTGCTAAGCTGTTTCGCATTTAAAATAGTATTGTAGGGTGCGTCAGCCCGCAGCGTTTCCCTTACCTAGTAAGCCATCGAGCTGACGCACCCTACAGGCTCCGCACCGACTGACAAAAGTTAGTGTTTCGACAGATTTTAACCTGTCGAAACTGTTTGTTCGCCTACTTAATGACTAACTATCAATTACTCCCATTCGATCGTCCCAGGCGGCTTAGAAGTAATATCGTAAACCACCCGGTTCACCCCCTTAACCTCATTCACAATCCGATTCGAGATCAGTTCCAACAAATCGTAAGGAACCCGCGCCCAATCAGCCGTCATCCCATCCTCGCTGGTAATAAATCGCAGAACGATCGGGTAAGCGTAGGTGCGCTGATCGCCCATCACGCCTACACTGCGAATCGGTAGCAAAACTGCAAAAGCTTGCCACAGTTCGTTATACAATCCGTGGCGGTTAATTTCTTGGCGAACCACAAAATCAGCATCCCGCAAAATATTTAGTCTCTCGGAGGTAACTTCTCCTATAATCCGAATCGCCAAACCCGGGCCCGGGAAAGGTTGGCGGTTGACGATTTCTTCTGGAAGCCCGATCGACCTTCCGACTTTTCGCACTTCATCCTTAAACAGTTTTCGCAGCGGTTCGATCAGCTTAAACCGCAAATCTTTCGGCAAACCGCCGACGTTGTGGTGGCTTTTAATTTTAACAGCAACTCGATCGCCATCTTTCGGGTCTGCATTGGTGTCAGCCGACTCAATCACATCAGGATAAAGAGTGCCTTGGGCGAGGTAGTCGAAGGGGCCTAGACGCTTCGATTCTTCTTCAAATACGTTGATAAATTCGTGGCCGATCCGCTTGCGTTTTACTTCAGGATCGGTAATCCCTTCAATCTGAGCTAAAAAGCGTTCGCGAGCATTAACATACTCAACATCAATGTGGAATTCCTCTTTAAATAACTTCACCAACCTTTCCGGTTCGTACTTCCGCATAAACCCTTGGTCGATAAACATACAGGTAAGTTTGTCACCGATCGCCTTATGCAGCAAGAAAGCCAAAGTTGAAGAATCTACGCCACCGGATAAAGCCAATAAGACTCGTTTGTCTCCGACTTGCGATCGAATTTCACGAATCGATTCCTCGACAAAAGTAGCCGTCGTCCAAGTCGGTTCGCACTCGCAAATGTGGTAAACGAAATTGCGAATTAAAGCTATGCCGCCGATCGAGTGAACCACTTCTGGGTGAAACTGAACGCCATACAAATTTTTCTCGTGGTGAGCAACAGCCGCAGAGGGAGTATTTTCAGTGTGAGCGAGGATTTCAAAACCTTGCGGCAATTCGGTACAGGAATCTCCGTGGCTCATCCACATTGTGGTCCCATCTTCGACATTTGTCAGCAAATCCGTAGGATCGTCGATCGATAGCGATGCCTTGCCGTATTCGGCTAACTTAGCCCGCTCAACTTTCCCGCCGAGCTGCTTTACCATCAACTGCATCCCGTAGCAGACGCCCAACACCGGTATTCCCAAATTCCAAATTTCCGGGTCGCATAGGGGGGCTTTTTCATCGTATACAGAACTCGGCCCTCCTGAAAGAATAATTCCTTTAGGATCGATCGCTTTTAACTGTTCTGCCGTAGTGCGGTAAGAAATAACTTCTGAATATACTTGAGTTTCGCGAATGCGGCGAGCAATCAGTTCGGAATATTGCGAACCGAAGTCGAGAATCACGATTATCTGGCGATTTGTTTGCCCCAGAGAAGATTTTGTGAGGTCTGATTTAGTTTCTATTTGAGTAGTCACGGTTATTTCGTAGTTGCTAATTGTTAATTTGGCAGAACGTAGCGGAGGTATTTGTCGCCACTTCAGTGCAATACTGAGGAAGGGGAGCGAACATTAGTCGCTAGGAATAAATCTTATTTGTACTAGATTGCTGTCCGCAATTTTAGTCAATAAATAGGGATGCGACAAGCATAGATTTACTTCGAGCCCGCGAGCCCTAATTAATTGAACTCTTGCGTCTGAAACTGCGTTCAGAAACAACCTAGTATAATTTAAGGTTTAGGGACTGAGAATTATTACTTGTTAAATATTATCCCTGACCGATGTTTTAAACAGCATTCAAGGATATTCACCGACGGGGCAGGGGTTTGAAGCCCTTACTCAGGTCGGCAGATTGTGATAAGAACGGAGTTTAAATCTCTGTTCTTATCACTTCGCTGTCAACTGTCAACTGTCAACTGTCAACTGTTTAAACTACATTAACAAATTTGAGTCAAAAGTGTATCACCTATTTCACTTTTAACAATAATTTTGCGATCGCGCCCGAACATCACCGAACCCACGGGAATTCTGCGGTTGGTGTGAGTAAAAATGCAATCCGATGACCGCAAATCGATTTGTAGAGCAATGTCGCCGTAAATTCGATCGACCCAATTGCTGCCAGTTTCCGCTTCCATTGCCCGCAGTTGCCCGAGAGCATCTTCGGCTGTCGCGGCGGCAAAAACGGAGGAACACGCATCAGCGGGCATTCCAGCTTTAGCACAGTAAGCTGTGAGAATTTCCCTGCGCCCGTCAGCGAGGTGGTGGTGAGTGTGAAAAATCCCCGCCGCCAATTTCATCAGTTTGCCGTGATAGCCAAACAGCAAGATCGATCGCACGCCCTGACATCCTGCCTCGACAAGCAGCGGGCCCAGCCAGTTAGCGGTTTTCACCAGCGCTTTCGGATTGATGCCCAGTTTCCGCGCCAAATCCAAGCCGTTTTCGCCGATGCAGAACACTAAAGTGTCAAACTGTTCGGCTTTTTGTTGCAATTGTTCGCGGTAAATTTCCAACTGTCCCGGGGCGCTCAGAGGTTGAGAAATGCCAGTTGTACCCAGCAGCGAAAGTCCTTCTACAACCCCGAAAGCTTCGTTAGAAGTGCGGGTGGCTAGTTGGCGTCCCAAGGGCAGAATCAGGGTGACAGTAATTTTTTCGGACGGTTCGAGTTCTCCGCCCAGATTCGCCAGCAGCAGCCGCATCGCATAATCATAGATCGCCGCTCCTCCCCCAACTGCGTGATGTCCAATACCTTCACCGCCAACAATCTTTATTTGTTCTCCCTCGCACCTTTTCCCCAATTCCACCATTGCCCAAACGGGGGTATTGCGAGTCAGATCGAGGTTGTCCCCCGGATCGGAGCGAGTCACGCCTAAAGCCGTACCGGTTTTGAGTACAGAGACTTGTTCGATCGGGATTTCTGCCGTTATTTGCGGTTCCAGTAAATTTACTGATACGCTATCGAGAGACTGAATACCTGCACGCAAGCACCGCAAAGCTGCAAGTGCGGCCGCACAGGCAAATACTGGCAGTGTATACCCGGATAAAGGTTGAGTTTTTGTCACGGTCTAATGCAGAAATCAGTAAATTTGCCGGCGATCGACATCACGAACTAGCAGTGATACCCCTCAAACATTTAAGCTTAATTCTAGGGTTTGCTATTATCAGCAGTTAGCGTGAATTTTGTCAAGTAGTATGTGGTCAGCCCAGTTGCCTTGAAGCAAGGAACAATTTTTTTGAGGTGCGGCCTTCCAATCGACTCCGAAGGCTTACGAGCACTTGTGGCGGATGTTCGCAAAAAACCCGCAATCTCGATCGCGCCTGCTTGGACTGAACAAACTGATTCCCAGAATTAAGTACAAATACTGTAGACAGGTTCAAAAAAAAAGATGGTTATAGCTATCTTCTACATACCTTGCAACCTTTTTTATGTAATCTACCCCGTGCTGAGTACAGCGATGGTGAGGGTTTCCCAGGGGGAAGAAAGATGAAAACCGCCACTACCCTGATGCCGACAGTGGTTTCGGGTTCAACGGCTCCACTCGATCGAGAAACCACCGCATCGAACATCATTATGTTGCAACCCAAGGGCTGTCTCGGCGGCATCGCTGTCCTAGATTTCCAAATAAATTTGGAGCAAGCTTTAGAAAGGGCAGCCCTTGGAGTTGTCGTAGATTTGCAGCAAGTCGATGCTGTCGCCCCAGAGGGAATTGCCACCCTGGCGCGAGGGCTGGAGTTAGCAGCTATACTCGGCAAGTCGATCGTCTTTGATTCTATAGATACAGCTAGCCGTAAAGGTTTGAGAGCGGAGTGGAGAATCTCGCGCGAAATTTGTTTTGGGCCTTGGGGGGACTTGTTTGAGGGGGAATTCGAGGAATTTTTGGCCGGTGAAATGCTGCGATCGCTTCCTTAGTTGAGGGCTAAAATCTAGGTTTTTACGATCGATAAATTTATCTCTTCCAACGGGTTGATGCCACAGCGATCGTTTTTCATCTATATTGATGAGAATTACCCGGAAGTGCCAGTCTAGCTTTCAAGCTAACATCTTGAAAGCGGGGCTGGTTTTATCTTATGTGACCAAATATTCCCGGAAAAAACCCGGTTTTTGAGCACCGGCGCGTTAGTCTGATAAATTTTATCGACACCAGCGATCGGAAAAATAATTTAATTGCGAGTAAGCCTCAAACTCATACCCAACAATGAAAATTTTGCAAATCTAAAATGTAAAATCTAAAATCTAAAATTATATGACTATGGTTGAGCCAGTTGCAGAGTTAAACAAACCCCTATCTCTTCAGACTTCTGAAATACTAGAGAACAAAGTATCTCAGCTTGTTTTATCTTCAAAAACAGGTCTCAAAATTGCTAAAGAAGATGTTCGATCGACCCTGAAAGCCTCAACTATAGAGGGCGTTTTTGCCGCTGTCTTCGAGTCAGCGACTACTGGTCTGCTGCTGAGCAACTTTTTGCTGCAACTGGGCGCGAGCAGCGTGGAAATAGGTATATTATCTGCTATTCCGATGTTGGTAAATTTTCTGCAACCATTAGGAGCCTACATCGCAGATCGCACAACCAGCCGTCACTGGTACAACTTAGGAATATTCGGCGCGTCGCGGCTGCTGTGGATGGTGCTGGTGGTGGCAATTATTTCGGGGCCGGAACACGGGAATCCCCGACAACTGCTGGAGTGGACGCTGGCCACTGTCTTGGCAGCTAGCGTGCTGGCAGCTTTTGCCACTTCTAACTGGTTTAGTTGGATGGCTGCGGTGGTTCCTCACCGCTTGCGGGGACGCTATTTTGGCTTTCGCAACAGTGCTACCAGTTTAGTTACATTGCTGGGAGTGCCGGTGATGGGACTGTTCGTGTCAGCTTGGGGTGACAATCCAATTTTGGGCTACGGTGTTGTTTTATTTTTGGGTGTTTTGGCGGGAGTCATTAGTTTGGGCTATCAATTTTTGATGGTTGATGTGAATCCACAGGTATACGGAAAAGATGCAGATGCCGATCGACTTACAGACAAAACAGAAATTAAACTAACAGATTTTGTTCCTTCTGTACTGAAAGATTCTAATTTCTTAATGTTTCTCCTTTACTTCAGCGTGTGGACGTTTGCAGTTAATCTCAGCGCGCCTTTTTTTAACATCTACCTGCTGAAAGATTTAAGCTTGGATGTGAGTTTGGTAACGATTTACAGCAGCTTGAGTTCCGGGGCAAATCTGCTGCTGCTGATGTTTTGGGGCAAATTGGCCGATCGCTGGGGAAATCGCCCGTTGTTAATTGCTGTTGGGCTGGTGGTGGCCCTAACGCCTTTGCTGTGGTTGGGTACGGGCAATTACCCGTTTGCTGTGTGGGTGTGGCTGCCACTGCTGCACTTGCTGGGAGGAACGACTTTAGGGGCGATCGCCCTGTGTACTAACAATATTCAAATGGAAATAGCGCCTTTGGAGCAACCTTCGACTTATTTTGCGATCGCCGCAGCGGTTTCGGGAGTAGCTGGGGGTTTGGGAACTACCGCCGGCGGCTTTCTTGCCGAACTTCCGGGCATGAGTTTGGGGGGACTGTTTGCCCTTTCGGCTGCTGTGCGACTGGTGGGCTTGTTGCCCTTGATTTTGGTGCGAGAACCGCGTAGCCTATCGTTGCGCGAGATCCTGCCGACCTTTCTACTTTTTCAATTTAACCGGGGCTAGGAAATGTTCCCACAAATTATACTCGTTACTCGTTACCAGGCTCTGCCTGGTAACGCAGATCCGGAGGCTCTGCCTCCATTTTCGCAGGCGAGGCAGAGCCTCGCTGACATCGGTTCCCAGGTAGAGCCTGGGAACCAGTTATTGAAAATGATTTAGGATTGCTATA
>JANMLZ010000218.1:0-5461 GCA_031372825.1 Cyanobacteria bacterium OTE_58_metabat_593 | reverse complement strand
CTTATCCTCGCTTGGCTTTGAGCCACTGTGGATAATTAAATCAAAGTCATGTCCACCCCTGACTTGCATTTAATTCGACTTTTTCACGATCCTTAGCCTGTCAAGCTTGTAGTATCGTTCCAAAAACTGTCCGAAGTATTGCTAGAAGATCAGTGGTTAAATATGGGATTACTTAAAGGACAGATAAGACAAAGTTAGAGTGTAAGGCTGCATGGCTAGGCTCAGGATGACAGGAGGAGATTGGTGCATGAGTCGTACTATAAGTAGTGTCTGAATTCTCTGGACTTGACTGAGGGAGGTTGGGGTATGACGTTGACCCGATCGCCCGATCGCAAGTTCTGCACTCCAAAATCCAGAAGTCGTCACAACACGGTACTTTAACTCCGATCGCATTCTCAGCAATCGATCGCCCGCAACTACCCTCTCCTTAATTACAGCAACCCCAAAACAGCTTCAGTTACACCAGTTATCAGCCGTTGAGGCTCGATCGCGAGTCGGTCTGCTCAACGTCCACATCTAGAAAGTGCAAATGACTCTCAGACTCAGTATTAGCAGCAATCACCAAACCAGTCTTTCCCCAAGGGGCGATCGCCCCGGGCGTGACGGGGCTGCTAAAATTCCCTACTTGAATACCTTGACTGTTTAGCACCAGAATCTGCCCCGCAACATCTGCCAACACCCATCCCCAATTAGCTACACAAGCAGACACGGGCAAGCTTTCCAGGGGAATTCGCGCTACCTTGAGCGGCCACAATTTCATCAACAGCACAGCAGCTTTTCCAGATTGAGGAATTCCCAGTAAGGTATACGGTTCAGGTGTCAGCAGCATTTGTCCAACGCTGGCAGACAACCGTACAGAACCCACTGCCGTGCCTCGGCGAGTGTAAACTCTAAAAATAGTTTGGGGATTTTTTGGTTCGTTATCCGACCAAGTTGCTAGGACGTGTCGCCTATCTAAGAACATTAGTTCTGGTAAATAGTGTTCCGGTAATGGCACTGTCGCGATCATCTTCAGGGCTTTCTCTGGATCGCCCGCTGTGCCGTTTGGAGCTAAAGCATAAAAGCGCAGTTCGCCCGGAACAGTAACTGTCAGCCAGTCACCGTGAGAATCAACAGCAGCTTTAAAAGCACCTGTACCTTGCCTGAGACCGATATCCAGTAAACACTGAGGCTCCCAAGAGCGATCGTTAAGCCAGTAAAGTTTTTGTGCAGTGAGAACGCAGCAGCCGTGAGAAGCAGGTAAAATGCCACGCACGATTTCCGGCATTACTATAGAAGTCGGCATTTCTTGTGTAACTAGCTGTTTTCCCGGCTGACACCAAACCTTTACCTCATTACCTACAGCAGCGTAGAGATAGTTTTCAGTGGCAATTAAAGCCGTCAGCGGTGCAGGAAGTATTAGCGGTTTTGGCTGCGAAAGCGAATAGTGCACAGTCCGAAGTAAATTAATCGCCGGTTGTGAGGCTTCTTCCTCATCGACTTCCGCCAAAGACTCAGTTTCTGACTTGAGACTTTTAGCGCCTGTGGTTGCGGGGTTTTCCCAAGGAACAATGCAATCGCCTAATTGCCTGACAGCGGGGTCATACATGATCAGCCGCAGAGCTTGAGCCATTTGAGAAGCACTGGCAAAACGGCGGGCTGGCAGCTTTTCCAAAGATTTTTTGACTATTGCTTGCAAAGGTTCGGGGATAGCGTCGGGAAGTTGCAAGCGTTGATTCAGGTGCGCCCACCTTAAGTCTCCCGGGGTTCCACCGAAAGGGCGGTAGCCCATTAGCAACTCAAACAATAGAATTCCCACTGCATATATATCTGACATGGGGGAATAAAGACCGTAAAACCGCTCTGGGGCCATGTAAGCGGGGGAACCTACGGTTGCGTCGGGAGAAATTTCTTGGTGGAGGCGAGTTGTACCGATTTCTGGCAGCCTGCGGGCGATGCCAAAGTCAGACAGCCGGGGCGACCAACCTTTGGAGCCTAAAGTTAGGAGAATATTTTCGGGTTTGATGTCGCAGTGAACTACGCCTCGCCGGTGGGCGTAGTCTAAGCCTGCTAAAACTTCCATGACTAGCTGCAAACCTTCGAGCAGTCGCAACGGGCGGTCTTGTTTGAGGAGGTTGCGGAGGGTTCCTCCCTCGCAGTAGTCCATCACCAAGTACCTGCCTGTGGCTGTATGTTCTAGAGCTCGGCAGGTAACAATGTTGGGATGCTGCAAGGTAATCAGAAACCACAGCTCTCGGAGAAATTCGCTAGTTGGGGCTTTTTGATGGCTGAGTTCTTTGAGAGCAACCAGTTGGCTGGTGAGGCGGGAGTCTTTGGCGGGAGCTTCTCGAACACTGGCACAAAAGACTCGACCAAATTGCCCTTGTCCGACTAGCCCTAAAATGCGGTACTTAGAATGTTGCATCAGTCTAATTATAGGAAATGCTTGAGCTAGTATTAAAATATGTAAAGAATTCTGACAAAAATTCAAGTTTTTGAATCGATCGCCAGGTACAGCCTATGTTATCTCAGGTTCATTCTCAGCCGATTAAGAGCGATCGCACGGTCGCACCTACCAAAATCCTGGAATCTCGGAGTCAGTATCAATCTTGCCGGATTCGGGTGCCGGATCTGGAACTGCCTGTGGCTGCTATCTTAGTCGATCGCGAGTATTACAGTTTTTTCAAGGCTGTGCAGGAAGCGTCTAAGGTTTTAGCCATCGTGGCTAAGCTGGGGAATAGGGGCGACTCAACAGCGATTACCAAAACAGCTAGTGGTTATGCAATCTGGGTCATAGAGCCGGAAGCCAGTCCTGTCAAGCCCTCTTAATGTTTTTGGTGTTAGCCAAAATTGTTTGAGCTTTCAATATCTCGATCGCGCTTGCTCTCATATTCAACTGGACAGGATCAAAAATCAATATGGTTAAGATTATTAGAATAGATCCGATTGCCGAAGAAATGGCAGTGGAAACCCGATCGAATATTCTGTCTGCTTTACTTTCCAAAGACTTAGACGTTCTCAAGGAATGTGGGGGGCGGGGAATGTGTGCTACCTGCCACGTTTACATCAAAGAGGGCATGGAAGGCTTGTCTGACATGAACCGCCGCGAGAGAAGGACGCTGGAAGTCATTACTACAGCTAAACCCAATTCCCGACTTGCTTGTCAGGCTCAGATTATGGGCGAGGGTGTCGTTGTACAGATACCTGCGGGGATGTACATTAATGCTATAGAAAATGTGGAGGCTCTGATCGGCCGCCGGGCTCAGCAAGATTTGTTGCACCCAATTACGGGTCAAGTGGTTGTGGAATCGGGAAAGTTGATCACTCGTTCGATCGTCACTCAGCTTAATGATACCCGCTTCCAAGTAGGACAATATTTAGTTCGGACTAAAGAAGCTTGAATCACCAACGCTAATAAAATTGCGGATGGGCAACAGGGGCGCCAATTAAGTTAAAACTTGATATGTTGTAACTTGTACATCTTTTTGCCTAAAAAAAAGTTATATGCTGAGCCAACTTGCGCGTTTAAGCACGGAAGCAGACGGACGCTACGCCACCGCTGAAGAACTCCAATTTTTGAAAGACTACTTTCAGTCTTTGAATCACCGGATGAGTGCTTATAAAAAACTTCAAGCTTCGGAAAAAGAAATTATTCGGCAAGTGGAAGCACAAATGCAGTCTCTCGACCCTAGTTTATTTCGCCGGGGGTCTCAAGATGTGACGGCAAAGTGGCGCGTCGATGCTCTACGGGTGTTGAGGCACTCGGCGGCAGCACTTTTGATTAATGATACCGAACGGTTGCGCGATCGGCTGCTGCTTTGGTTCCAAACTATTTTAGGCGCTTTTCAAGCTCGAAATAGTTCGGCTGTTACCTACGATGTGATGAAAAAGGTAGTCAAACAATATCTGACTGCTGAAGAAGTCAACCTATTTTTTCCGATTCTGGACATCAACCGTACTGTACTGGGCAAATAATCGAAGTGGATTTGAGGTTAACGAGTTCGCTCTTAATTCCCCATCCTTTCTCCGTGTAGGAACAGCGTAGCGTCTTCCGCAACGGAGAAGGGTGGGGATGAAAGGCAGGTGGATGTAGCGCAGCGGAGTCCACAAACTACCGAGAAAGCAAAGAACAGAAGATTTGTTTACTACTTTCCAATTTTTGTAGTAAATATAGTGGGATGATGAAAGCAGTCAAAGTCAGAATTTATCCATGCGACGAGCAGAAAGAAGCGCTATCAAAGGCGTTTGGCTGTGCTCGTTGGTTTTGGAATAACTCACTGGCCCAGACTAATCGGCTCTACAAAGAAACCGGGAAAGGCTTATCCCAGCAAGGGATGAATGACCGTTTACCGGTATTGAAGAAAGAGTTTGAATGGTTGGCTGAACCTTATAGCCAAGTGCTGCAATCTGTCTCGCTGAATCTGTCGAGGGCGTTTATCAACTTCTTTGAAGGGCGAGTAAAATTCCCTAACTTCAAATCCAAGTTCGACAAGCAATCGATTCAGTATCCCCAAAACGTCAAGATTACCGATGAAGGCTTAAAACTGCCTAAGTTGGGTGTGATTCCGGCCAAAATTCATCGTGTTCTTGATGGCAGACTAAAAACCGTGACCGTCTCGATGACAGCATCAGGCAAGTATTTTGCCTCATTGCTGTTTGATGACGGGGTGCCAGAACTGGCTAAATCCAGTGACGGCAAGGCGGTCGGGATTGATTTGGGGTTGACTCACTTTGCCATCACGTCAGATGGATCAAAGTTCGACAATCCCAGAGTCCTAAAAAAGCGGTCTAAGAACCTAAAGCGGAAGCAACAAAAGCTATCGCGTAAAGTTAAAGGCGTAAGATACGCGAAAGAAGGCAAAACGCATTGTGGCGAGAGTCCACGAGCGCATTGCTAACACCCGAAAGGACTTCCTGCATAAGCTATCACGCAAAATGGTGAACGAAAACTTTCGTCATCTGTGTTGAGAATTTGGCAGTGAAGAATATGGTGAAAAATCACAATCTGGCTAAAGCAATTAGTGATGCCAGTTGGGGCGAATTTACCCGAATGCTTGAATATAAAGCAAGAGAGGAGGGGAAGTGCTACGTCGAAGTAGACCGTTTTTTCCCATCCTCAAAGACTTGCTCAGTCTGTCTCAATCGAGTTGGTAATTTGCCGTTGAATGTGCGGTCATGGCAGTGTCAAAGCTGTGAAACAAAGCATGACCGGGATGTAAACGCAGCGGTCAATATTCGAGATGAAGGACTCCGTATTTTAGCGTTAGGAACTAGCGCTACTGCCAAGGTCGGGAAGGTAAGTCCAAAGTCCCGAAGGCGTAAGTCATCCGTTTCTAAGGCACTAGGACTTACGCATTGACAAAAAGCATTATCTATGTACTCTCGGCCATAGCATCACTCTGAAGGTTCGCAAAAATATGCTCACGTATAACTAAAGTGAACATATTTCTTTGTACTTGATACCAATTGCTAATTATCTTTT
>JANMLZ010000212.1:0-48429 GCA_031372825.1 Cyanobacteria bacterium OTE_58_metabat_593 | reverse complement strand
TGTCGAAACTCGAATGTTTGGTTGATTTGTATAAATCGTAGACGGTGATTGAAAGAGACTGTTGGCGAATTAAAAAAGTACGGGCAATTCATGAATTGCCCCTACCGAATGGTTTCCAACCTTACCGATTTAAACCCATCGGTAGGGTTCAATGTAGGGGCAATTCATGAATTGCCCGACCGAGGTGAGGCGTGACACCTTCTGTGAATTCGCCAACAGTCTCTTTCAACCGCTATTACACAAACAAAGTCGGCCTCCGCCGACTGAAGAATTAATATCAATTCCGGTTGCACTCCTGATGATATCAATTCCGGTTAAACCGGAATGACAAGCGAGGAGACCGCGAGTGCCTTTGTCCCTACCCAAAATAAGATTGTAGGGACAAAGGCACTCGCCGTCTCCTCCTCAATAGAAGTTTAAGACATGATCTGAGGATGTCGGGATTTTATGTTTTCTGTAAAGTCGATCGACCTTCACCGTATTTACACGCAAAACAACTGCTCAGAAGTTACATAATATTTAACCAGTGCTCCGAGATGCAGCGAGTTTCTTGGTAAAAAATTCGGTTTCTGAATAAGTATTGTCGTCCCTGCTTGGGCAAAAGTAGACTCACAAAAAATATGGTCTTCATAATTTCCTCATACTCTTTAGATACTGTTGATTCGAGGGTTTTGAATTGAAGGACGCGCGAATCGCACGCTCAGCAGCATCCCGCTTCCAAAGAACGAACCTGTTGTCAGGGGAGTTTGGGTGTGTGACTGTACTTTCGATTAACTGGTGCGACAGCACAACCAACCTGAATAAGTCAGGAGTTAGGCACTGATAACAGGCGGAGCCAAGTCAGAGTAATTTATTTAAAGAGTGTGGAGATTTTTCAAATGTCATATCAGCTATCTTCTAAAGATAACAGCTCGATTCTGTGCTATTACGCAAATGTTACCAACCAAATTCAAGTAGTTCGGATTGGGAACATTCCTAATTGGTACTTTGAAAGAGTGTTGTTTCCGAGACAGCGACTGATGTTTGAAGCTGCGGTGGAAGCAGTTTTAGAAATTCATACCAGCGCGGTGCCAAGTGCTATTTTATCGGACAAAATTCCTTGCTACGTACTGCGGGTTATAGAAGAGGTAAGTTTCGAGGGCGCACTGGTTATTCCTGAAGAACGATGTGCGGTATTAGCCCGCTAATACTCAGCAGAAATCAGACGCGATCGAGAATGGCAACGAAAATATTAGTTAAGTAATGTTTGAGGGATGGGGAAAATGCAGAAAACTCTTGTCAATATCACCTTGGCTGTAGTCACAGAAGAAGTGGAAATTATCTTGGAGTCTTATCCCAAGTATCCCTACCAAGAAGCTTTTTCGCCCTCGGGCTTGCGCCAGGATTTAATTGCTTACGTGCTGAGCCGAGTTCCTAATAAATATACTGCGATCGACTCCGATTCTGTGTCGGGTCAAACAGTCCAGTTTCGCTGTTCTTCAGAGCAGTTGCTGGAAATAGAAGATTTGATTCATACTGGCATTCGCGATGTGCTACACAGTCAGGAAAAGATAGATTATCGCCTTTGGGAACAAGTTAAATCCGGTTTGATACTTGCTAGTTGGTAAGGAATAGTTAACTGTTGACTAATGACTCGATTTTATAATTGCTATGAAGCGCGGATTTGAGATGAGGGAGATGCCGAGTTCCTCGGCACTTTGGTTGGTTGGGCGATCGAGCTATAATTGTGCATCGGCTCGATCGAGATCAGCATTGTTGATAATCGTTGCAGCCGTCGCAGGGGCCATTGGGGTTGACAGCACAGCGCAGAATTTCCGATCGAGCATTAAAGTGGCAGCTAGCATCTCCGACAACCCAGATACCACTGACAAATGTTCTTTCCGTCGGCGGTGCGGCCGACTGCACGTACAGAGCAATTTTTTGCAGTTGGTAGCGGCCGGATTTGAGTTGATAGCGGTGGTGGCGTTCCAAGACAGCGTAGGTTTGTCCTTCTAAATCGATATAGTTCCCCGGTTGCGGCGTCCAATCCAGCCGAATGCTCCCTAGGGATTGGCGGGGGTGAGAGATAATCACCTCTACGGGTAAGATGTTTTGTTCCATGTGCGGTGTGGCGATCGAGTACACGCTGATGATATCGCACTCTCCGTGTTTGTAGTGAGTGCTGAAGTCCTGACTACAAACCAAACCGGATTTTCGGTCATCAAAAATCCCCAAAATATGCCATTCCTTCCATGATTCCCCAAGCGCAAGCAGAGCCAGCTAAATAATGATTTTCAGTACCATATTCGCGATACCATTCTAAGAGTTCTGACAGAGCATTAGCGACGATTACTCCCCGGACATCCTGTTGAAACATACTGATATCATTGCCAGAATCGCCACAAACTAATGTTGCTTGAGATGGAATTTGCAGACGCTTTTGTAAATAAGTCAGGGCATTGCCTTTATTGCTAGTTTGCGGTAGGATATCTAAGTCGCGATTGCTGCTAAAAATGATTTGAGCAGCTAGTCCCGATGCAGTTAACTTTTGCTGCAAGGCCTGGACAATCGAGCTGTTTTCTGCTGTTAGTTCCAGACAATAACTGATTTTCCAAGGATTTTGTTCTTTGAGAGATTGGGGTTTAAGCTGGGGAAACTGCTGAGCTAAAGAGGCGATCGCCATTTTATCCCAGTTTTCCGAAAGATATTGGGCCCAATCTAAATCGATGGTTCCGTCTTGGTAAATCTCGCTACCTACACCTGCGATCAAATAGTCGGGTGCTAGCAGTTGCTTTTGGGCAATTAATTCGCAAGTGGAAGCATGAGAACGCCCGGTAGCGTAAATTAAACAAATTTGCGATCGCACAGGTTGTAAGCGCTGGTTGAAAAGTTGAGTTGCTTCGTCGTCTCCGACTAGCGTGTTGTCTAAATCTGTAACTAATAAAAACTTCATATTGGGAGTTAGTCAGGAGTCAGCAGTCATCAGTCAGTCGCGATTGGGAACCGCTTCCTCAAATAATTTTAACTATTTATCAGAATTTGTTAAACAAAACACATTTATAAGCAATCCGATCGGTTAATATTTGCCAAATTTAATTTTCCTCAAGTGGTGTGAGTGTTATGGTGAAGAATTCAAGCTCGGTTAAAGCTTTTTGGCTGTTTTTCTTGATTTCTGGTGCGGGGATGTTGTTGGGGCCGATCGCGGCAACAGCTCAAGTTCAGGATACCTCAACTCCAGAAGTTGCGCTAGCAGTCGATCGCGCTTTACCCGAAATTGATACAGCAACAGTCGATCGAACTTTACCCGAAATTGATACAGCAACAGTCGATCGAACTTTACCCGAAATTGATACAGCAACAGTCGATCGCGCTTTACCCGAAATTGATACAGCAACAGTCGATCGCGCTTTAGCCGAAACTGATACAGCAACAACAACCCCAGAAATAACGGGGGAAATTCGCGAATTTCCCCGAAATGAGTTAGAAATTGCCAACTCTCCTCAGTCTCAAAACATTGCTGAAGCCAGCAAAGTTGCGGAGATCGGCAGCGAGATCGGCACCGCTGATGACCTCAGCATACAAGAAGACGCAGCACAAGTCACCTCTGTTTCCCAACTGTCCGACGTGCGGCCTACAGATTGGGCATTTGGCGCCTTGCAATCCCTAGTAGAAAGATACGGCTGCATTGCGGGATATCCAGACGGCACATTCCGAGGAAATCGGGCAATGACTCGCTACGAATTCGCCGCCGGATTAAACGCTTGTTTGGATCGAATTACCCAACAAATTAGCGGTTCCACTGGTAATTTAGTCAAGCGAGAAGATTTACTTGCTTTACAAAGATTGCAAGAAGAATTTGCGGTAGAATTAGCTACATTGCGCGGTCGAGTTGATGCTTTAGAAGCTCGCACTGCTGAATTGGAATCAAACCAATTTTCAACTACTACTAAGCTAAGCGGATTTGCTTGGTTTAACATGACTGGAGCTTTTGCTGGGGATAAAGTCCGAGTTGAAGCGACAAATGGAAAAGCTGCCCCGCTCGATCGAGTTCCCGGACGCGATCCTGTCACCAACAGACCGATCGTGCAGAGAGTTGACGACGACCCAGAAATCACTTTCAGCCAGTTAGTTTGGTTGACTCTTACTACTTCTTTTACAGGGAAAGACCAACTGATAACACAGCTAGCTGTAGGTAACGGCAATTCGCCAGCAAACCAGTATACTTCGGCGGGTTTTTTCAATACATTCGGCACTCCTTTTCTCGATCAAACTGCGGGAGGAAATCCGAATGAAGTTGTCCTGCGGGAACTTTCTTATCGGTTCCCGCTTAGTAACAGCTTGCAAGTAGTAGTCGGGCCGAGAATTAATTTCTACCGCTACTTTGACAACAATAAGTTTAACTTTTTTACGGACGGTGCGAGCAGCTTTAATTCTAACAACAGTCCTTTGTTGAGCGCTACCAGACGCGGTGCCGGTGCTTTGGCTTTGTGGGATATCAGCCGCGCCTTGAAACTGCGTTTGGGCTATTTGGGCGAGAGTACGGAATTTTTGCCGACTTCCGTGTTTAATTCTGCTTCCAACCCGTCTCAAGGCTTGTTTGGGGGGACGAATACGACTACAGCAGAATTAACATTCAGTCCGAGCGATCGGGCAAATTTGCGTTTTTTGTACAGCCGTTCCAACATCCAGCAAATCGGCGGCTTCATTGGATCTCCTAACAGCAAGCCGTTGAACGGTGTAGCAGATGACGGTTTCGGCGGCCGCCTGGGGAATGCGACTGCGGATACTTTTAGCTTTAATTTCGATTGGTCAGTCACTCGCCGCTTTGGTCTTTTCGGCCGCTACGGCTACGCCGAAACCAATATATTTCCCAAGACTAACCGACCGGACGGCACGATTAAAACTCAATCTTATCAGTTAGGATTTGCACTTACCGATTTGTTCAAAAAAGGAGCTTTGTTTTCGGTGTCATTTTTAGTACCTTTTGACGTTACTGGCGGTCGGAGGTTTCTGGTTTCTGGCGGGGGAAATGGCGGCACTCAGTACGAGATTGAGGCAACTTATTATTTGCCTCTCACCGACCATATTTCGATCGTGCCGGCATTTTATGCGATCGGCAATGCGAATAATTTTGATAACAACCCGACAATTTTTGTGGGCAATTTGCGGACGCAGTTTAGTTTTTAATGCCGCGCGCGGGAACCCAGAAACCGGAATTGAGCTGATTCCTTCTACTTAATTGGAATTTCGATGATAAATTCGGTGCCTTTACCTGGTTGGGAGAGGCACTGCAATTTGCCGCCGTGTTTTTCAACGACAATTTGGTGGGAAATTGACAAACCCAAACCAGTGCCTTTACCTACAGGTTTTGTGGTAAAAAACGGGTCAAACAAACGCACGATGTTATCTTCGGGAATGCCGGGGCCGTTGTCTTTTATCCGAATACAAATACTTTTGTCGTCAATTGTTTCGGTTTTAATGGTAATTGTTGGGAAAGTAGAACTTGTGGTGTTTTTGGTTTGGCTGTTGCTTTCTTCCAATGCGTCCATCGCATTTGCTAATATATTCATGAATACCTGATTCAATAGTCCGGGATGACATTTTATGTTCGGCAGTTCTCCGTATTTTTTGATCACTTCAATGCCCTGCCAATTTGGCTTGGCTTTTAGCCGACTGTTCAACATTAACAAGGTACTTTCTAAACCTTCGTGAATATTAGCAGGCTTGATTTTTGCTTCGTCGGTTCGCGAGAAATTGCGGAGAGTTTGAATGATTTCTATAATTCGCTCGCATCCAGTCTGCATTGAATTGAGCAATTTTGGCAGGTCTTCTGCGAGAAATTCTAAGTCTATATCCTCGGCTTGTTTCTGAATTTTGGCTGGGGGATTTGGGTACTCTTCTCGATACATTTGTACGATTTCTAACAGGTCGAGAACGTAGCCGCGGACGTGGCAGAGGTTGCCGGCGACAAAGCCAACTGGGTTGTTAATTTCGTGGGCAATTCCTGCTAGGACTTGTCCGAGGGAAGACATTTTTTCGGTTTGGACTAATTGCATTTGAGTTTGCTGTAATTCGCGCAAAGCTGTTTGCAATTCTTGGGATTTTTGCCGATCGCGCGCAGCAGCAGCAGCCCGTTCTTCCTCAACTCCGATCGCCCCGGCAATAATCCCGATCAGCTTGCAGTCGGCTTCTGTGGGCGCGATCGACTCAGTATAGAGCACGCAGACTGAACCGACGTAATTGTCGCCGAGTCGCACTGCTTGTCCCAGATAGCTTTGCAGTTGGTAGCGAATCACAGCGGGATCGATTTGGCCGTAGATAGTGTTCTGCAAGTCAGGAATCGCCACAGCCCGATCGCCTCCTTTGCTGCATACATCGGTACAGATGTGGCCCTCGGCGCGATCGACGGGCGGGTAGTCCGGCGGTGTTTGCCAAGTTGCGATCGCCCGCAGCAGTCCGTCACCGACACGGCTGTAGATGGCGCAGCTTCCGCCCAAAAGCTCGCCAGCTAAGGATGTCAGGCGCTGGATGTTGTCAGTGGCGTCGGTGGTGAATCCCAAAAAGCACTCGTTGATTTTGCTGAGGCGGTACTCAGCCTGTCGGCGCGCTGTCATGTCGCGGGAGTTGAGCACAATTCCGTTCACAGCGGGGTCTGCTAGCAAGTTAATGCCAACGCCTTCGACAAAACACCAAGAACCGTCAGCGCGCCGGAAGCGACCTTCTAGGGCGATCGGATCGGCTGGATTTGCGATCAGCATCTCATGCTGGGAAATGACCGCAGCCATGTCGTCTGGGTGGACGAAATCGAGAACAATTTCACCGACGAGTTCCTCTGGTTCGTAGCCCAGAACTGTTTCTATAGAAGGGCTTTCGTAAACAATGCGGCCGCTTGCGTCGAGAATAGTAATGATGTCGGAACTGTTGAGAATCAGCGATCGCCACTTCGCCTCATTTTGCAATAAAGCTAACTGGGCTTGTTTGCGATCGGTAATATCTTCCACCATTTCCAAAATAAACTGTGGCATTCCTTGACTGCTATCGATGACAGAGGCGCTGAGGCGTCCCCACCTGATGCTGCCGTCAGGGCGAAGGTAGCGCTTCTCGATTTGGTAAGCTTGGCGCGATCGAGCGGCCAACTGCTGGCGCAACTCGCGCGAAGCCTGTACGTCTTCCGGGTGCGCACACTCGTCGAGGCTGACACCGCGCAGTTCGGCTTCCGATCGCCCTAGCATAGCTTGAAATGCCGGATTAGTGGCGATCGCGATACCTTGCAGGGTAGCGACTGCCATGCCGATCGCACCGCGTTCAAAAATTGCTCGAAACCGCTGTTCGCTGTCCCGCAAAGCTGCCTCTGCTTCCACTTCCTGAGTGATGTCCCGCCCCGCGACTACCATGCCTTTGCGCGAACCGTCTGGGTTGAACAACGGCACTTTCCGCACTTCAAACAAATTGCTGCCACCTGTAGGTAAGGGGACGGTTTGGGTGCGATCGGCGATCGTGCCTGTTTTCCAGGTGGTTTCGTCGGTTTCTTGCCAAGTTAGCAGTATTTCTCTGACTCTGGGAGTGCCTGTGGCTGCGAGTTCGGCAGTAGTTTTGCCCTGGTAGTCGGCTGTTTCCCAGCCCAAAAGTTTGAGGGCGCAGTCGTTGGCAATTAGCCAGCGCCCCTCGCTGTCTCTGAGGTTGATCGCGTCGGGCACGGCATCGATCGCAGTTTTTAGCCAGTATTCTCGATCGCGCAGGGCTGCTTCGGCGCGCTTGCGATCGGCAATTTCGGCGACGGTTCCTTCGTAGTAGAGAATTTCGCCGTTTTCGCCCCGGACTTCGCGCACGTTTTCCGAGATCCAGGTGGTGCTGCCGTCTTTGCGGTATACGCAGGACTCAAACTCTTTCAGGCAGCCGTTTTTGCTGATTTCGGCGAGAAAGGAAGCGCCACGAGTGCGATCGGCATAAAGTTTTTTTGCCGAACATTTTGCGATCAATTCTGCTGGGGAATCGTAGCCGTAGATTCGGGCGAGTGCTGGGTTGGCGCTGAGGTAACGCCCGTCTGGGGCGGTTTGAAATATGCCTTCGGTGGCGTTTTCAAAGATGCTGCGGTATTTTGCCTCGGCTTTTTTGAGGGCTTCTTCTGCTTGGAAGCGATCGGTGATATCAGCTTGGACGCCGATGAAGTGGGTGACGATGCCGTTGCTGTCGCGCAGGGGCGAGATGGTGAGTTCGTTCCAGAAAGGGGTGCCGTCTTTGCGGTAGTTTTTCAGAACTACTTTGCAATCATGTTGTTCGCGTAAGGCGACGCGGATTTGATCTAGGGCTGCGCGATCGGTATCCGGGCCTTGTAGGAAGCGGCAATTTCGCCCGATGATTTCGCTGCGATCGTACCCTGTAATCTTCTCAAAAGCCTGGTTGCAGTAGATTACGGGCTTGTCTGGCCGCTTTGCATCCGCGATCGCGATGCCGTTGCTGGTGGCTGCCAGGGCGCGATCGTACAGCCGAAATACTTCTTCTATTAAATTTGGTGCATTACCGCCGGTACGAGCCGGCGATAGGTTTTCAGAAGGAATGTTTGTATCGATCTGCATGAGTTTTTAGAGATTGAGTTGATTGTCGATCGCAACTGGCAGCATACCCGTAAGTTTAACAGAATTTCCCTGTTTTCCGAAGGCAGAAGTTATATCAATTCCGGTTACACCGTCAGGTGATTGTTGACGGTTGACTGTTGACTGTTGACGGTTGACTGTTTGAATAATACCGATGTTAGCGCAAACGATATGAGAAGGCTATTAAGCAGAATTTTAGCTGTATTTATACCAAAAAAATGTTAACTCCTTCGTTTTAATTTATAAGATTTGTTGCTAAGTTCTCTCTATCTCTGGTATGGTTTACTTCACAGACTTTAGTCGGCTTAGTCGTTCTCGCAATTAATATTTTCCCTCGCCTCAAAAAAATAGAGCGATCGGCTATAGCAGCATATTTTTAGTTAAATACTTTTTCCTTAAATAATTCAAACTTTGCTAAAACAAACCGATGCAAGACTAATTTTGAACGATCGCGGCAAGTTCCGAAATATTGTCGATCGCGAAAGTCGGTTGTAGGGCTAGACACTCAGTGCGATCGCCATATCCGTAAGCCGCCCAACAAACATCTATCCCAGCATTTTTCGCAAACAGCAAATCAACCGCTGTATCGCCAACCATTAAAACTTGACTATTATCCAACTCGGGAAACAGCGGCTTAATAATCGAGTGAAAAACAGTCGGATTTGGTTTTTTAATTATTTGCCCGTTATCACCTAAAATTAAATCAAACAAACCGTGAATCCTCAACTTTTCCAGAAAAAAATTCACAAAACTAACGTGTTTGTTGCTAAAAATTCCCAGACTCAAGCCAGACTTGCTCGCCAACTGCAAGAGTTGCTTTGTCCCTGGAAATAAATCTAGCTGCTGCTGACCTTCAGTCCGATAAAAAGAGCGGTAAGTTTCCACCCATGCGGGAATTGCGCTTTCCTCGATCGCCGGATAAAGCAATTTGAAAGTATTTGGTAAATTGATACCGATCGTAGCTCTAATTGTCTCAGCAGCAGGCGGAGCAATATTGAAGCTTTCAAAAGTTTTAGCAATGCAAGATATAATGGCTTTATGAGTAATTGCCAAAGTACCGTCGAAGTCAAAAATAATTAACTTGTACTGACTCATATTCCGTTCCCTATCTGAAGTATAATCTTTAAACATTCAAGAGGTCAACATGAGTGTCACCGAAAAACCCGAATTTTTAGTAGCAGATTTTACGGAATTTCCCGATCACACTCAACTACCAGACTCCGACGGTACTTTTGTGAAAAACTTTCAAGAACTCCCTCAAAGCATCCTATTAACAACGTCTATTCGACCCATCTTAGACCAAATTCATCCCGATGGACAATATTGTATTGGTCAAGATTCCGGTATTTATTGGCGAGTCGCCCAACCCCCAGAACCGCCAGAAAAAGGAGCCGAAGCACCAGATTGGTTTTACGTGCCCGACGTACCGCCAACTCTCGACGGAAATATGCGACGTTCCTATGTAATGTGGAAAGAATTAATGCCGCCATTAATTATACTAGAATTTGTCTCTGGAAATGGCAGCGAAGAAAGAGATAAAACTCCAAGAAAAGGCAAATTTTGGATTTATGAGCGGATTATTCGACCTGCTTTTTACGGGATTTATGAAGTCAAAAAAGCCAAAATAGAATTCTATCATTTGGTAGAAGATAGATTTGAGTTACTGCCAAAAAATCAGCGCGGACATTACCAAATTGAGCCAATGGGATTGGAATTAGGGATTTGGCAAGGAGTGTATCAAGGCGTAGAATTGCCTTGGATGCGCTGGTGGGATGCTGAGGGGAATTTGCTGCTAGCCGCTGATGAACGGGTAGAACAAGCGGAATTTGCCGCCGAACAAGCGGAATTCGCCGCCGAACAAGAACGACAAATGCGAATAGAAGCTGAGTTACGAATTCAAGTTTTAGAAGCGCGTTTGCGAGAGTTGGAAGCAGACTAAAATCAGAATCAAGAGGGCGGGTTTATTGAATTATTCGTTTGGATACATCAATAGTTGGTAAAACCCGCCCCTACCACATATTTTTTTTTCTTTACCCGGTTTGTAGTATGGAAATTTAAAAAAATATCGATTCTAATCCAGAAGCTGCTTGTATTATTTGATAAGTATTTTGTAGCTTTGTGTAAATCCTATGGCATTAATTGTTCAGAAATATGGCGGAAGTTCGGTTGGTACAGTCGATCGCATTCTAGAGGTAGCCCGACGAGTAGTCAAGACAGTACAGCTTGGCAACTCGCTGGTTGTCGTACTTTCAGCAATGGGCAAAACTACCGATGGTTTAGTGAAACTCGCCAAGGAAATTTCCCCAAATCCCAACAAACGGGAAATGGATATGTTGCTCTCCACTGGGGAACAAGTGTCGATCGCACTTTTGAGCATGGCATTGCAGGAACTTGGACAGCCCGCAATTTCCCTCACCGGCGCCCAAGTGGGCATCGTCACCGAAGCCGCCCACACCCGCGCCCGGATTTTGCGAATCGACCCAAATCGGATTGAAAGCCAGCTAAACAGCGGTAAAGTCGTTGTTGTTGCAGGTTTCCAAGGCATTACCGATGCTGGAGAATTGGAAATTACCACCCTTGGGCGTGGCGGTTCCGACACGACAGCAGTCGCTCTCGCCGCTGCGCTACGGGCCGACAGATGCGAAATTTATACCGACGTGCCCGGAATTCTAACTACAGATCCGCGCTTGGTTGCTGACGCGCAACTGATGGATGAGATCACTTGCGACGAAATGCTGGAATTGGCAAGTTTGGGCGCAAAAGTCCTCCACCCGCGCGCCGTGGAAATTGCCAAGAATTACGGCGTGCCGCTGGTAGTGCTTTCTAGCTGGAGTGACGCGCCCGGTACCCTGGTAGTGTCCCCACCCCCGCAACCCCGTCCTTTGGAGGGCTTGGAGCTCGCAAAAGCGGTCGATGCGGTGGAGTTTGACTTGGATCAGGCGGGGGTGTCGTTGTTGCGTTTGCCCGATCGCCCGGGAGTAGCAGCGCGGTTGTTTGGGGCGATCGCGCAGCAAAATCTTGATGTAGACTTAATTATCCAATCAATTCACGAAGGAAATACCAATGATATCGCCTTTACGGTGAGGCGAAATTCGCTGAATCAAGCTGTTGCGGTTGCAGATGCGATCGTTCCCGCCCTCGGTAAGAATTCTCGCCCAGAATTGGGAGAACCGGAAGTGAAAGCCGAAGAGCGGCCAATAGCTAAAGTTAGCATTGCAGGCGCGGGAATGATCGGGCGTCCGAGAGTTGCAGCCGAGATGTTTAAAACTTTAGCGGATGCAGGGATAAACATTCAAATGATTTCCACATCCGAGGTGAAAGTTAGTTGTACGATCGATGCTACGGATTGCGATCGGGCTGTTGCCGAACTGTGCAAAGCATTTGAGGTCGCCAATTCCCCGGTTGGGCTGCATTCATCATCGCAAAAACCGCCCGCAGTCCGCGCTGTGGCGTTGGATCTCAACCAAGCACGTCTAGCAATTCGTCATTTGCCCGATCGACCCGGAGTCGCAGCCAAACTGTTCGGACTATTAGCCGAGGAAAATATCAGCGTAGACACAATCATTCAGTCCCAACGTTGCCGAAATATCGACGGCATATTAACTCGCGACATTGCATTTACCGTAGCACAAATAGACGCCGAAGCTGCTAAAATAGTCCTCGAAAAATCGGCCGTTGAATTAGGCTGGGGCGAAGTTGCAGTGGATACAGAAGTTGCCAAAGTTAGCGTTGTCGGTTCAGGGATGGTAGCGCATCCTGGAGTAGCAGCAAAGATGTTTGAAGCGCTATCTCAGCACAAAATCAACATTCAAATGATTGCGACTTCCGAGATTAAGATTAGCTGCGTTGTGGATGAAGAACAAGGTGTAACTGCTTTGAAGGCAATTCATGCAGCCTTTGAACTTGCCGGCACAGAAAGAATCCAAATTCCCGCCTAGCCTAGTAGGGACACGGCAGTGCCGTGTCCTGACTATCTAATGATTTAGGGTATGTTAGGATCGAATTGGCGATCGCCCAAAAAGGATTTAATCTTATGACTATAGCAATAGAGGACACGGCAGTGCCGTGTCCCTACCCAAAATAATATTGTAGGGAAACGGCAGTGTCGTGTCCTAATTTCGGCTAATAATTCCGATGCTACTGAATTTGATATCATACAGTAAACTTTGACTTAATATTTCTTTCGCAATCGCCTCCACCACGGGCACGCAAACCGAATTCCCAATTTGCTTGTAACTTTCCCCCGCACTCGGATAACTCTTAAAATCTTCAGGAAAACCCATCAGACGGTAACATTCCTTCAGCGTCAACTTTCTCACCATATCTCGATCGGGAAAATAGACAAAAAACCTGCCCGATGTTTCTTGGGAAGGAATTGTCGGATGTACGCCATCCACCGAATAAATGCGATTAGGCTGTCTGTGCACCCTCGATAAATGTTCTGTATTCGGCCTGACGCCAGTTTTCCAAGTCCCTTTATTTCTGTAACCTACAAATAAAAGTCCCGAATCTTGCTTTCTCGGATATTCAATTAAAGTATACTCCGATTTATCCAATATTTCAAAATCTCCAGTCTCGTCTAGAAATTCCCTGAGTCTTGGCGGAAACTTGGTTTTAAGTCGAGAAAAATTGAATTCTTTACCCTGAGTTGCAATAATAAATATTCTTTCACGGTGTTGAGCAATTCCAAAATCTTTAGCATTCAAAATTTGATAATTTACGCTGTATCCCAAATCTTTAAGACTCGCAATAATTACTTTTAAGGTGTTTCCCTTGTCGTGATGGATTAAGTGTTTGACATTTTCGAGAACAACTACTTGAGGTTGTTTTATTTTGATAATTTTACAAATCTCGAAAAATAGCGTACCTCTAGTATCTTCAAAGCCCAGCTTTTTGCCGCAGATGCTAAAAGGTTGACAGGGAAACCCGGCGACTAAAATATCAAAGTCTGCTAAATCGGCAGGATTGATGTTACTGATGTCTGCAAAAGGCACTTCGCCGAAGTTTTCTGCGTACACTTCCCGGCATTTGCTGTTGATTTCACAAGAAAAAACGCATTTAAATCCAACTCTTTCAAAACCTTGTCTAAAACCTCCTATACCTGAAAATAAGTCTATAAATTTCATTGATGCTTTAATACTTAATGTTATTCAAGTTAATGATAACATATTTTGTTTCTCTCTCTTTTTTCACTCTGCGTTCTCTGCGGTTCATATAACTGAGATACTGCACTATTATCAGCAACAGGCTCTCCGGCCTGTTCCACAAGAAAATTCACTCTTTGTGGAACAGGCCGGAGAGCCTGTTCAGAAAAGGCTTATTGAGAATGATCCAAAATCTCAGTTATAACCAATCCTTAATAGTCGCAGAACCCCTTGTCGGCATTGCCGTGTCCCTACAGATATCCTAAAACGCCGATCGCCCAAAAAACTCCCAAACTTGTCCCACAGCCGACTAAACTAGAAGTAGCAGCACAAAATACAGCGATTATTTACTTGCTTTCACCAACCATGAGTCAAACATTGGAAAATCTCACCGCCATCGATGACAACCTATCCAAACGCCACATCGATCTCGATCCAGGCGGCTACTTCATCATTTATGTCGATCGCGCAACCAGCTTAATTTGCGCCAAACACTTCACCAACATCATCGACGATCGAGGCCTCGCCATCGATCCCGAAACTGGCAAACCCATCCCCGCCCGCGGCAAGGTAGAACGCACCGAAGTAACAATTTTTACCGCCAGAACGGGTAAAGAACTTTGCGTAAAAATCCTAGAAGAAACCCGCCCCAATCCGGTGACAATGTTAGATCACGCGGCTTATTTGGGACGGGAATTTGTGCGGGCAGAAATTGCATTATTGAGCGATCGAGAATACATTCAAGATTAGTGCAACTGTTAACTGTTAACTGTTAACTGTTAACAGTCAACTGTCAACTGTCAACTGTTCAAGAAAAACCTTGATACCAGAAATAAGTCACCATCGGAATCACTGTCGCCAACACCAACAGCACAACCACAATAACTGTGGCATTACCTTGATCTGTGTCTTCAGCTTTTTTAAATGTGCCTTCAACTTGAATGTTGTCAACAACTTCAGGCGCGCCCGGATCGGGTTGGCCAGACAAAACAGTTGCAATTCGCGAACTGGCTGCGGCAAATGCTTCGTTGTATTTATTGCCTTCCCGCAGTGGCACTTGCACGGTTTCCCCAGCTACACTCTGGGCAATGTCATCGCTTAGCAGGGATTTAACCCCTTCTCCGGTGCGAATTGTCGCGCTGTTGGTAACAGTGTCGAGAACGAGTAAAATTTGATTAGTCTGGTCTTCTGTTTCGGGAAACCACTGTTCAAATAGTTGGTCGGTGAAAGTGGCAGTCGTTTCGCCGTAGTCTAAGCGGCGGATGGTGACAAACCGAACTGCTTTACCTGTTTGCTTTTCTAGGTTGTCGAGTTCGCTGGTGATATTGCTTTCGCTGCTGCGGCTGAGCACGTCGCCTTTGTCCCAAACCCAAGTTCGATCGCCCTCCGACAACATTGGCATTTCGTAGACACCAGTCGCCAATGCCGGCAATACCGCCATCTGAGATGCGATCAGGGCGATCGCGATCGTCGCCGCCAAAGGTTGGAGATATTTTCTCCAACTAAAGAGTTGCTTGAAAAGTTTGATCATGATGTTGAGAGTAAAAGTGCCTTTTTCCCAAAAATACTATAGAAACCCCGGTAAAATTCATTTTAGACAGGGCAAATTTAAAATTAGCTTGCCAGTCCAACTATCCGCTCGATCGTTTTAGGATTATAAGTATGGAACCAGCAGACTCTTACAAGGGTTGGATTATTCAATCGCAGAAAGTATTCTATGTCGAGGTTTGGGATAGCCACGGCAACCGCCATGTCGCTGTCCAAAATGCTAAGACGGAGGAGGAAGCTTTGGAATTGGCAAAAAACTGGATTGACAAGTATGAGTCGAAACCCGGCAGAATGCCGATCGATGTTCCTCATCCTTTCGGAGACATGATTGATATGCCTTTTTAGGTTAGTTGACAGTTAACTGTTGACTGCTGACTGTTGACTGTTAACTGTTAACTGTTACGAGAAATTATTATGAAATTTTTCGCAATTTTCGCGTATTTTCTACCAAGCTTTTAGCAAATTCATCAAACCTTTTAGATAGTTTTTCATCCAACAATTTACCGTCAGGACTAAAAGCTTGCCAAGCTTGTCCGATCGCAATTTGTTCTGGAATCACCCAAGCATGAACCCATCTCAAAATGGTTCGCAAATCGTTCAGCGCGTTGCTGTTAACTTGCCCTCCCAACACGCTAATCGCACCCGCAACTTTCCCATCCAAATGCTCGAAACTCATCAAATCCAGCGCATTCTTGAGTACACCGCTGACGCTACCGTGGTACTCCGGCGTTGCCAAAATCAAGCCGTCGGCTTGGCGTACCGCATTCCGCAGTTTTTCCACATCCGGGTAATCGTGATAATCATTTTCTCCGTCGCAAAACGGCAGGTGGAGCGATCGCAAATCCAATATTTCAACTTCCGCACCCAGGGCCTCTGCCCGCCCGACCGCTACCTTCAATGCCATCTGGCTGTAGGAACCCGCCCGCAAACTTCCGCCAATGCCGACAATCTTTACCATAATATTTGCTAAAAATCCCTAAAGCGGACTCATTACGACTATGATTAATTTAGCAAGTTCGATCGGCAATTGTCAATCAATTTGAGATTTTAGATTGAAGAAAGCGATTGCAGGGACTCGGTAGATACCGATCTGTTCTGTCGCCCGGAGTGCAATTCTGCAAGTAAGATAGAAAGTCTGGGAGCGACGCCACCAGACAAAGAGCGGTTGAGCTAATAACCTTTGCAGAAAACAAATCGACCCATTCAACACCCGCCATCTTGTTAAAATAAATGAACGTAGAAAACCAAAAGCGGTCAATCTTGGCAGTCTTCAACCTTGGGCAAAGCAATATGAAAAATTCTTGGAAACAGGCATGGCTGGGGCATCTAGCTGTAAATAAAGACAAGTCGAGCCAGCAAAACCCTCAAAAATCAGTTCTAGGGCCGAATATTTGGCGCATCCTGGGCAGTTTGGTGATTTTTCAAGGAATATTGCTCTCGACCCCGGTTTTTGCCGACAGCCCACCAAACAAGACGATGAGTTACAGCGAACTGATCGAAAAAATAGAAAAAGGGCAAATTAGTAAAATCGAAGTAGACGAAATTCAAAGAACTGCCAGAGTTAAGCTCAAAGATCAAAAAAGCGATCAAGCCCAAATTGTGACTCTTTTTGACTACAACAACCGAGAACTCTACTCGCAAATCCGCGCTAAAAAGATCGACTTTGAAGTCAAACAAACAGCCGATAACACCGCAGCAGTGAGTTTAGTAGTAAACTTGCTGGTAATTTTCCTGGTGCTAGCAGCGCTGATGGCAATCCTGCGCCGATCGACCCAATCGCAAGGAAATGCCATGAACTTCGGCAAATCCCGAGCCCGTTTCCAAGTGGAAGCCAAAACTGGCGTGATGTTCGACGACGTAGCAGGAATCGAAGAAGCGAAAGAAGAATTGCAAGAAGTCGTCACCTTCCTCAAAAAACCCGAACGCTTCAACGCCATCGGCGCCAAAATTCCCAGAGGAGTTCTGTTAATCGGGCCTCCGGGAACCGGCAAAACAATGTTGGCAAAAGCGATCGCAGGCGAAGCAGGCGTCCCATTCTTCAGCATCTCCGGTTCCGAATTTGTCGAAATGTTCGTCGGAGTCGGCGCCTCCCGCGTCCGCGACTTGTTCCGCAAAGCGAAAGAAAATTCCCCCTGCATCGTCTTCATTGACGAAATAGACGCCGTAGGAAGGCAACGCGGGGCTGGTATCGGCGGCGGAAATGACGAACGCGAACAAACTCTTAACCAGTTGCTGACAGAAATGGACGGCTTTGAGGGTAATAGCGGCGTGATTATCGTTGCAGCTACCAACCGCCCCGACGTGCTCGATACCGCCTTGCTGCGGCCCGGCAGGTTCGATCGACAAGTAACGGTAGATTTGCCCAGTTACAAAGGGCGTTTGGGAATTTTGCAAGTGCACGCGCGCAACAAAAAACTCGATCCAGAAGTTGCCCTAGACACGATCGCCCGTCGCACTCCCGGCTTTTCCGGTGCTGACTTGGCAAACTTACTCAACGAAGCAGCAATTCTGACTGCGAGGCGGCGCAAAGACACGATTAGTAATTTGGAAGTTAACGATGCGATCGACCGGATCACGATCGGACTGACGTTGAACCCGCTGCTTGACAGCAAAAAAAAGTGGATGACAGCATACCACGAAATTGGACACGCCCTAGTCGCAACAATGCTCAAAAATGCCGATCCGGTGGAAAAAGTAACGATTATTCCGCGATCGGGTGGCATCGAAGGCTTTACTAGCTTTACCCTCGACGACGAAATGATCGACAGCGAAGGTTTGAGGAGTCGGGCTTTGTTGTTAAACCGGATTACCGTAGCTTTGGGGGGACGGGCGGCGGAGGCAGAAATTTATGGCGATGCTGAAATTGACACCGGTGCCGGTAGCGATCTCAAAAAAGTTGGCAGTCTCGCTAGGGAGATGGTAACGCTTTACGGAATGTCGGATTTGGGGCCTGTGGCTTTTGAAAGTCCGAGTAATGAGGTGTTTTTGGGGCAGAGTTGGAATTCGCGAAATGAGTATTCCGAAGAAATGGCAACCAAGATCGATCGGCAAGTCCGAGAAATCGCCTTTCAATGCTACGAAGAAGCTCGCCGGATCATCCGCGAAAACCGCCATTTGGCAGACAAACTGGTCGAAGCGCTGTTGGATGAAGAAACCATCGACGGTGATGAATTTCGCCAAATTGTCGATCGGTATGTCAAATTGACAAAAAAAGAGTTGGCACCAACATAAGCAGTCATTGGTCATTTACTCGTTACCAGGCAGAGCCTGGTAACGCAGATCCGGAGGCAGAGCAAGAGTGATATCGGTTCCCGGGATCTGCCCGGGAACCAGTTCTATCAATTGGGCTCTTCATCGGAATGATATAAGCGGAGGACACGGCAGTGCCGTGTCCCTACCACGATCAATTGTAGGGACACGGCACTGCCGTGTCCTCTATATCATTCCGGTGCAGCCGGAATTGATATTAATGACTGCTAACTAATGACTAATGACTAATGACTAAGATTGTTGCGCGTACATTTCCCGGAGCACCAAAGCCGGATCTACCCAACGACCACTATACTTCAAGCCCCAATGCAAGTGAGGGCCAGACGTGCGTCCGGTCATGCCAACTCTGGCAATTCTCGCACCAGCCGGCACTGTTTGACCTTGCCAAATTTGCAAAGTACCTTCGGAATCGGTGTAATAACGCCCGCCGTTAGCCGTGAGCACCCGGCCCCTGAGATGACAGTAGATGTGTTCCCAACTTCCCGATCGCACAATCATACCAGTACCGCACCTGCCATCTTCCCAAACTTCCACAATTTGCCCGCCCCACCAATTGCGAATGTAGCTACCTTGGGGCGCCGCCATATCCAAACCGTAATGAAAATCCCCGCCACGAGGGCCGAAGGGGGAAGTGTATGTTTCAAAATTTTCGACTGGGAAAGAAGCCTCTTGCCACAAATTACCCGTCGCTACTTTGTTAGGTAAGCCAGACTGAGCTGTTACCAACTGATGCTGCAAATAAGGGCCGATCAAAACAATGCCGATCGAAAGTGCCAACAGCAGCATCTGTCTGAAACGAAAAAAGCGTTTTGCCGTCAGCGGGCCTCTAGAGTCTTGCAGGATTTTTTTCACGGCTCAAAGTTGAATGTGTGTGTGAGTAAGCGTTGAGGAGTGCCAATTCGCTGCAAGATGGCGTCTGAGCTCTACTCTTCCTTTGCGAATCAGTTTATCAACAACGTGTATCTTACTCCATCCAAAACCCGTGTCAAGGCTTCCGGGTAAATGCCGGCGGGCGAGGCAAAAAAAATTAGCCACAGAATTTCGGCTACGGTTGAATTCGATCGAGCCTTTGTTTGACACTATAGTAGTTCGGGGATTTTGGATGTCATCCAAAATCTCAAATTCATAATAAATATCAAGCAATGCTTACTGAAATTTTCCCCTTTAGTTTTGCCATAGATGCAACTGCGATCGCCGGTGCGTCTTTGTGGTCTTTGGCCCTATACTGGGGCCTATCGCCCCTCAGCGAATGGGTGATGCTGCAACTCAACCGCTGGATGAATTTTGCCGAAAGATCCCTCTACACTTCCGAAGCGGAGTTTGAGAAGACTCGCCCAGCTAGAGAAGCTCAAAATGCCTTTTACGCTTCGCTGTTGAGCATTCTGCCCTTTTTGATTGTGGGCGGATTGTGCAATTGGGGCGTGGAATTGTCTCTGGGCACTGGTTGGGCCGTATCTATGGGGACGATCGCCTGTATTGGCGGCGGTGTCTACGAACTCGGCCGCCGAGACGGCGAGAATTCTTAGGGAATTTTAGATTTTGGATTACGCGCGGGTGTTCAGAAACCGGGTTTTTGGGACAATATTTCGTTGTCACCCGCAGATTCACTAAAAAACCCGGTTTCTTTTGTCGAAGCGGGTAATTCCTGTATGATTTTCACTCAAAAATTACGATGTAAAGCTATGAAACTAAAGTGGTTGATACCTGCAATTATCTCATCTTGTTTGATCGTTGTTATTCCTGCGAGAGCGGCTGAAACCAGGTGTGGATGGTTAATAAATCCCACGCCTGCTAATTGGTATCTCAAAGACAAAGATGGTCAATGGACTATCTCAGTGCAAGGGGGATATCAAGCCGGAGGAATGAACAATATTCCTCCTTTTAACGACGATGAATATGTCAAAACTAATGTCAATTATGGATATGGTTGTGCTTGTTTGAATGTGGTAACAGATAGAAATCGAATCAGAATTACCACGATACAAGGCGGTGAACAATTACCACTCTCGACTTGTCGAAAAGATCCAAATTTGCCAAAAATTCGTTAGTTGTGGCGAAATCATACATTTTTTTCAACTATCTTAATTAAATGAACTTTCAACCAGAACCAAAATCATTAAATCAAGCCCGCGCCACCTTCCAACAAATCTGGGGATACGACGACTTTCGACCGCCCCAAGCAGAAATTGTCAGCAGTTTATTATCGGGAAAAGATACAATTATAATTATGCCAACAGGTGGCGGCAAATCTATCTGCTTTCAATTACCAGCTTTGTTACAAACAGGCTTAACCCTCGTAGTTTCGCCGCTAGTCGCGCTGATGGAAAATCAAGTGCAAGAATTGCGCGATCGCAATTTACCCGCTTCCCTCATCCACAGTCAATTACCAACACAGCAGCGCCAGCAAACTATGCAATCGCTGCAACAAAATAAATTAAGATTGTTGTACCTATCTCCCGAAACATTGCTTAGCAAACCAGTCTGGGAAATCATCAGTCAGCCGCACATCCAAATCAACGGTTTAATATTGGATGAAGCTCACTGCTTAGTCCAGTGGGGCGATACCTTTCGACCAGCTTACCGCCGTTTGGGAACAGTACGGCCGGCTTTGTTAAAATCTAAGCCGGAAGGTAGTAAAATTGCGATCGCAGCTTTCACCGCTACAGCCAACCCCGAAGCACAGCAGACAATCACAAAAGTCTTGCAATTGCAAAAACCACAATCATTTCTACTCAGCCCCTATCGTTCCAATTTGCATCTCCAAGTGCAAACAGTCTGGACACCGAGGGGACGAAAACAGCAGTTATTAACTTTTATTAAATCTCGACCAAAAGAAGCAGGTTTAGTGTATGTTCGGACTAGAAAAGACTCCGAAAATTTGGCAGATTTGCTGGAAGAAGTAGGCTATAAAACAGCAGCATATCACGCAGGTTTAAGTCCAGAAGAACGGCGACAAATCGAAACAGCTTGGCTGAATGGAAATCTTAAGTTTGTGATTTGTACTTCAGCATTTGGTATGGGAATCAATAAGGCAGATGTCCGATGGGTTGTCCACTATCAAGCACCTTTGCTATTATCAGAATACATTCAAGAAATTGGTAGAGGCGGACGCGACGGCAAATCGGCGATCGCCCTGACGTTAATTAGCGAACCCACGGGCTGGCTGTATCCCGAAGATAAACAAAGAAAAGAGTTTTTTCAGGATAAATTGCGATCGCAATATCGAGAAGCCCAGCAGCTAGCCAAAAATCTGCCAGTGAAAGGTAATGTAGATGCTGTGGTGCGCGAATTTCCCGAAAGTGCGATCGCCCTTTCGATTCTGCATAGCAGCGGACAATTAAAATGGCAAGATCCTTTTAATTATGTTATTAATAAATCTGCACAGCCGAAAGCCGAAAAACCAAATTTTACCGTCGCCGAGGAAATGGTAAAATATTTGAAACATCGGCAATGTAGATGGCAATTCTTGTTGCAAGCTTTTGGGTTCGCAAATGAAGCTAAATCAATGCGTTGCGGAAACTGTGATAATTGTAAGTAGATGAGTAGAAAAATACATCAATAGTCCGCGCAGGCGGACTTTGTTTTTGTAGAAGCGATTTCAATCGCCGAATTATCTAAATCGTGCCTAAATTCTAACTCACCGGTTCAGTATATTCGCAAAAAATATTGAGACTAATTTTGAGCAGATACAGAACAATAATAGTAGCAATACTAGGATCGATCGGGATTCCCGAAGAAGCACCCAAACCGACAACAGCAACAATTAATCCCGTCAGCAAAGGCGTACTCCCAGGATTTTTCGTGTAATCTTTAAATTGGGCGCGCAAACCATCATTGCCGCAGAGTTCAGCGCGGAGAGTTTTCAGCGTGACTTGCCATAGAGATTTGCGGTTTTTTTCCTGCGTAAATGATCCAGAATTGGGATCTTCAACCCACAATTCATCAAAACTTTTGTCAAGTCTGCCGTTGTGTTTTTCCAGGATGGCAAAGGCTTCTTGGGCGGGAGTGTAATCTTGCAACATTTGCCGCATTTCATTCATTTCGGCGGGAGTGAGTATCGGTTCCATATAGGCGATCGGGTAAGTTAGTTAAACAATTTTGATTGTAATGATTATACCAGCCACAGAGGAGGAGACGGCAGTGCCGTGTCCCTACAATTAATCGGGCGATGGTTGCATCAAAAAGGGTGATCGATATTTCGGGGTAGGGAAACGGCACTGCCGTGTCCTCCATTATCGATGATTTCGGGGTAGGGAAACGGCACTGCCGTGTCCTCCATTATCGATGATTTCGGGGTAGGGAAACGGCACTGCCGTGTCCTCCGTGGCCTACGCCATCCGACCAGAGAAACCGGGTTTTTTCCCGAATCTACGCATCAAAACGAATATTTTCGCAAAAACCCGGTTTCTGAGCCCATGCGTCACACCAAGAAACCGGGTTTTTTCGCGAATCTGCACGTCGCAACGAATATCTTCGCAAAAACCCGGTTTCTGAGCCCCCATGCGTAAATCCTGTCACTATTAATCAGCTCCCTCCTCCTCTGTTTCACTGGCTTCCTGAATAACTGAAAAGCACTCTCCCGGACACTCATCACCCGTAAACTCTCGCCAAATTACCTGAAACTGACTGTCTCCCAACTGCTTGAGCATCCGCCCTAAATTTTTGATATCCGAGTAAACCAATTCAGAGTTATGCTTGATGTCAATTTCTAACGCTTGAATGTAAATTTTCACCGCCTCCGTCCAATTCGATTGGGCTTCCAGAGTTTCGCCCCATGCAGTTAGATTTGAAGAAGCTTGACGCCAATCATTTACTGCACTTGTGGCTGTAAAGGCTTTTTGGAAATAGGCAACCGCAGTGTCAAAATCTCCTTGCTCTTCGGCTACTCTTCCCAGATTGTGATAGTCGCTAGCAGCGGAGTAAAAATCCCCCTTATCTTCTTTAATTTGGAGAGATCTCTTGTAAAAATCCATCGCATCATCAAAGCGCCGTTGCAATTGGGCTACTATTCCCAGTTGGTGATAGTTTTTAGCAGCGGAGTAAAAATCCCGTGCATCTTCAAAAATTTTGAGAGCTGTCTTGTAAAAATTGATCGCCTCCTCAAAGCGCCCCTGCTCTTGGGCAACTGTTCCCAAATGGTGATACTCCCTAGCAGCGGAGTAAAAATCCTCTGCATCTTCATAAATTTGGAGAGCTTTGTTGTAAAAATCAATCGCATCGTCAAAACGCCGTCGCTCTTCGGCTACTCTTCCCAGATTGTGATATGTACCAGCAGCGGAGTAAAAATCCCCCGCATCTTCTGTAATTTGGAGAGCTTTGTTGCAAAAATAGATCGCCTCCTCAAAGCGCCGTTGCTCTTGGGCTACTACTCCCAGATTGTGATAAGTAGTAGCAATCTTGTCATTGACTGAGGAGTCATTTAAAGCTACAAGTTCATCGAGAATTTCTTGATAAACTGCTCTTGCTGTTTGCAAATCAGCATTTTTAAGAGCTTCATTCGCATTCTCTCCTCGCAGATACATCCAGAAATTAAAAGCATCTTTACCCTTTGCCTTTGCCTCTGCCAAGTGGAAGCCAATTTGCTTGAGCGCCCGTTCTCGCAGAGACTGAAATTCCGGTTTGCGCCCCCACCGCTGATACACCTCTCCCAAAGCTTGCAGAATTACTTGAGCATAAGTCCATTCCTGTTGCTGTTCTGCCAGCCGCAACTGTTGCAATAAATTCGGTTCTTGCACTCGCAGCATAAAGCTTGCATATTCCGCATTGCTGATGAGTTGCTCACTGTACATCTCCGCCAATCTTGCGTAGAAATCCAGCAACTTTTTTTCCAGGTTACTGATTACCTCCTGCGAACCCATTTTGTCTAACTGTTGTCGCAGATACCAAGGCAATGCCGGGTGAATTTTGTAAATAGCGTCCCCCAAATCTTCCAGAATTCCGGCGGCAGTCGCTTCATTCAACAGTCCAATCCAATCCGATTTCTGCAAATTTTCCCCAAACACTGCCCGATATGCTTGTCCGCATCTATTATCAGGATTTGCTGAAAAAAGATGAAGCCAATGTGCATTCACTCGATCGCAAAATAGCCCTAAAAACGGCAAATGCTGCCGTGCCCGTGCCGACAAATTAGCAAACGAATAATCCAGCGACACCGCCAGAGATTTCTCCCTCCCTTCCTCCTCTGCACCCTGGAAAGTATCCAATCCCCGCCGCAGCGCCTCAATCAACTGCACCGGAGTCTGCGACTTCAAATGCCGCAACACCACCCTCAGCGACAGCGGATGTCCGCCCAACAGTTTCAGCAACTCCAGATATTCCCCAGGCAATTTCGCCCTGTCAACCCCCGCTTCCCCCAGAATCTGCGCCGCCAACTCTTCCGCATCCGTTTCCACCAATCCCTTTAACCCCCGCAGCGCGTAACCGCAATCCAACCAACTTTCCTCGCGCCGACTGGTAATCAGCACCCAAGATTGTCCCCCGCGCAACTGTTTGAGAAACTGCTTCAAACTATCTCTTTCCGCAGCCGGTACAAGCGGTGGATTCCCCTGGGGAAATCCATTCACCGGTTCAAAATTATCCCAAATCAGCAAACAAGGATTAGTTTGCAAATATTTTTGCACCTTATCCTTCTGTTTTTCTGCCGTAGCTAAAGCGTATTTTTCACCCCACTTTGCCCTACCAATTTGATCGACTACCTGACTCAACCCCGCACCGCGTTCAAAAGAAGTGAAGAAAACGCCACCTTTTCGCCCCTGAGTATCACCCAACCACCCTGCAAACCCTCCAGCTAACTCAGTTTTCCCAACGCCACCCATCCCCTGCAACAGCACGACATGAGTTTTGCGAAAAGCTCTTTCTAGACACAAAATATCGTAATCTCGCCCAATAAAACCATAGGCGCTAACTTCTGGCAAATCTACCGCTAGCAAAGCCTCTGCATCATCTTCGTCATCTTCCCACAAATCATCAGGAACAGTTTTCGGGCAAAAAGGCCTGCAAGGTTCCTGCTGATACAGCACCGGCACCATCCAATCTTGCAGCGGTAACAGCCCTTTGGGACTGGGGCGCTGTTTGTCTATGGACATAGATTTGCGCCCCGCAGCCACCGCAGAGGCGATGTCTTCTCCCCGCACCAATTCCCCGTAAAGCCGTCCCATAAAGTGTTTGGCGGCTGTCGCATAGACGGAATAAGCCATTGCGACAACGCCTTTCGCGCCCAACTTCACCAACTGTCCCGCCACAGAAGAAAAGGCTTCTTCTCCAGCTTGTCCCGACTTGCAAGCATTGAGAATAAACATCGGCACGCGGCAATCTGTCAAATATTGGGCAATTTCCCTAGCAGTAACTATTTCCGGTTTGCCATCATTATCTTCAAAGACTAAAACGCCTTCTCCCGATTTTCCATATTGAGTTTGAACAGTTTTGCTGTCAGCTTGAAAGTCTCCATGTCCATCAAAATGAACGATATGATAAAACCCTTTCCGCGCGTTAAGTTCTGCTTCAAACTGCTTTAAACTAGGGGGACGCAATACAGTGAGATTCACCTGTTTTTTAATAGGTTTGAGCGCCTCTAACATCGGGCGGGCAATAGTTTGAAAATTAATATCGCGCTCTCCATAAGGTCGAGCAATCACCAGTAAAATATTTAATTGTTCGTCAGACATTGTTCCCAATTCTGCCCGAACAGCATACTCGCTCAGACTGCGATACATCCCCGCCAGCAAAGGTGCGAGAAATTGATAATCTGGGGAAAACAGCAATTCCCAGGGCAAATTGAGTACGGCTGGATTGTCGGAAACAATGCTAATTTCGCACTTATCCAATCCGGCGCGCGTCGCTTCCTGAAAAAACTCCCGCGCCTTCTCGCTGCTGCGAAATACTAAATCAAATAGCTGCTGTCCCCAAGCTTGCAATTTTAGTTCAATTTTTTTAGCATTTTCGGGTTCGAGTCCGTAGGGAAAGCGCAGATATTCTTCGAGATACCAGCGCAAATCGTCTAATGCTTTGCTGTCAAAGGGATGTTCAAAGATTACGGGAGGGGCGGAACGGGGCGCAGAGTGGCCGCGCTGCCAGAATAGTTGGATTGAATCTGTATCGTGATTGATGCGTAGGGAGTTTTCTGCCATTTTTTTCGTGGCTTGATTTAAGTTATAATTATAGTCAAAGAAACCGGGTTTTTTGGAGTTTCTGTGCTGTCACGAAGTATTTTGGTAAAAACCCGGTTTTTGGGCACTCGTCGCAGTCAAAGAAACCGGGTTTTTCGGAGTTTCTGCACTGTCACGAAGTATTTTGGTAAAAACCCGGTTTCTGGGCACTCGTCGTAGGCAAAGAAACCGGGTTTTTCGGAGTTTCTGCGCTGTCACAAAGCTTTCTCGTAAAAACCCGGTTTCTGGGCACTCGTCGCAGCTAAAGTCGCAATCAAAAAAATCGCAATAAAAAATGATTTAAACGTGCTATATTAAGTTGTTATTATATAATAATAACTTACCATTATAACTAAAAAAATGATAGAAATAGATACCGAACAAATGTATACAGTCGAAAATATAGGGGAATTGAATCAAAATAATGTTAGTCAACGATTAGATATTTGGCTGTCCAGCCAAATCCCAGATTTATCCCGATCGCGCGTCCAGACTCTCATATCACAAGGTAACGTCAAAGTCAATGACGAAACTTGCACATCGAAAAAAATATCAGTAAAAACAGGCGATCGCATTCACCTCACTTTACCCGAAACCCAACCAACTTCCTTGCAGCCCCAAGCAATTCCCCTCGATATTCTCTACGAAGATGATAGCCTAATTATCATCAACAAACCCGCCGGATTAGTCGTCCACCCCGCCGCCGGACATTCAGACGGTACATTAGTTAACGCCCTTTTAGCGCACTGTCCGTTATCCGCGATCGGCGGAATTCAAAGACCGGGAATCGTCCACAGATTGGACAAAGATACCACAGGGGCGATCGCGATCGCCAAAACCGACATCGCCCACCAACACCTGCAAGCCCAACTAAAAACCAAAACCGCCCGCCGCGAATATTTGGGCATAGTTTACGGCGTTCCCAGCATGGAAACAGGCACAATAGATTTACCAATCGGCCGACATCCAATCGATCGCAAAAAAATGGGTGTAGTACCAGAAGAAAAAGGTGGTCGCCCCGCAATTACTCACTGGACAATCAAAGAAAGAATTGGCAACTATTGCTTAATCCACTATCAATTAGAAACCGGCCGTACCCATCAAATTCGCGTGCATACAGCCGAAATAAAACATCCAATTGTCGGCGACCCCATGTACAGTTGCAACCGTTCTGTAGGCGTCAATTTAACCGGACAAGCCCTCCACGCATGGAAGCTGACTTTGCAGCATCCGTTAACTGGAGAGTTGATTGAGGCGATCGCCCCTTTGCCCGATCAATTCAACACCTTGTTAAAAATACTGCGCCTCCGCCGTTTGTAGTCACAACTTCAGTCCTTTCTTTACCTATTCAAAAAGAAGGACTAAAGTCCTCACTACGAACCTTGAATCTTTAACAGTTAACAGTCAACAGTTAACAGTTAACAGTTAACAGTTAACAGTTAACAGACCAAAAAAATATGAGTTCTGAGTTTTGGATTCTAAGTTTACTAAAAAACTCAAACCTCAAAACTCAAAACTCAAAATTGTTTCCGACTAAAAGCCGATCGCCCGACACAACATAAATTGCACCAGACAGGATCAATTAGCGGCGAGGAACCATCGTCGCGATATTGATATTAGCCAGAGGAACGCGCTGCGGCGCAGTAGCAGGCTTAGGCATATTGCGTGCCATCGCCAAATAGTCCGACGGATCGCCAGCTCTTACCTGTTGCTCTTGAGGCACAAAACGGCGAACTGTAGTCTGCCAGATGATTTGCGGGAAGCCAAGCTGAGAACGGTGGTACTCATTGTAACGAGGCGTCTTCAAGTTGAAAGGCATTTCGCCTACAACTCGTTGAGGCAAAATTCGGCGCTGCTGATAAGGCACTGTATCGTAACCGAATCGGCCCAGATACTCTTCGCTATTGACCAACTCGTCAATAAAGCCTTGAGGCCCCTTATTGGCAACGACGATCGACCAAGCAATCTTTTCGCGATCGCTATACACATCCCGGCCCAAAACGCGCTGCACGCACATTTCGACAAACCGGTAGTTACTGTTAGTTTGATAATTCCGCTCCAAAAAAGGAGACGAAGTTGCCAAACCGCGAATAAAATCCCGCACCGTAATTTGGCCGAACTTGAGTTGCGACTCCAAAAACTTTTGGCGGTTGCTCTTGAGGATTTGGTGTTCGCTGTAAATCTGACGATATCCAGCCCAAATCAAATTTTCCATGTCTCCAGACGAGAGCACATTTTCAGTTGTGAAAATTCTCGGCTGCTCGTCGCCCCCTATTTCAAAACCAGCAACGCGCTGGTTTTGGCTCTTGGGGGTGTAGCTTAATAAAGGAAGCGCCACGTTAAAATCTCCGTTATCTCAAATTTCAGACATAGTTGACACCGCGAGCTGCCAGCATAACGGATACAACTAACCAACATACAGATTAGGGGATTCGGGCAATCTAAATCTGATTTTCCTGAATTTTTGCAACAATCTGTAACATTTGTTGACTGTTGTCTGTTGACGGTTGACTGTTGACGGTTGTCAGTTGACGGTTGTCAGTTGACTGCTAAATTACCAGCCCAGAGCTGAGTAAAACTCGCTGGGAGGGGCTTTATCCTCTGTTGGTTGCTTCGCTACATCCGAGTCAGGTTGCACGCGAATTTCGGTGCAAAAAGTCGCAGTGCTGGGGCCGCCAAAGCGCTTCACCGTACTCGTTCGCATCCGCACGTTCGGATTCGGGAACCAGAAACGCTCGATCGAACTCATCGTCTCGTATTCGGTAATCAGCAGCAGCGCATCCTCATCATCCATCTCAAAATGGCCAGCCACCGGCACAATTTCCGCATAGCCCCGTTCCCGTAACATCAAACCCTGTCGCGGATTTTCAGGATCGGGGACGATCGCGAACACCGTAGATCCCTGATGATTCTCATCCTCCTTATCCCACGCCATCGTGCCGTGCCAAGTCACAAAAGCCCCCCCAGCAGCCCGACTAGGCTCAACTTCGTGCATCTGGCAAATCTCGGCCACTCGCGCGTCATCCGCACCCAGCGCCGTTACCTGAATATTTGAATCTCCAATCTCCGCTTGACGAAAAGCGAGATGGTGAGTGCTGCGTTGCGATCGCCACTCCCCAGCACTACTCTGAAAAAACTCCATTGCATTCATCACAATTAGCTCCTTTGGCTTAGGCTTCCCGGTTTGTATGTTTTTTTATGATAAAGCTCTCCCCACTTAGATGTACTTTTGCGGCACAAATTAGTTTCAAAATGTGTACTTTGGACATATTGTCAAGCGAATGTTATGATAGTTTACAATGTAGGAGACACAACAAATCCTGCAAAACGTCATTCTGATATATCTCACCTCGATTAATCTCACGTAAAAAAACTGGAGGAGCGATTTTATGGATATGCCTACAACAAGTCTCAGCATGGAACAACAGTTCAAATTGCAAGTGCTGCGCGACCAAGTTAAAACCTTAAGCCAAGACCAAGCTCAGGAATATCTGCTCGAAGTGATGCGCCAAAACATGGTCAAAGAAAACCTATTAAAGTATTGGATGAAAAAAATGTGAACTCTTCGAGAATTTCTTCAAAAAAATCAGCGGCTTGTATCTGCAAAAAGTACGATCGAGCTTTTACAAAAAACCCAGAATCCCAGTTTCTCAAAGAAACTGGGATTCTCAAGTTATATTGCAATAGCGTTCAGTAGCCGTAGGGTGTGTCGCCATTAAAAATCTCTGAATCAAAATCAAAAATCTCATAGCGACGCACCCACACCATTGAAGAACTATGGCAAACAAAACCCAAATATATTGTGGCAATCATTTGTGGAAATGATCTAATTTACATCTCCATCAGATTTGAGAGAAAATTTAGGGCTTAAAAATGACGACACACCCTACGAATAGTCAGGTGCGTCGCCATGAAGTTTTAGAAAGAATTTAGGGATTAACAGTGGCGACACACCCTACTGAGATTCTCCCACTCTGACAACTCAACCAAAACGACCACTCACATAATCCAAAGTAGACTCTTCCTTCGGATTTTGGAAAATCACCTCGGTTTTGTCACACTCTACAAGATAGCCAAACCGCTTTCCATCGTCAGAAAGTTTAGCATTGAAAAAAGCAGTCAAGTCAGAAACCCGAGAAGCCTGCTGCATATTGTGAGTCACAATGACGATCGTATACTTCTCCTTGAGTTCCCGCATCAACTCCTCAACCTTAATCGTAGAAATCGGGTCTAGAGAAGCGCAAGGTTCATCCATTAACACTACATCAGGATTAATCGCGATCGCCCTAGCAATACACAAACGCTGCTGCTGGCCACCCGAAAGCGAAAAACCGCTTTGCTTCAACTTATCCTTAACCTCATCCCACAAATAAGCTTGGCTGAGCGACTTTTCGACCAACTCATCCATATCGCCCTTATAATTGTTCACCCTCGCACCGTAAGCAATATTGTCATAAATCGACTTCGGGAAAGGATTCGGCTTTTGAAACACCATCCCAATCTTGCGGCGCACCTCCACAGCATCAATATCAGGATCGTAAAGATTTTGACCCTGGTAATCAATTCTGCCTTCTAAACGAAAACCGTTAACTAAATCGTTCAGGCGATTAAAACATCGCAGAATTGTACTTTTTCCACAACCAGAAGGCCCGATTAAAGCAGTAATCTGATTTTTGGGAATCTCCATCGAAACATTTTTGACAGCTTGAAAAGCGCCGTAAAAAATATTAATATTTTCTACCCGTAAAACCGTTTCACTCTTTTTTGCTACGTTCATCATACAGTTAATACTCCAATCAAATTTTACAAAATAACGCTTAAAGACGATCTCAATTCCGGTAGATTGTTCATAATATCTTGGTCGGGGCGGGTTTACTGGAACTCGGGTTTGTATTGAATATCTTGGCGAACCCGCCCCTACAATAATTATATTTATTTAACCGGAAATGGTATAACAACTGACAACTGTCAACTGTCAACTGTCAACTGTCAACTGACTAATAAACTTTTTGGCGAGTAGCCCAGCGAGAAAGAATACTCGTCAGCAAAACCATGAACACCAAAATTAAAGATGCAGCCCAAGCCAATTCTTTCTGTGCCTTAAAAGGAACCGTTGCAAAGTTGTACACCAAAACCGAAAGTGACGGAGTTGGCTTATCAAATCCTGCCGGCCAAAAAGGCGAATTCAGCGCCGTGAAAATCAAAGGAGCAGTTTCTCCCGCCGCGCGAGCAATTGCCAGCGTCACACCAGTTAAAATAGCCGGAATTGCCGCAGGCAAAACCACCTGTAACACCGTTTGATAATTGGAAGCACCCACACCAACCGACGCCCATCGGATATCTTGCGGGACGATTTGTAGAGCTTCGTCAGTAGTCCGCACGATCGTCGGCAACATCAGCACGGCCAGCGCCGCGCCCCCTGCAATTGCCGAAAATCCTCCCATATTTACCACGAACAAACCGTAGGCAAATACCCCTGCAATAATCGAAGGAACTCCGCTGAGGACATTAGTAGCAAAGCGCACCCAGCGAGCTATTGAACCCTTACTAAATTCAGACAAATAAACTGCTGCTAATACACCAAAAGGAACAGCAATTAAAGAAGCAATTCCCACTGTCATCAATGTACCGAGAATTGCATTCGCTATACCGCCTCCCGAAAGTCCGGGCGGGGGCGGTAGTTTGGTAAACAAATCTAAATTGAGGCGATTGAAACCTTGTACGGTGACATAGGAAAGGACTGCAAACAAAGGCAAAAGACTAATTGTCAAACAGGCTCCTGCTAAGACCGTCATCGCGGTATTGAACAGCGATTGCGGACTGCCTTTAACCTTCTTGAAACTGCCTGTCTGCGAGGCAAAAGAAGTTTGATCTTCCGACGGGATATTTGACATAAATCAAAACTGTATGGGGAATTGCAGCAAACCTTTAGTTGTACTTGGCTCTGACTCTAGAAACAATCCACTCTGCCAAGATATTCACAATCAGTGTCAGAATAAACAGAATTAGTCCCGTGTACATGAGAGCTGCTACTTGCAAGCCGGAAGCTTCTGCAAATTGATTTGCCATGAGAGAAGCAATAGTATTTGCTGGAGCTAGCAGAGAAGCACTTAATTGATTGGAATTGCCAATCAACAGAGTTGCAGCCATCGTTTCTCCCATTGCTCGACCCAAACCTAGCATAATTCCGCCGACAATGCCGGAAAAAGCTGCGGGTACGAGGACTCTAAAAATGGTTGTCCAGCGAGTGGCTCCCAAACCTAGAGATGCTTGTCGCAAATCGGGAGGAAGACTTGCCAAAGAGTCACGGGAGATAGCAGTAATAATCGGCAAAGTCATGATTCCCAAAATTACTCCGGCGGGTAACATTCCCGGGCCGACTGGCGGAGTGCTAAAAATCGGCAGCCATCCAAAGTTACCGTTGAGAAACTTGCCGATGTTAGTAATAATGGGAATTAATACAGCAATTCCCCACAAACCGTAGACTACGCTGGGAATGGCGGCTAAAAGTTCTACCAGAAAAACCAAAGCTGTGCGGATTTGTAGCGGTAGAAAATCTTCGCTCAAAAAGATGGCAGTCCCTACTCCTAATGGTACTGCAATTAGGAGTGCGATCGCCGAACTGACGATCGTCCCGTAAATCATTGGCAGTGCACCGTACTCTTCCTTAACTGGATTCCAATCACTGCCAAACAGAAAGCCCAAACCGTACTGTTGAATCGCAGGTAAAGCTCTGTAAGCAACCGTGAGCGCGATTACCAGCAAAATTACCCCAACTCCTATTCCCAAAACCCGTGTGAGCCAGATAAAGGCTTGATCTAAGGATTTTTCGGTTCCTGAGCGCGATCGGCTCTCAGATTGAGCACTGTGATTATCTGAAATCATAGATCAAAAACCCAATAATAGTTGTAGGGTGCGTCGCTGCGAGATTTTAAGGCTGACGCCCTACAATTGTTGATGGCGACGCACCCTACATTATCTCGCGTTGTAGGGTGCGTCGCTGGGAGATTTTCTCTTCGGACGCACGTAGATTGTTGATGGCGACGCACCCTACATTATTTACTTGTATTTTGAAAGAAGTAGATGGCGATTTACCCTTGGGCGGGGGCGGGTTTATGAGATTATTGATTTTAGGCAATTATGGTTGGTGAACCCGCCCCTACAGAAATATCCTTCTTCCTTCTTTCGACAGTCAACAGTTAACAGTTAACAGTTAACAGTTAACAGTTAACAGTTAACAGTTAACAGTCAACAGTCAACAGTCAACAGTCAACAGTCAACAGTTCATAGTTACTATTTAGCAACTTCAATCTTGTAGTCGGCGCTGATGCCGTCGGCTGCTGCGGCAACTTTTTCTTTAACATTTTGGGGCAGAGGAACGTAGCCCAATTCGGAACTAACTTTTTGACCTTCATTCAAGCCGTATTCAACCATCGCTTCGATCGCTTTGGCTTTGTTGGGGTCAGCAACTGTTTTGGGAACCAGCATCCAAGTGTAGGTGACAATTGGATAGGAAGAAGCGCCTTCTGGGTCTTCGATAAATGCTCGCAAATCTGTCGGCAATGGCACAGTCGCTAGAGCTGCTGAAGCTGACTCGTCGGTAGGTACTACAAATGTGCCTGCTTTGTTTTGCAAAGATGCAAATTTGACGTTGTTGTTTTTGGCGTAGCCGTATTCTACATAGCCGATACTGCCGGCGGTTTGCAGGAGTTGGGCGGTGATGCCTTCGTTGCCTTTTGCACCGATGAAAGTACCAGTTTTAGGCCACTGTACTGTTTTGCCGTCGCCTACTGCTGCTTTCCAGTCGGGGCTGATGGCACTCAGGTGTTTGGTGAAGACGGCGGTGGTGCCGCTACCGTCGGAACGGTGGACGACGGTGATATTTTGGTCTGGCAATTTAGCGCCCGGATTGGCTGCTGCAATTTTGGGGTCGTTCCACTTGGTAATTTTACCTTGGAAGATTTCTGAGTACACGTCTCTGGGCAGTTTGAGTTCGGGTACATCTGCCAGGTTATAGCCCATAACGATGCTGCCGGCTGTCATTGGCAGCAAGAGCACGCCTTTGTCTGCTGGAACTTTGGCGATTTCGTCGTCTGTCATGCCGGTGTCGCTGGCTCCAAAGTCTACCGTGCCTTTGGTAAACTGTTCGACTCCGGCGCCGCTGCCTGTTGATTGATAGTTAATTTGTACTTTGGGGTTGATTTTGTTGAAGTCTTGAAACCAACGCTGGTAGAGGGGGGCGGGGAATGAGGCGCCGGCTGCGGTGATGGCTACGTCTGTGGCGAGGGCGAGTTTGGTGTTGGCTGGTGCTGTGCCAGTGGCTGCAACGGGGGATGCGCCGGGGGATGCTGCGGTGTCGCTGGGGCTAGGGCTGCTGCTTGTGGTTGTGCTGCCGCCGCCGCAAGCTGCTAAGCTGAGGGCGATCGCCATTGCGGAAATTGCAGTAGTCAGCCGATTTGAATTAATCAAGTTGAGACGAAAAAGCATAGGTATAAAAACTTTGATCGTTATACAGGTGTCGCAAACCAGCATAGCGTGCAGAAGTAAAGCTTTGGTTAAGAATCTTTACAGTTGAGCGCAAGTTAACATTAATTAATGTTAACTTGCGCAAAAGTCATTGATGAGCTTGACTATTGTGACTTCCTAAAATACAAGCCAGATAAATTTTTGTGAAAGCAAGTATTTCGATCGCCCTCAAGAACGAAAAATTAGGATTGAATTATCAGAATACCAGGGTGGAGAACCTGAAACCAGAGAATGGTGGTTGTTTTGACAAGGTGCTAGTATGAAGAACTTAAAAGCTGCGGGCACTCTAGCTTGCATCTGACGAACACCTTCAACATCTGCTGCTATAATGCCTGCTCCTATTGAATTAATCTGGGCTGTTATTGGTTTGCTCCTAACGATAGGAGGCACTTTTTTGCCTGCATCGGTCACAATTGGGATCGGGTTGTGGGACGATCGCGGACTTCAAGCGTACTCTTTAGGTGTTACCTATCAAATAGGAGCAGTTTTGCTAGTAGGCTGCATGGGGGGGAAAAATGCTGCTGCTCTCTCACAAATTGCCTATTTAGCATTAGGATTAACTTTGTGGCCGGTTTTTGCTCAAGGCGGCGGCATCGGCTATCTCAAAGAAGCGAGTTTTGGGTATTTGCTAGGTTTTGTGCCTGGTGCTTGGGTGTGCGGCTGGGTGGCTTTTAAGGTGGCTTCGCGGCTGGAATCTATGGCTTTTAGCTGTTTGTGCGGTTTGTTTACCGTTCACGCGATCGGCTTGATTTATCTAATTTTTACTTACTTGCTACCTCCGGCAAAAAAAACTCCTTTATTGGATGAGATTCTTAAATATTCAGTTTATCCTATGCCGGGACAATTAGCCGTAGTTTGTGCGATCGCACTGCTGTCATTTACTTTGCGTCGCTTGATGTTTTATTAATTGGGGAATTGGGAATTGGGAATTGGGAATTGGGAATTGGGAATTGGGAATTGGGAATTGGGAATTGGGAATTGGGAATTGGGAATTGGGAATTGGGAATTGTGTCAAATCAGGTTATACTATTATTGCGAAACCGAAAAATCATCTTGCTGCGGCTGGGATTGCTTTGCTGCACTACATTCTACTCGCAATCAAACGCGAGACTGGAATAAATTGAATCATGCCGAATGCCCTATGTTCTATTCCCTAATCCATGCGTTTTAAAAGAAATCCCTTGTTCTGGGTTGCTGCTATTATCAGTTTAGTTTTAGACCACTTGACTAAATTTTGGGTGGTGCAAAATTTTGAGTTGACGGTTCCTCCGCAGACGCAGCCGCTGTTACCCGGAGTGTTTCACTTCACCTATGTTGTCAATACCGGTGCGGCTTTTAGTCTGTTCAGCAATGGCGGGGCGATTTGGTTGCGCTGGCTGTCTTTGGGCGTGAGTGTGGGATTGATGATTTTGGCTTGGTTCGGGCCGCGAATCAACCGCTGGGAACAAGCCGGCTACGGTTTGATTTTAGGCGGCGCATTGGGTAACGGAATCGATCGATTTGTTTTGGGCCACGTTGTAGATTTTATCGATTTTCGGATCATTCGGTTCCCGGTATTTAATCTCGCCGATGTGTTTATTAATGCTGGGATTATCTGTTTGCTGATTGCAACTTTTCACGGTGCACCGCCGCCGAAAAGTCGGGACGATCGCGATTCTATTTCAGAGTAATTTTGAAGAATTCAATTCTAAAATTTAAAATCGGATGACTTCTAATCCATTTGCCCAAGAACGCCTGCTATTTGCCCCCGCAACCCCCGATGTTGACGCTATCCCGACGATTTTTGCTTTTCCCAACGAGTACACGGTGGGCATCACCAGCCTAGGCTATCAGATCGTGTGGGCAACTTTGGCAGTGCGATCGGATATTGAAGTCGGTCGTTTATTTACCGATATCCATGAACAACTTCCCAGACATCCAGAATTACTTGGATTTTCGCTTTCTTGGGAACTAGACTATGTAAATATTCTCAATTTATTGGAATCTCTAGAAATCCCTATTTGGGCATCAAAACGAACTGAGAATCATCCGATCGTATTTGGTGGCGGCCCGGTGTTTACGGCGAATCCCGAACCGTTTGCTGATTTTTTTGATGTAATTTTGCTCGGAGATGGCGAGAATCTAATTGACAATTTTATTGATGCTTATAAAGACGTTCGTACCGCCGACAGACAAACTAAACTTCGGCATTTAGCCCAAGTTCCAGGGGTTTATGTTCCCAGTTTATACGAAGTAACTTATCTGGATGCAACTGAGGGAATTAAATCGATTCAGCCTCTTGATTCAGCAATTCCCAGCGTGGTTGAAAAACAGACTTATCGTGGCAATATTTTATCTGCTTCCACTGTGGTGACAGAAAAGGCTGCTTGGGAAAATATTTACATGGTGGAAGTGGTTCGCAGTTGTCCAGAAATGTGCCGTTTTTGTTTGGCAAGTTATCTGACTTTACCATTTAGAACTGCGAGTTTGGAGGATTCGCTAATTCCGGCGATCGACCGCGGTTTAGCTGTGACAAATCGCTTGGGTTTGTTGGGTGCTTCTGTCACTCAACACCCGGAATTTGAAACGTTGCTGGATCGTTTGAATCATCCGAAATACGACGGCGTGCGGCTGAGTCTTTCTTCGGTACGGACGAATACGGTGACTGTTAAACTCGCAGAAATATTAACCAACCGAGATAGCAAATCGATTACAATTGCGGTGGAAAGTGGGAGCGATCGCCTCCGCAAAATTGTCAACAAAAAACTCACAAATGACGAAATTATTCAAGCTGCAATTAATGCTAAAGCTGGTGGATTGAAGGGAGTTAAACTCTACGGAATGGCGGGAATTCCGGGGGAAGAGATGGAGGATTTAGAGGAGACGGTGGCGATGATGCGGGCTGTGAAAAAAGCTGCTCCTGGTTTACGTTTAACTTTTGGTTGCAGTACCTTTGTCCCAAAATCTCACACTCCTTTTCAGTGGTTTGGAGTGAATAAAGATGCGGAGAAGAGACTGAAGTTTTTGGATAAAGAATTGCGGAAGTTGGGTTTAGAATTTAGACCTGAAAGCTATAACTGGTCTGTGATTCAGGGTTTGCTCTCGAAGGGCGATCGGCGTTTGTCAAAGCTATTAGAATTAGTCCGGCATTATGGTGATACTTTGGGCAGTTATCGGCGGGCTTTTAAGGAGTTGCGGGGACAGTTGCCGGAAATGGATTTCTATGTTTTTCAAGAGTGGGAATTGGATCGGGTTTTGCCTTGGAGTCATATCAAAGGGCCACTACCGGAAGCGACTTTGAAAAAGCATTTAGCAGAGGCGATGACTCATTTTGAGAAATTACCCGTAGGCTAAAACAGATTATAGGAGTTAAGATAATGCCTAAAAGTTTACCGTATCATGACTTTTTGATAGCGCGGCTAAAAGAACCCAGTTATGCGGCAGTCTATCTCGAAACTCATTTTGAATTAGATGAAGGCGAAGAACCTGATGAAGCATTACTCAGGCTTGCTCTGGGCGATGTAGCAGAAGCTCTTGACCAACCAAAAATGACTCCCGAACAATATGAATTGCACTTAAAAAAATTGGATGAATTGCTGTCGCAGCAAGGAAGCGATGCGATTCACAATCTGGGAACTTGGCTGAATGCTTTGGGATTGAAATTAACTGTTGCTGTTTGTACTGATACAGAGGATAATACAAATGCTGAAATTCCAGCGCAATTAACTGTCTAGCCAAGCGATAAGATGAGGAGCGACGTAATATAATACAATTATGCCAGAAGCCCAACCGAGAGAAATTCAGCGTTATACTACGCCAGACAACGGAGTGCCTTTCGAGGAATGGTTTAATGTTCTCCGAGATGGCAAGGCTAAAGCTAGAATTAAGTTGAGACTAGATAGAGTTCAACTCGGCAATCTCGGAGATTATCGCTTTGTTGGAGAAGGAGTCTATGAATTAAAAATAGATTATGGCCCTGGATACCGCATCTATTTTGGACAAGTCGGCACAACAATTATCCTGCTTTTAATAGGCGGGGATAAAAGCACTCAAGACCGAGATATACGGCAAGCTATCCAATACTGGACAGATTACAGGAGTGAAGATAATGCCTAAAAGTTTACCTTACCATCCCTTTCTAATACAGTCTCTCAAAAACCCAACAGATTCTGCTATGTATCTAGAGGCTTTTTTTGAAGAAGAAAACCCGGAAGCGGAACTGCTGAAAATGGTACTTAGCAATGTAGCAGAAGCTGTCGGTCAACAAAAAATGACTCCCGAACAATATGAATTGCACTTAAAAGAATTGGATGAATTGCTCTCGCAACAAGGAAGTGATGCGATTTACAATCTAGGAACTTGGCTGAATGCTTTGGGATTGAAATTAACTGTTGCTGTTTGTACTGATACAGAGGATAATACTGAAGATGCTGAAATTCCAGCGCAATTAACGGTCTAGCTCAATTTATTAAAATGCCTAACTTTCGATATTCATCGGTAATTAATTCTACGGTTGAAACTGTCTGGAAATTTTACGAAAGACCGGATATTTTACAACTTTTGACTCCACCTTGGCAACCGGTGAAAATCATTCGCCGCGAAGGTGGACTTGGTGTCGGTGCTGTATCTGAATTTCGCCTTTCCTTGGGGCCGATTCCGGTAAAATGGGTGGCGACTCACACTGATTGCGAACAGTATCGCTTGTTTGTGGATGAGCAAACTGAGGGGCCGATGACAAGTTGGATTCACCGACATGAGTTTACCACAGAGAATGGTCAGACTAGATTGACGGATGCGATCGCCTTTTCGATACCGGGCGGCCCAATTGTTGATTTGTTGTTAGGTTGGTGGGTGGAAATGCGGCTAACAGATATGTTTCGCTACCGCCACGAAGTTACAAAAAGGGAGTGTGAAAAAAATGCAAACAACGGCTGAATATTTTTGTGCTTGCTGCGGCGAACCGAGTACAACTTTTGTTGATATCAGTGGGGGAATGGAACAATCATATATTGAGGATTGTCAAGTTTGTTGTCGCCCGAATGTTCTGTCTGTGAGAATAGATGAAGATACTCTCGATATTGAAATAGATACTGACTATCAAGAATAGGCGGTTGAAACCGGGCAACTACTGGGGGATTGGGGTGCATCTCATTTTTGCAAATATATTCGTAGGGGCGAAGTATTTCGGTAATGAATCTCTGCTTCTCACTAATAAATTATCTGCCGAAATGCTTCGCCCTTACAAAATAGAGATGCACCCGGGAGATTACCACTACACAAACGAAGTCTGCCTCCGCAGACTAAGAGAGCAAAGGGATATTTGAACTAAATTTAGTATCATAGTAAATATGCAAAATTCACGACGACAATTTTGAAGCTGATTTGGTAGAATTCATCAAATTTGCAGCGGCTGCTTGCACGAAAGCCTGAAAAATTCGAGAGTTTATCGAACAGTTGGGCGACATTTCCGGGTGCCATTGAATTGCTATCATCCAAGGGTGATTTTGATGTTCCATTGCTTCTACCAAAGTGTCAGGTGCATCGGCTACAATTCGCCAATCGGATGTTACCTTTCGCACTGCTTGATGATGCCAAGAAACAACGGTTGTGGAAGTAGTCCCCATAATTTTGGCTAGCCGACTGTTTGGCTCAATTTCAATGCTATGCTCGATCGCACGTGGGGGAATTCCCGAACCGTGACTAACCTCCATACCGTAAGCATCCGGTACGTGAATCACCAAACTCCCACCGCTGGCTACGTTCAGGATTTGCATTCCGCGACAAATCCCCAAAACGGGTATCTCTGCTTTCAAAGCTAGCTTGGCTAAGCCTAGTTCAAAGTTATCACGTTCTGCATCGATCGCGTAAACTGTTTTCTCAATACAACCGCCATAAAGTTCTGGATTAATATCTCCACCACCGGAAAAAATCAAACCGTCTACCGCATCAAAAATACTAGCCGGATCTAATTGATTGGGCGGCAGTAAAATCGGAATTCCTCCTGCCGCCTGCACTGCATCAATATAAGTTCCATTTAAGCGATATTCGCCTGCTTGACAGCGGTTGTATGTTGTGATGCCAACGATCGGAAATTTTTTCATTTTGTGGAAGAGGCCATAAAGCCTGTTTCTAGTATGATGACATTGAGTCCTAAAGTAAACTGATAATTGTCGGCAATGCTGTCTAACTTGTAACAGTTTCCTCTGCATTTTTTTGCAACGACTTGCGCGTACACAAATAAGCCAGCGGCCCGAACAGCGGCACTAATGTTACTGCCCAAAATGCTCGGGAATTCTGCATTCCTCGGCGCGCCATATCGTCGGCTAATAATGCAGGAAATAGCAGACAAAGCATACAAAAATCTAAACTCATGACGTGAATAAAGCGACTGGTTTGCCACTGCCCAATAAAATCAGACCAATCGCCTTTTGTCAAGCCGAAGGCAACTAAAGCAGCAGCACCCAAAGTTAGGACAATGGCAGTAAAACGGGAATCTAGTATCTTTAAAAAGACGTTTTTATTACCTGGGAATTCTGGATTTGATTCGCGCAGGGCTAAATAAGGCAGCAAGGCAAATGCACCGACGCCAAAGGATAGAGTGGCAAATAACCATGCAGGTATTTTCTGCCCCCTGCCGTCAGCAAACAGCACGCAACTGTAGATGAGTGGCCAGACTCCCATGATGTTGAACAAAGCTACAATTAAAGGGTTGATGTCTGCTATTTTGCCTGTGGAAAGATTTGTAATTAGTGCGATCGTTTCGGGGCTGTCTGGTGGCGCAAATACAAAGGCGTAGGTGCTGAATGCAATCCAAAGGAGCCAAAATCCAATTTTTCTGAACATAGTTATTTTTTTTACTTCTGATATTACTATAGCAAGCTTAAAGGGTTTTTGAATAAGACTTTTTTATTTACAGCAAATGACGGAGAGGAGGCAGAGAAAGAGAGAATATATGAATGTATTGCTATTTGGTATTGCGGGTTTTGGACACATTGGTGAATTTTTGCATAAATTTGCGATCGATCCAATCTTTCCAGTACCACAATAAGGGTGATTCCCACATAAAATTACTACGAGAGGCGATCGCACTTTTATTCCCAGTACCGATTAAGGCTAAATATTGTGACTGTGGCGCAAAGGGTTTCAGTGGTTTTTTCAATAAAAACTGCTGCAAATTTTCAAACAGTGGTTTGCCCTGACGCACGGCAAAAACGCCTGCTTTAGGGCGGGGATAATTCACCATCGCGGCGATGTCTCCAGCCGCAAATACGTTGGGGTGAGAGACTGATTGCAGGCAATCGTTGACTTGCATAAAGCCATTTGAGTCGGTGGCTAAACCAGATTCTTCGATCCAATGGGCTGCGGATGCTTGCGTTACCCAAAAAATGCGATCGCACTCTAATTTTAAACCAGATTCACAACAGATTTGGGGATTGGGCATTGGCAATTGGGAATCGGGCATGGGGTATTGTTTATTACCTTCTATCTCAATTATTTGTGGTCTTTTTATAGCACTAACTTTTTCCATTAAATGCAGTTTAATGCCACGATTAATCAGAATTTCTTTAAGGTGACGACGCACCCGTTTGTTATGCCCCGGTATCAATTCAGCACCGCTATGAAACAAGTGAATTTCTGACTGCAATCTAGACTGCATATTTAATGCTAATTCTACGCCGCCTGCACCGCCTCCAACAATAGCAATACGCAGATGTCGATCGGGATAATTTTTCTCTGATTCTAGCAACTGATTCCAGCTAGCTAAAAACTCCGGTACGGGCTTAGCTGGAATTGCATATTCTGTGGCACCGGGTACGGATAAAGTCGCGGGAGTGCTGCCGATATCCACGGAAAGGCAGTCAAAATGAACGGGCGGGCGGTTTTGACAAATGACGCGATTTTTGTTAAAGTCGATCGCGATCGCCCGATCGACAAATACTTCACACTGGGCAAATTCAGCGAGCGATCGCAAATCGATGTGACATTCATCATAATTGTAAAACCCGGCAACGTGCCCCGGCAGCATCCCCGAATAAGGCGCATACAGGACATCGCTAATCAGAGTCAAACGCACTCCCGGCAGCGGTTTGATGCCAAACATTTTTAATACGATAGCATGACTATGACCGCCACCAATTAAAACTAAATCTTTCACAATTAGAGATGTTCGATCGAAATATTCCAGCACCGATATTGTACAACACACGGCATGGATTGGGCAGCACTGTCCGGTCGGGAGAGCTGGCAGTGCGTAATTAATGATTGCCCAGCACTCTCGACAGAATGCTCTCATCTACTCTCTCGATCGCAGATTATACTTGGCAAGTGTGGCGATCGGCAAATCAGTACAAATAGCTGTAGACTGGTTAGCGAGCAAATTTTATCACCAAATTATGCTGGAGTGTGTTTAAATAGCTAACTCACCATTCAAAACTATGACATTACGCATCATTCCTCGCGGTTGGCTGCGATCGACAAAATCTCTTCTCCCGCTTCTATTTGCAATTTCATTCATTCTAATATTAGTCGCCAACAATTTCTCGATGTCTGCGGTATCTCAAGAACCCCGTCAGGAAATCCGTGGAGTTTGGATGACAACAAATGACAAAGACATCCTCAGAGATAAACGAAAAGTAGCAGATGCTGTCAGTAAACTCAAACAGTTAAATTTCAACACGATTTATCCCGTAGTTTGGAATTCTGGTTATGTAATGTATCCTAGTCCTGTAGCGCAAAAAAAAGATATTCAACCTTTTGTTTACAGAGGCTTAGATGGACAAGATATGCTCGGAGATTTAATAGCTCAATCTCACCGTCAAGGATTGCTAGTAATTCCGTGGTTTGAGTTTGGTTTTATGGCTCCTCCCAGTTCAGAATTAGCATTAAACAATCCCGACTGGCTAACTCAAAAACAGGACGGTAGTCAAACATCAAATGGTGCTGGTGGTGAAGTAGTATGGCTCAACCCATTTCATCCAGAAGTGCAGCAATTCATTACTGAACTTGTACTAGAAGTCACTACTCAATATAATGGTGATGGCATTCAATTTGACGATCACATGAGTTTGCCATCGGAATTTGGCTACGATGCCTATACAGTTGCGCTATACACAAAAGAAACCAAAAAAGCTCCTCCAACTAACTTTGATGATCCAGCTTGGGTAAGGTGGCGGGCTAATAAAATTACGGCTTTTATGTCGCAACTAAATCAAGCCGTAAAAGCAGTCAAACCCAATGCAATCTTCTCGATTTCTCCCAATTACTACGAATTTGCTTACAAACATCACCTGCAAGATTGGCTAGCTTGGGTACGTTTGGATATTGCTGACGAACTAATCGTGCAAGTTTACCGTCCCGATTTAGAATCGTTTATCAGTAAAATCAATCGTCCAGAAATGCAAGAAACCCAGAAAAAAATTCCTACAGGAGTTGGGATTATGACTGGCTTGAGAAATCGCCCTGTATTGATGCAGCAAATTCAATCCCAGGTGCGCGCTGTCCAACAATATGGATTAGGTGTCGCTTTCTTCTATTACGAAAGTTTATGGGAAGATGCGCCGGAATCTCTTGAGGATAGGCTGTCTAGATTTAGAACTTTTTTCCCGATTTCTGCATTCCGAACAGCGCTACAAATACCCAGACGCGCGGCTAATTTCCCTCCACCACCACCAAAACCAGAAACTAAGAAGAAGCCCAATCAGCCTAAGAAAAATAGCCAACCTTTAGCCTTACCAACGACTAAAAGGAATTAATATTAGTATTGTAGGGTGCGTCAGCTTGATCGCTTCCATCGGCAAGGAAAACACTGCGGCCCGTGGCACCCTACAGGCCTAAAAGGAATTGAGACAAAGTTAGATACCCGACTTCTCTGAGAAGTTGGGTATCTAAGCGCGATCGCATTTTCGCATTTTGTGTTCAATTCGGTTAACCTATTGATCAGCCTTTCTTCATCCAAAACTTTAACAGATTTTCTTTGACCATATTTTGCCGCATGACTTCTAGGAGATATTCCTGGGCTTCATTTTGACTTAAGGTTTTGACTTGTTCTCGCAACACTTGCAGTTTGAACTGCTGTTCCACGCTTAGACTTATAGGCATATCCATAAATCGCTCCTCCACTTTGCTACATGAGATAAATCAAGATGAGATATATCGGAATGACATTTTGCAGGATATTTTGTACCCTCTTCATTGTAAACTATCATAACATTGGCTTGACAATATGTCCAAAGTACACATTTTGCCACTAATTTGTGCCGCAAAAGTACATCTAAGTGGGGAGAGCTATATCATAAAAAAACGTACAAACCGGGAAGCCTCAGCCAAAGGAGCTATTTAGTATGGATGCAATGGAGTTTTTTCGCAGCAGTGCAGGGGAGTGGCGATCGCACCGCACGACTCACCACCTCGCTTTTCGCCAGGCGGAGATGGGGGATTCAAACATTCAGGTGACGGCCCTAGGGGCTGATGATGCGCGAGTGGCAGAGATTTGTCAGATGCACGAAGTTGATCCGATTCGTGCCGCTGGGGGGGCTTTTGTGACTTGGCATGGCTCAATGGCCTGGGATAAGGATGATGAGAATCATAAAGGGTCTACGGTGTTCGCGATCGTCCCCGATCCCGAAAATCCCCGCCAGGGTTTGATGTTGCGGGAACGCGGCTATGCCGAAATTGTGCCAGTGGCAGGCCGTTTTGAGATGGATGACGAGGATGGGCTGCTGTTGATTACAGAATATGAGACCATGAGTTCGATCGAGCGTTTCTGGTTTGCTAACCCCAACGTACGGATGCGGACAAGATCGGTAAAGCGCTTTGGCGGTTTCAGCACATCCACTTTTTGCACCGAAATTCGCGTGGAACCAGATGCGGATGCAGCGAAGACAGCAGCAGAGGCTCAGCCAGTCACCACCGAGTTTTACTCAGCCTTGGGCTGGTAATTTTTTGGTTGTTGGCAGCCAACAGTCAACTGACAACCGTTAACCGTCAACCCTCAACCGTCAACAAATATTACAGATTGTTGCAAAAATTCAGGAAAATCAGATCTAGACTCCGGGAATCCCCTAATCTGTATGTTGGCTAGTTGTAGCATTACGCTGGCCGATCACAGTATCAGCTATTTCTGAAAATTTGAGATAACGGAGATTATAACGTGGCGCTTCCTTTGTTGAACTACGCTCCTAAGAGCCAAAACCAGCGCGTAGCTGGTTATGAAGTCGGAGGCGACGAGCAGCCCAGAATTTTCACAAGTGAAAATGTGCTCTCGTCCGGGGACATGGAAAATTTGATTTGGGCTGGATATCGCCAGATTTACAGCGAACACCAAATCCTCAAGAGCAACCGCCAAAAGTCTTTGGAGTCGCAACTCAAGTTCGGCCAAATTACGGTGCGGGATTTTATTCGCGGTTTGGCTACTTCGTCTCCTTTCTTGGAACGGAACTATCAAACTAACAGCAACTACCGCTTTGTGGAAATGTGTATACAGCGCATTTTGGGCCGGGATGCTTACAGCGATCGCGAAAAGATTGCTTGGTCGATTGTCGTAGCAAACAAAGGGCCTCAAGGCTTTATTGACGATTTGCTCAATAGCGATGAGTACCTGAATAAATTCGGCTACGATACAGTGCCTTATCAGCAGCGCCGCATCTTGCCTCAACGAGTTGGAGGTGAAGTACCTTTTAACTTGAAGACTCCTCGCTACAATGAGTATCACCGTTCGCAGCTTGGCTTCCCACAAATCATTTGGCAGTCAACTGTTCGCCGTTTTGTTCCTCAAGAACAACAGGTGAGAGCTGGCGATCCGTCCAATTATTTGAGTATGGCTCGCAATATGCCAATGCCTGCTACCGCGCCACAGCGCGTTCCTCTGGCTAATATCAATATCGAGACGATGGTTCCTCGCCGGGGTCGGTAATTGATAGCGCTTGGATACATTTAATTGTGTCTGCGATCGACTGAATCTGTCAGTTGTTAGTTTGAGAGAATTTTGAGTTTTGAGTTTTGAGGTTTGAGTTTTTTACTAAACTTGGAATCCGAAACTCAGAACTCATTATTTTGGGGAAATAAGTAAGAAAGTAGTAAATCAAACAATTTATGAGCGTTATATTTCACATTGCTAAAAGCCAAGAGTGGGAAGCCGCAAAACAGCTTCAATCCTATCGCGGTGATACCCTAGACTCTGAAGGGTTCATCCACTGTTCGACAATCCCGCAAATTACGAGAACTGCTAACAAATTTTTTGTCGGACAAACAGGATTGCTTTTGCTGTGGATTGACTCGGAAAAAGTGGAAGCAGAAGTTAAGTATGAACCTGCTGCTGGAGATTTTTATCCACACATTTACGGGCCGCTGAATGTTGATGCTGTGTTGCAAGTTATTGAGTTTGAAGCTGGTGCTGATGGCAAGTTTGAATTGCCGGAAGAATTAAGAGATGTTGTTTAATATTCAGTGGGTGGGGTGATTTTTTGAGATTGTGGGCCAACATCAGGGATTTTTACTTAATGGCGATCGATCTGTGACTAATTCAGTTAAAGTGAGATATTTGTCAGGAACCACTGTTAAGAATTACCTCAGCAATGTCTTGGCGTGTAGCACCAAAAGTAAGCAAAGTGCGAATCAGCAGATCGATGGAAGCGGAAGGATCGCCAGCTTCCATTTTAGCAACTTTTGACTGGCTAGACTTAATTTTCTGGGCAACATCGTGTTGGGTCATCTGTTGGCTAATCCGGTTTTGTTGGATGGCTTTACTCAGTGCCAGTTTCATTTCTATGAAGGCTGTTTCTTCTGGTGAAAGTCCGAGAAATTCCTCTACTGTCCCGATTGTCCATCCTGCTGCTTCTAAGCGTTGGCGTTTAGCTGTGTCCATAAAATACCTTCCCGATATTAATTTAAATTTGGTCGTATTGCTTCAATCGATTTTTACACTTTTCAATTATAGAATCCGGTGTTTTGTTCGTGGTTTTGTTAAATACATCCACTATAATAATAGCATCTACATCAATTCGATAAATGATGCGCCAATCCTTGCTTGTCTCTGAATCGGCTAGACGGATCTCGTGACAATGAGCTCCGATGCTTGGCATAGGGCGAGAGAATGGCATGGAGAGGCTTTCGCCATCCTGTAGCTTTCGCAGCAGAAATCCGGCTTGAATACGCGCATCAGTAGAAAATGGCGGTGTTTTTACTTCCCCACTAAGCCAGACAAGGGGTTTGCTTTCCGAATCTACCATCTATATTTTAGGTTTTTTT
>JANMLZ010000208.1:0-9647 GCA_031372825.1 Cyanobacteria bacterium OTE_58_metabat_593 | reverse complement strand
GTAGGGACACGGCACTGCCGTCTCCTAATTTCTAATAATAATTCCGACGCTACCGGATTTGATATGATATATGACAAGTAACAACAACAAACTTACAATTAGAAATCAAGTTTTCGAGTGGGGAAAACGTACTTATTTAATGGGTGTTTTGAATGTCACCCCGGATAGTTTTAGCGATGGTGGCGATTTCAATACCATAGAATCGGCTTTAGCGCAAGCTGAAAATATGGTAAAATTTGGCGTTGATATTATTGATATTGGCGGTCAATCTACTCGACCCGGTGCAGCGGAAATATCATTAACAGAAGAACTAAATCGAGTCATTCCAGTTGTAGAAATGCTGCGACAAAAAGCCGAAATTTTTGGCTCAATTCCGATTTCGGTCGATACTACCAGAGCGGATGTTGCCTCTTCTGCTGTGGCTGCGGGAGCGGATATAATCAACGATATTTCGGGAGCAACTTTTGACTCAGAAATGCTGTCAACCGCTGCTAAATTGGCAGTGCCGATAGTTTTGATGCACCTTCGGGGGACTCCCCAGACGATGCAAAAACTGACTGATTATCGGGATTTAATTGGGGAAATTGGCGAGTTTTTAGAGAGTCGAATTGCAGCGGCTGTTGCTGCGGGGATTGACAAATCTCAAATAGTTATCGACCCCGGTATTGGCTTTGCTAAGACGTACAATCAAAACTTAGAAATTTTGCGGGAGTTGCCAAAATTTCGTTCTTTAAACTGTCCAATTTTAGTCGGAGTATCGCGAAAAAGCTTCATCGGTCACATTTTGAATCAGCCAGAAGCTAAACAAAGAGTTTGGGGGACAGCGGCGGCTTGTACAGGTGCGATCGCGAATTCGGCCGATATTTTGCGAGTTCACGATGTCAAAGAAATGCACGATGTTTGTCAGGTAGCCGACGCCATCTTCCGAAATCAGTCTTGAGAACTTGGAGTATCGATAACTTTCATTTCGCCGCCATGAGAATGAGGTGTCACATCAGGCATAGAATCCATCAAATTGTTGAGAGCTTCTGACATATTCTTCGGGTCCATAAACAGAATTTTTGCATTGTCGCTTTCGCCCAATTTTTGTTGAGCGTCTAAGTATTTTTCGGTTACTAAGTAATTCAAGACTTGCTTGCTGTTCGGATGGGAGTCTAAAGCTTCAACTAAGAGCCTCATGTACTCCTTAGTGCCGATCGCCTTATTGACCATTGCTTGCCACTCGCTCTTGGTGGCGCGCTCCAATTCCATAGCTTCTTGCACCCTTTTGGGAGGTGTAATGCTTTGAATTTCTACGCGAATTACTTTAACGCCCCAAGTTTCGGTAGCTTCGTCCAATTTCTTGAGTAGCTTTTTATTCATGTCATCTCGGGAACCCAAGATGTCTTGCATTGGCAATCGACCAATTTCAGCGCGAAACGTCGTTAAAACTAAGTTGGCGATCGCATTTTCAATTTGATCGATTCCATAATAAGCTTTCTGCAAATTCACAACCCGCCAATACACAACGGCATCGACTTCTAGAGCCACATTATCTCCCGTGATTGCTGATTGAGGTTTAATATCTAAAACTCTTTCACGGCTTGTGTCCACGCAGACGACTTTTTCGACCAAGGGACTGATAAAGTGGAATCCAGGCTTGAGGGTGCGCTTATATTGACCCAAACGTTCGACTAAAGCTTCGTCGCCCCCGCTGACTATTTTGACGCTTGAGTTAACAGCGTAGCCGAGGATGAGCGCAATGAGCATGGTGAGAATAGACTGCCCCATTTCTACTTTCCTGCTAAGGTTGACTGAGAATCGATCGGAATTCCACTCTAATTTAACATGACAGACGGAAATTCCCTCGTCTACAGGTGTGGTACGACCGTTGATTGTGGGTAGTTCACCACAAAATCTGCCGATCGAGTGCTAAAATATCTTCGCAGTTAATAACTTGTTAGTAGTGCGCCCCCATTTGCTCAGACTCTGACAGAGTGTGAAAGCCAAGATATCAACAACACGTTTCGACAAAAGACATGAAAAACGATCGAGAGTTTCGCTTGTTCAAACCTTTGAGGTGGATGGCCCCAAGCATTTTGGTGGGTGTAGGAATCTGCAATGTTGTCGCAGCAGCCCAACCAGTACAAGCTGAGCCAATCGCCCCGCAACTACAGCAAAACTTGCAGTCGCAGAACAGACCACGCCCGAGTCCAACCGTTCGAGAAGTTCTATCCTACGAGATGAAGGGAGACGAACTCAAGATTTGTAAGCAGCAAGGCAACTCCGAGAAAAAGTGCGAAGTTGTAGGCAAAGGCTACACGGTGGGTTTGAGAACTGCCAACGACCTCTACGGTCAAGGAAATATTATCAATGCGGAAGTTTTGTATCGGCAAATAATCGCTCGCTATCCTAAACAAGCGGATGCTTATTACAAGTTGGGAACTCTGCTGTCGGGGCAAGGTAAAATGAGCGATGCGATCGTCCAATTCCAAAAAGCAATTGAAGTCAACCCGCAGCACGCCAAAGCTCACAACGATTTAGGCGTGGCGATGGCAAGTCAAGGAAAGTTGCCAGAGGCGATCGTTCTGTGGAGACAAGCAGTTAAAATCAACGGTCAATATCCCGATGCTTTAAACAATTTAGGAATTGGTTTGTACCAGGAAGGAGACCAGGCAAACTTAGCAGAGGCAGTAGCCAGCCTCAAAAAAGCTAAGGAGTTATTTATCAAGCAGGGCAGAACTCAAGCGGCTAATAGAGTAGATAAAATCTTGGAGGAAATGAATCCGGCATCGAGCGGATCTTAAGCTGCATTGGTGATGGTTCAACAGTTGACCCTTCGACTACGCTCAGGGCGACGCAGTTGACAGTTGACCCTTCGACGGAGTTTATCCTGAGCGTAGTCGTTCGCTTCGATTTAAAGGGCTCAGGGCGACGCAGTTGACCCTTCGACTTCGCTCAGGGCGACGTAGTTTGAGAGCGACCTCTACCTAGAAGTCCGAGTATTGGAGTAATGAATAGTCTGATTTTTATTTCTCCCTCACTCGCAAAGAATGCTTTCAACCAATTATTTCTGGTAATATCAATTCTGGCTGCATCGGAATTAATATTATCCGAAATCAGGAGACTGCACGTGCCGTGTCCCTACGCCAGATTAATTGTAGGGACACGGCACGTGCAGTCTCCTCGCTTGTCATTCCGGCGCAGCCGGAATTGATATTATTAGTGATTGGTTAGTAGTTATTGGTGATTAGCACAAACAAATAACTAACTGACTAATGACTTCCTAAAGCATTTCCCTCAAAACTTGTAAAATCACATCGCCATCCACCCGATCGCTCACAGCAGCCTCACCCAAGCGTACCGGTAGCACAAACCGCACCTTACCATCTTGCACCTTCTTATCAAGTTGCAAAGTATTCAAAATCTCCTCAACATCCACACCTGCGGGCAATTTGGCAGGTAAACCGGCTTTTTCAAGCAAAGCAGACTGACGCCCGTCGCACTCCGCATCCCACATTCCCAATTCCACAGCCAATCGGCTAGATGCAGCCATGCCAATTGCCACTCCTTCCCCGTGATTGATCACCTTGTAATTCGTCAAACTTTCCACAGCATGACCGATCGTATGTCCGTAATTTAAAATCGCCCGCAAACCAGATTCCTTCTCATCTTTGCTTACCACTTCAGCCTTAGCTTGGCAAGACCTGATCAAAATTTCAGCCAACAAATCCGCCTTCACGTAGCGCATCTGATCCAAACGCTTCGACTTTTCCAACTTCCCGAACAATTCAACATCCCAAATCACACCGTACTTAATCACTTCCGCCATTGCCGATCGAAACTCGCGCGCCGGCAGAGTTTTCAGCACATCCGGGTCAATCAACACCAAACGCGGCTGATGAAAAGCCCCGATTAAATTCTTCCCTTCAGGATGATTTACCCCCGTTTTGCCACCAATCGAAGCATCAACCATCGCCAGTAGCGAAGTCGGAACCTGCACGACATTAATTCCGCGCAACCAAGTCGCGGCCGCAAAACCCGTGATATCACCAACTACCCCGCCCCCCAAAGCCACCATTGTCGAGGAACGTTCTAAACGGTTTGCCAAAGCCGCACCGTAAATCTTCTGTACCGAATTTAAAGTTTTGTACTGTTCGCCCGGTGGTAAAATGCAGCTACTGACCTCTAGACCAGCCGATTCGAGGGCTGCTGTTGCTCGATCGCCGTAGTGCCGAAATATCGACTGATTTGAAACCAGCAGCACCTTTTTGCCCAAATTCAGCTCTCCCACCAAGCTGCCGAGTTCATCTAAACCACCCGATCGCACGCAAACATTGTAAGATTGGGGCCCCAAGTCAACTTTAATTATCGATTGCATATTTATCTACTTTAGATATTAGATTTTAGATTATAGTTCTTAATAGGTCTTTTTATTGATTGTTTTGGAGAAATTGTCATGAGTCTTAGCGGAGCAATAACTTTTTTTGGGATTTTCGGCGGAATGCTGGGCGTGGCGACAGTGCTGATGTTTGGTCTGCGCGCTGTCAAACTCATCTAGTTTGCTAGTTTAGATGTGAAAACCAGAGGATTTAATCTCTGGTAAAAGTAACATTTTGGTGAAGTATTTGCGCGCAAAATCTCTAGTTTTATCTGTAGATTTACGGCGCAACTGCTTCATTTTATATACTATTAGATATATTTTCGCCTTTCCCCTTGCGAAATCGGCTACATAATATTTTACAAATCTTGAAGAACATCGGTAGCGCGATCCTGATTCCTTTGTGCTAGGGACGATCGCCTCAATTGTGTGGGATAATTAACGGTCGGACTATCTGATACAGCATATTCCAGGTTCATGAAGTACAGTTTGGTAAGGTGCGTCGCTGCGATATCTTGGATAAAACTTGCAGATCGAGGAAGTTACTTGGGATTTGCTGAATAAGCTGAAAAAGCGAATCGAATTTTTTTGTATAATTCCCGATTGTTTCAGATAGCCCGGATGCCGCTTTTTATATGCTTAGGCAAGTACCATAATTGGGGAAATATAGCGATCGTACGCCTCGCTTTCCGGGTTTGTATCTACTAGCAGGGGACTCTCCGCACCGTCGATCTGCACCCGTACTAAATACTCGCCTGGGGTGACATTGAAAATTGGAAATGTAACTCGATTTGTATTTTCCTGGCGGGATTTAGCCTGAAAAATATAAGCAGTTGAATCGTAAGATGATACTTGGTTTAAAAATATTAATGCCCGCTGCAATTTACCAACAATTAAATCGACTTGCACTCTGATTTCTCCCGAACATAAATCATCTTCATTGCGCTCCATATCTAATATTTCTATCTTTGGGACAACCGTCGGGCATAAAATAAGTGACATTACATTTGAGTTAATAGCCCGCTCTGGTTCGAGGGGTGAATGCTTTGGTATTGAATGATAAACCTGCAAGCTTTGAATGCCAGCACGGAGAGAATTAATTTGTTCTCTTGGTAGTAAAGATAGATTCAAACTTATTTCGCGATCGCTGATAGTTTGTGGCGTCAGAATTGCTTCACCTATTTTGATTTGCGTTGTTTGTGCGCCTTGTAACTGCTTGCCGCGAATTGTTAAATTGCTGTTAGCTACGATCGGTCGATTTGCTCCTGCTTCCGAAATTACTTGTTCGATAATTGGCTGGCTCGCTGTTGTATAAAATCCCACATTACGCACAGGTAAAGCTCTGCCAACTTGCGTGCTGCCCTCTATGAGCACGGCGCTGGCTTTGAAGGCAAAAGATAGTGCGTGGGGAGTTTGCAAGAAAACTGACCAGATTTTGGATAAATCTTCCATTGTCATGTTGCTGGGGGAAATTGTAACGCGATCGACTTGTTGTCCGAGAGTAGAATCAGCCAAAATGCTATTTTCTGGGCGATTAATTGTGTCAGTGACAATTGCTGGGTTTAAGATTGGGTTGTCAACGATTGTACGCACGGCAATTCCCAATAAGTGTTGAGCTTCCCATGCTTCATCTTTACCGTAAAAACTCATTAAATAGTAGAGGTCTAAACCCGCTTGTGCCAGCTTGGTTAATTCACCTTTGGGGCGGCGCGTGCGCAAGTCTGAGTTTTGCCAAGCTATGTTGGGAATGACATGATATAGGTAAAGATTTATGCCTAATTTGGGCGTATTATCACCTGATGCTTCCGGTCTCACTACGGTGATTGTTGCTTTGGGAAAGTCTGTGGCAATTGCTGTTTGTAAGAGCCTTTGAAGTGTGGCTGTTACTGTGGCGATCACGAGAGGGTTACTCATAACGTGTGGGGTTGGTAGAAGGAGACAATAGGGAACAATCTTGATTTTTTGTCGATCGACGACTGCAAGATACACCAGCTAAAGGGCAAGCATTGGTACGATCGACTAAATAAGATTGCCTGGGAACCAATTGTACAGTATTAAGCTAGTTATGTGGTAATATCCAACCAAGTCAAAGCATTGTGTCCAAACTGGCAAAAAACCATGCACGAATACCAGAAGCGTTCAAATTCTTCGCCCAACCTAGCAGCATTACAGGCTTATCGGAGGAAAATCGCGGCCCAACAGGCAAGCAGTAATGGGGGTGGGCAAGAAGAACCGTTGCCCAAAATTAATCGCGAGTTAATGTACAAAGCTTATCAGGCGCGGCTATTGCAGTTCTTTCCAAGCCAGCAGGAGAAGGAAAGCGATGCTGCCTCGTCTGCATCTACTGCCGATGTGGCACAGACAGCTTTGAAGGAGCCAAATCTCCACGGCATGATGAGTAAAGAATTAATGCAGGCGGCAGGGCAACAGACTGACGTTGAAGCGACTCTTACTCAGGCAGATGCAAAGACAGAGGAAGTGGGGCAAGAAGTACAAGCCAAAGGCGACTGGCAAGAAAAAGCTGATACAAATACCATTTTTAGTAATGGGAGTGCTTTACAGCCGGCTGTGATGGCAAAATACGAAAATCTGATGCCTGGTGTAAGTTTAGAGCACGTATCGCTCCACCAAGGTCGTCAAGTTGATGCAGCACTTGGGGCGGCGAAACTGCATGGTTTAACCGATGGCACAAATATAGCTGTATCGAGTAAGGCTCCACAAGGAACTTTAGAGCATGAAATCGGACACGTAGGGCAAAGGCAAGAGAAAGGTTTTAGCCTTAATGAAGTCAATCGGCAAGCTCATGAAGTAGATGCCGATAATATTTCTGCTAAGTTGTTAAGCGATCGGCCTGTTGAGCGGTTTGAACAAGAGAAACCCGTAGCTAAAGAAGCGCCCGATCGAGATAGTGCCAACAGCGAACATCTGGATATATCAACGCGCTCGATCGACGATCGCAACATCACAGCCAAACAACCGGGCGTGACGATCGGTAAATTGACTCAAGAGGAGTCGCCTGTTGGGGAAATGCGGCAAAAGTTCGATCGAACAGAAGCTTCAGGCACAGAGGAAGAGGCATCTGCCGAGAAGCACTCTACCGAGTTCGGTAAGGGTGCAGATGGGAAAGGTAAAAATGACACTAATCTCGCACAGAACACAAAATCTGGATACGGATCTCCCGCACCTAGCCCACCTCCTACAGGTAAAACCAATCCCCAGGCCATCATCGAGATCCATGTGTTTATTAAATTAGTCAAAGATGTCGAGAAAGCTTATCCTTCTGATTCGCCGAAAGAAACCTTGACGCGCATCCGCAATCTTTACTACAGTAGCGCCTCACCAGGATTTGCTGGGTTGCTACCTAATGCTCCTAACGGTGAGTTGATATCTGGTGGTTTTGGTCAATTTGCAAACCTTCTCCGTACAGTTAGTAGAGGAGATGTAGGTAACACAACATACGAACACCTTACTGCCCAAGCTGATGAAAATACTGTGCGTGGCAAGCCCAAAGGTGATAATCCCTCTCCTTACATCCGTTTGCAAAACGGTAAGCTAGTTGATGTGGGGCACTTGCTACTCACCCTAGATGCACTGCTTCATCCAGGTTCTACACGCCCGTATACTGACTACGGGGTACCCACGATCGACCCAGCCTCTTGGGTGGCAGATATCGCAATTGCTTCCTTGTGGGTGACAACACACCTAAAGACTGGAAAGCCCAACACACAAGCTCCACCAAATATGAAGCTTTCAAACCCCCCAAGCAATTCAGAGCTTGACGAGTATTACAAAGCGTCTGCGCCTGAGTCCGATCTTTTGGGTGATGTGGATGGCTTCGGAATGCGCGACAATTGGAACTCTAACCAGCCTCTATCTGAGGCACTGCGGGACTATTACATGGGAACGCAGGAAAAACCAGCAGGCGTGAATAAGCGCTGGCTAACATTCTGCCGTTTAAACCGCTTCGTCATTGTTCAAGGTAATCAAGTAAAATGGAGACAAAGATCGGAACTGCTTAGTGAATTAATTCCACGTGTCAACAACTTTTGCAATCTTTTCGGGGCTGGTACAGCAGGAGCAATAAGGACAATACGAGAGGGCTGGCTCAACAATCAAAAATGGGATTATACACCGTATATGCTTAACAAGTTCCTTGACTATGTAGTAACCAACCTAAAAGCTGAGCTTGGAACCAAAGTTTAACAAGAAAGAATTCAGGAGTCAGGAGTAAGAATTAAAAAGTGAATAAAATGCAACTGGCGAGTGAATAAACGGTTTAATTCCCCATCAAGTTTTCCAATTGGTGGTCTGAGATCGGGGGCAGTTCTAAATACCCCACCGATATTTCTGACTCCTGAATTCTGACCCCTGAATTCTTCTTTAAATACACCTATGAACCATAATCCCCAGCGAAAGTCAATTTGGCAGATATTGCTAATCACGATTAGGTATGCGACAGTCATTGTTGCATCTGTTTATGTTGTTGATGCCTCTGGGCAATTAGCTTTCCACATGGCTATTCCGATGCGAGGAAATTCTTCGGCAGATGTCGGGGTTGCCGTGTACGAGCATCCTGAAAGAGGAGTAATGTTGTGGCTGGTTGTTTTTCCTATATTCTCTTATGTTTTTCTATTCCTCATCAAGCAAACGCTTTGCAAAAATAGCAACTTGCCTTATTGGATCGGAGGTATTGCGAGTATTCCATGTGCACTTTTTTATCTTTGGTTCTTAAATTGGTAAGTAGCTGCAACCCAATCCTATGCAACGCCTGATGATTTTAAAACCTTCCTATCCTTTGAATTAAATGCAGATAAATCGTCAACCACAGCGAAATTCGGTTTGGAGGCTGCTACTATTTGCGATTAGAGCTACGTTAGTCATTGTTACTTCTATCAGTTCTGTGGTTGCCTCTGGGAGACTAGCTTGCTACTTTGGTATGCAGGTGCAAGGAAATCCTTCCGCAGATGTCGGGGTTGTCGTGTACGAGTATCCAGAGCGTGGAGTCATGTTATGGTTGGTTGCCTTTTCTGCATTATCTTTTTTATGTCTATTCATCATTAAAAAAATACTTTGCAAGCACAGCAACTGGCCCTATTGGATTGGAATTTTGGTTGGTATTCCCTGCTCGCTTTATTGCCTTTTATTTTTGGGTAGTGTTTTTTTGTAAAGGACAGAGGAAAACAATCTCTCTGATTATCCAATCCCCATTTTTTTTCTGATTTGTTGGTTGTATTCGTGGATGAAGTTCCAAATTGCCCCAATATGATTCTCTAGTTTCTTTGAGAAT
>JANMLZ010000192.1:0-13298 GCA_031372825.1 Cyanobacteria bacterium OTE_58_metabat_593 | reverse complement strand
ATTTACAGGCTTTTATGTGTGAAAAAATCAGCTATATTCACTGGTTCAAGGAACTTGTTTTCAATTGCTGAAATCAGCAGTTTACAGGATTCGTATGTCTATTTTCAGGATTCTATCAATAAGCGTTCAACACTTCTGGGCGGTAGCATAGCCGACAAAAGCATTAATCACGGTTTCTTGAGGAGGTAAATAGCCGAGTTTTTTCAACCATTTAGGTGTTTGAGAAACTTTGCCGCTAGCATCGACTACCAAATCTGCATTCAAATTTTGTTCGTGAATATTGCCGGGATTTTGCCGATCGCGCTTCCTCACCGACACTCCTGTCACCTCCAGGCGATCGGCATTTAGCAGCAATCCCGTTACAGTCCCTCCTTCCAGGAAATGCACGTTCGTATTTTCAGCCAACCGACGGCGAATTTGCCAATCGAGTAAATCCCGACTGAACATAATTAAATCGCTATCATCCGGGCTAAATTGTGGCGCCAAACCTGCGGGACTAAACCAGGCGAGAGACTTCGGATCTAAGATAGGAGCACCAGCAGCTACCAGTTCGTTTTCCAAGCCCGGAAACAACTGTTCGAGAATGATTTTTCCCCGAGTCAAAAGGATGTGAAGGTGGCGGGCTTGAGGAATACCAGGGCGGGATGCAGGTTTTTCGGGGAAAAAATCTCGTTCAACGATCGTTACTCGATCGAAGTGTTTTGCTAATACTCTAGCAGCCAGTAATCCTGCTAGACTACCGCCAATAATAATTGCATGATTTTCGCGTTGCATAATCAAATTCCTTGAAGGTTAATAACTAACAACTCTATTTCTCTCTCTTCTGGCTCCTCTGCGCCCTCTGCGGTTCATTAAAAAAAGTTTAGTTCACAAATCAAACAAGATTCACATAGCACAAATATCCCTAAATTGACAGCCGGCCGCAGACATATTTATACACTTCCAACTGTAGGGGGATGCTTTAGCTCGTCAATAAGGCGATGCTTGCCATTAGGGGCATGAGTCTAAAACTATACATTGGTCAACTTGCGCCAACGATCGCGCGCATCCACCTTTTAACGAGGAATATACTATGTATCAAAATTTGCCAATAAATCCACAACTGTATAACATCGGGTTCTGGCTGGCCCAAGTACCAATAGATCAGACTACAACAACAACAAACAGAGTAGAAGATGCAGCACTCCTCTATTCCGGGCCGCAATTTTTTATCGCCTTAATATCTGGAGTCGTGCTCGCCTGCGCTTTCCAACTCTTGCTCACAAATTTGTCAGTAGCCGCAGGCCTTTCCTACATCGGACAATCCCACGACGACGGACACCACTCGGATAGCAGCAGTCCCCCAGTCCGCCACATCGGGCGCAAAGTCGGTACTTGGACTCTAATCACCGTCACCGTCGCCCTATTCTTCGCTTGTTTGCTAGCAGTTAAGCTGAGCTTGATTAGCAGTCCCGGTTTAGGTGCGATCGTCGGTTTAGTCGTGTGGGCCGCTTATTTCTCACTGCTGGTGTGGGTGAGCTCCACCACCGTCGGTTCCCTGATCGGTTCCGTTGTCAATACGGCGACATCAGGCGTTCAAGCCATTTTCGGCACCGCAGCCGCAGCCCTCGGCGCCAAAGCAGCCAGCAACCAAGTAGTGGCCACGGCGAAAGCAGCAGCCGCAGCAGTGGGCCACGAACTCGGTAGCGCGATCGACCCTACAAGCTTGCGCGAAAACGTCGAAGACTACATTCAAGCGCTGAAACCGCCCGAATTAGACATCAAAGGGATGCGTAGCGAATTTGAAAAGTTGCTCAACGATCCGCAACTAAAAGCGATTGCTGGCGAAAATTTGCCTGCTCTCGATCGACAAACCCTGATAGATTTAGTCAGTTCGCGATCGGACTTGTCAAAGCGCGATGTCAACCGGATTGTAGATCAACTCCAAGATGCTTGGAAACAAGTCGGAAAACAGGATCAGAAATCAGACGGTATCGCCCAATTGGTAGACTATCTGAAATCTGCTAAATCGGGAGATTTACTCTCAGATCAACTGACAAGTCGGGTAGAAAAAGTCCTCGGAAATCTGGGCGGTCAAAATCCCGGACAAAGCCCGACCATGATGTCCCAAGCAACGTCAATGGCAGTCAATGCTTTAATGGGAGTAGTATTAGGTCGCACGGATATTTCTGACTTCGATGTTGAAAAAGTAATGGGTCAGCTCAAAACAGCTAAGGACAAAGTTAGCCAGCAAGCTGATAAAGTTACTGCTCAAGTCAAAGGCGAACCCGAAACTTACAGCCCAATTCGCGCCGATGTAGAAAACTACTTGCTCAATACTTATTCGTGGCAAATGAACCCTACCGCGATCGAGCGCGAATTTCGAGATGTGCTCTACGATTCTACGGCAGATCCGGGAACTGTGCGCCGCGAATTAGAAAAACTCAAACAGTCAAATTTTGCCGAAATCCTGGCCAGTCGTGGCGTTTTTACCCAAGACAAAATTAAAGAAATTTCCCAGGAATTAGAAGGAATTAGACAGCGAGTTTTACAAACCGTGGTCTTTGCTGAGGAGCAAGAAAAAGCTCGCGATTTGCAGTGGCGGGTGGAAACTTATCTGAAGCTGACGCCGAAAGAGGAACTGACAGCATCAGGTATCGGCGGCGATTTCCAGAAAATCTTAGAGGATTCTGACGCGAATTACGAACAGTTGCGCGATCGGCTTTCTCCTTACACTCGCGATAGTTTTGTGCAAATCCTCAGAGGCCGCGAAGGCTTCGGTTTCCAGGAAGTAGAACAGATTGTTAAAGAGTTGGAAAGGACGCGAGATGTAGTTTTAGCAGATAGCAAAGGTCTGCAAGAAGCCGCCCAAGTCCGATTAGACAATCAGTGGCAAAAAGTGCAAGAATACTTGCAGTCTACGGGCAAAACAGAACTTAATCCCGAAGGCATTAAGCGCGATTTCAAAACCCTGCTCGAAAATCCAGAAGCGGGAATGTTGGCGCTCAGATCCAGAGCTTCTAAGTTCGATCGCGAAACTTTGGTAAAATTGCTATCTCAGCGGAAAGACCTCAGCGAAGACCAAGTAAATCAGCTCCTCGACAGTGCCGAAGAAAATTGGCACAGTGCGATCGCTGCGCCACAAAAGTTGGCAGAAAAAGCTAAGGATCAGTACGACCAAAGCACCACCGCCCTTGCCGATTATCTGCGAAATACTGGCAAAGCAGAACTCAATCCTGAAGGGATTCAGCGGGATTTGACCAAATTGATGGAAAATCCGAAAGAAGGAGCTTTAGCGCTGCGCGGAAGGCTATCTCAGCTCGATCGCGATACTTTGGTAAAACTGCTTTCTCAGAGAGATGATTTGACCGAGGAACAAGTCAACCAAATCATCGACCAAGTGCAGGATACTCTCGGCTCGATCGTGAAAGCGCCGCGCCGTTTGGCGAAGCGGGTGCAAAGTCAAGTGCAAGATTTTCAGGGTGTTTTAGAGGATTATTTGCGGAATACGGGCAAGGATGAATTAAATCCCGAAGCGATCAAGCGTGACTTGCAACTGCTGCTACACGACCCGAAAGTAGGCGCTTACAGCTTGGGCGAACGACTATCGCATATCGATCGAGCTACAGCCATTTCCCTGCTGTCTCAGCGCCCGGATATTTCGGAAGAGGAAGCGACTCGCATTGTGGATCAAATTGTGTCGGTGCGCGACCAATTCCAACAGCAAATTCAGAAAATACAAGAGCGCATTCAGTCGGTAATTGATGGCATTCTCGGAAAAGTTCGGGATTACCTGAATTCCCTCGATCGCCCTGAACTCAACTACGAAGGTATCACGCGGGATGTGCGGAAGTTATTTGACGATCCGCAAGCCGGATTTGACGCTTTGCGCGATCGGCTAGGTCATTTCAACCGCGATACTTTAGTCGCACTAATTAGTTCTCGCGAGGACATTTCCGAAGCAGATGCTAACCGCTTGATCGACCAAATTGAAAAAAGCAGAAATACCGTCTTGCAAAGAGCCGAACGCTTGCAGCAAGAAGCGCAGCTTCGTCTCGAAAGCATTAAAGTGCAAGCCGAAAAACAAGCCGAAGAAACCCGGAAAGCAGCAGAAGTTGCCTCTTGGTGGCTGTTTTTCACCGCTCTTTCTTCGGCCGCTGCTGCTGCGGGTGCGGGTGCTTTAGCCGTCATTCGGTAAAAAAAGAGTCAATTTGCGATCGGATTGCCAATAGTGCCTGATGTCAGTTTCTACTGACATCAGGCATTAATTTTAATGTAGGGTGCTTGTGGCGCGCCTTCGATCGATTCCGGTTGCACTTCTTATGATACAGAGGACACCGCGAGTGCCTTTGTCCCTACCGCGATTAATTGTAGGGACAAAGGCACTCGCGGTGTCCTGACTCTGGGTAATATGAATTCCGATGCTACCGGATTTGATATTATTTGGATTTATTGGCAGGATTTAAGATTTTTGGCAATTCCGCCGATCGGACAGTTTTTTTTAGATAGAATCGTGCAAGCTGTGAATTTATTTTAAATCAGCAGTTTTGATTGATTGAAAATAGAAAAGCAAATTGGTTTGCACTCAGGAATGCAAGTTTTCATAAAATTATGAGGACTCTTCGTACTAGAAACCCGATCGCAACAGTCATATTTACCGAGTCCGGCTCAGCACGCCTATTCTCCAAACCGCCCGCAGCCCTGTGCTGCGTCAGTATCAAACGCGAAGTGTGTTGAGTTCGTTGGCGCAGCCCGCCCCTACGGGGGCTGCGCCAACGAAGAGGATCGCCCGTTTTGAGTGAAAATGTCGATCGTCAACTCAAAAATTGTAGGTCAAAGGTTGTGCATAATAGGTAACTAGAACTGTGAAAATACTAAACTGACTGTGGGAGCGACATACCGGATACCTTGGAAATACCAATGGCTTTTGCAAGTGAGCCGATAAGAGTCAAAACACGCAGGCCCTACTTAGTCAATGCTAAACAACCTACGTCTCAAACCTCCCCAGGCTAGTTGCCTAATAGCACGGTGAGGAGGCCGACGCCATGCAACTCCGAAAAAAAACACTATTAATCATCGGTGCAGCGCTGATCAGCCTGATTTTGGTTCTATATGCCACTGCATCAACCATTTTGCTGCACGATTTTCAGAACTTGGAGGCACAATACGTCCGCCAGGATGTCGCGCGGGCTTTGGACGCATTAGATGACGACTTGTCGAGTTTAGACACCAGCGCCCAAGATTATGCCGAGTGGGATGATACTTACTCTTTCGTCGATACACGGAATCCGAATTTTGTCAAGTCAAATTTTGTGGATTCGACATTTGTTTACTTGAGACTAAACTTATTGGTGCTGCTAGACTCTAACGGTAAAACGATCTTCAGCAAAGGTTTCGACCTGAAGTCCAAAACCGAAATCCCGATTCCCGAAAGTTTAAAACAGCACTTGACCGAGGCACTGCTGGATTCCTCTACAGTCGATCGCCCCCCCGCCAAAACAGGAGTCCTCACCCTCCCAGAAGCCACGCTGCTGATTGCCTCAAGGCCGATCGTCAACAGCAACGCCGAGGGCCCGCCACGCGGGACGCTGATCCTGGGACGCTACCTCGATAGCACCGAAATCGGTTTGCTTTCGGAACTGACTCACCTGTCAGTGGATTTTAGATTGCCGAGTTTAGATTTTAAAGTGGGAGCCTCGAACTACTCGCTCGCCTTGGCGAAGGCTCGATCTTCGAGCCAGAATTGGGAAAATCTCAAACTCAAAATTTCCAATCTCAAATCAGTAGAAATTTTAGTCGAGCCACTTAGCGACAGCGTAGTCGCAGGATACGCCCTGATTCGTGACATCGGGGGGAACCTAGGGCTGCTGCTGCGAGTAGAGGTCGATCGCGTCATCTACCGCCAAGGTCAAGCTACCTTGAATCTGTTTACCCTATCAATACTGGCAGTAGGTTTAGTATTTAGCGCGATCGCCCTGCTGTTGCTAGAAAAATCAGTCTTGGCCAGATTGGCTTCCTTAAGCACCAGCGTCAGCAACATCGCAGCCAACGGCGACCCTGACTTGCGCGTTGAGATGTCTGGAGCGGATGAACTCACAAGCTTGGCCGACACCATCAACCGAATGCTAGAAGCATTGGGCAATTCTCAAGTCGAACGTAATGAAAGCGAAGACCGCTATCGGTTGATGGCTGAGAACTCAACCGACATGATCACCAGACACAATCCCGAAGGTGTGTTTATTTACGCCTCGCCAGCCAGCCAAGCTTTGCTGGGATACGAACCTTCAGAACTCGTCGGCGGCATCCCCAACGATTATTTTCACCCCGACGATTTAGAAGCCATCGCCAGAGCTCACTCGAAAGTCCTGGCGCTTCCAGTTACTTACACTGTCAGCTATCGCATTCGCCACAAAGATGGCAAATACATTTGGTTTGAAACCACGAGCCGTACGATTCGAGATCCGCAAACCGGCGCCGTGCAAGAAATTATCGGTATTTCCCGCGACATTAGCGTGCGGAAGCAAACAGAACAAGAACTGCGAGAAAGCGAAGCTGCAATTAAAGCTTTGTATCAAGTGATTTCGGCTCCCCGTACAGACCCGCAGGGCGGCCTCTCTACCTTTGATTTGCGCCTCCAGGAACTGCTGGCAATGGGATGCCGACAGTTAGGTCTGTCCGTGGGTGTTTTGTCGCGCATTCAAGGCGACAATTATCAAATAATGGCTGTTGAGTGTCCAGACGGGTCGATCGTCAAATCACAAGTCTACGACCTAGAAAAAACCTTCTGCGTAGCTACAGCAATGGCAAAAGAACCGATGTACTTTGAGTCGGCGAGGTTTGCGGCTTTGTGTTTCAACACTCCCGCTCCTACCTTCAATATCGAAGCTTATATGGGCATTCCCGTCACAGTTGCAGGTGAAGTTTACGGCACTCTGTGCTTCTTTTCTCCAACTATTCTGACAGAACCGTTTCGAGTTGTAGACAGAGAGTTGGTGAAACTGATGGCTCAGTGGGTGGGAAGCGAACTCGAACGTCAGAAAACAGGCGTAGATTTGGCAAAAGCTCGCGACGAAGCACTGGCGGCTACTAGAGCCAAAAGTGAATTTTTAGCTACTATGAGCCACGAAATTCGCACTCCCATGAATGGCGTGATCGGCATGACTGGTTTGCTGCTGAATACTCGCTTAACTCGCGAACAGTGCGATTTTGTAGAAACTATCCGCAGCAGTGGCGATGCTTTGCTGACGCTGATCAACGATATTCTGGATTTCTCGAAAATTGAGTCTGGCAAATTGGACTTGGAAGAACATCCATTTGACATCCGCACTTGCATTGAGGAATCTCTCGACTTGGTAGCTGCCAAGGGGGCACAAAAAAAACTGGAATTGGGTTACTTGATCGATCGCACAGTACCGACAACGGCGATCGGCGACAGCGCCCGCTTGAGACAAATTTTAATCAACTTGCTCAGCAATGCTGTTAAATTTACCGAAGCTGGAGAAGTGGTGGTTTCGGCGACAGCTAAAAAGATTTCAGCGCCAGCGACTAAGGTTAAAGAACTGCTAGAAATTAATGGTGAACCACTAGCAATTAACCAAGTATACGAAATACAATTTGCGGTCAAAGATACTGGTATTGGCATTCCGGGCGATCGCATGAATCGGCTGTTTAAATCTTTCAGCCAGGTTGATTCTTCCACAAGCCGGCAATACGGCGGTACCGGCTTGGGTTTGGCAATTAGCAAGCGTTTGGCCGAAATGATGGGCGGCAGGATGTGGCTCGAAAGTATGGGAAGTCTTGCGGGGAATCCTCCCGCAGATTTTGAAGCGGCAGTCTTGGATTGGGAATCGGGAGAATCTTCCGAAATTTCGGAAAAATATTATTCTGGCAAATTTGTACTCAGCAGCCAGCCCCCCTGTCAAAATCCCAAATCCGTTGGCTCTACTTTTTATTTCACCACAATCGTTTCTGGCTGCAACAGTTCATTGCCAGTTAACTTGAGCAATTCTCAACCAGAATTAGCTGGTAAGCGAGTCTTAATTGTCGATGACAATGCTACCAACCGCCAAATTTTGACTCTGCAAGCTCAGTCTTGGGGAATGGTGGCTAGGGCTTCAGCTTCGGCTCGTTTGGCTTTAGATTGGCTCGCTGCTAAAGAGGTGTTTGACTTGGCAGTTTTGGATATGCAAATGCCGGAAATGGACGGGTTGGCTTTGGCTACGGAAATTCGCGGATATCCAGATTGCCAAAAGTTGCCGTTAGTCATGCTAACTTCGATCGGCAGACAAGAAATTAACACCCCTGCGCTTGAGGTAGATTTTGCTGCTTTTTTGAACAAGCCGATCAAACAATCTCAGCTTTACAATGTTTTAATCAATATTTTTGGGAAACAAGCAACCGAAATTAGAGTGCAGCGCACTCTTCTAGGGCCTTTCTTGCAAAGCATACCGATGCTGGCTTTAGAATTACCCCTGCGGATTTTGTTGGCTGACGATCATTTGGTGAATCAGAAGGTGGCTTTGCAAATTTTGCAGCGGATGGGATATCGCGCCGATGTGGCGGGAAACGGTATCGAAGTGCTCGAAGCTTTGCACCGCCAGCCTTACGATGTGGTGTTGATGGACGTGCAAATGCCGGAAATGGACGGTTTGGAAGCTACCCGTCGCATCCGCGAGCAATTTTCCGAAGGTTTCATGTTAAAAAATTCCACGCGAGAATCAGCAGTTTCAGCAACAGACGATCGGGAATCCAGTAATCTCAACTCGACAAACAATCCCAGGGGAGAATCAGAAGTTTCTCCAACTGATGATGAGCAATCTAACAATCGAAAATCCAAAATCCAAAATCCAAAATCAATTAGGCCTTGGATTGTGGCGATGACGGCAAATGCGATGCAGGGCGATCGAGAAGAGTGTATGGCTGCGGGTATGGATGACTATTTGAGTAAGCCGATCGTCATTGAGGAGTTGGTTCGAGCTTTGAGCGCGTGTCAATCTCGATCGAATGCGGCTGTTGCGGGAAATCCACCACAGGTAATTTCTAATTCGCCTACAGTTGTTAGGTGCGATCGATCGAAGTTCGATCGCACCCTGTCAGAAAGCCGCGATTCCCTGAGTGCCAAAATTGTACAAGGACTGCGAGAGGTAGAAGCTTTGGACGAGGCGATCGACATTTACCTCGAAACAGCTCCCGAACTGCTGGGAAGTATCTCTGCGGCTCTGTGCAATAGCGATCCTTTGGCTTTGAGGCGATCGGCTCACTCCCTGAAATCGATTAGCGGTACACTCGGTGCTTTTCGCTTATTTGAGCTGTGCGAGGAACTCGAAATCATCGGCCGTATCGGAACAGAGGGCAACAAGCCTTTATCTGCGAATTCCTGCGGGCTTTTAGAACAGGTTGAGGCCGAGTATCAAAGAGTCGAAACGGCGTTGAAAAGAGAATTGCTCTCCAGCGAAACAATGCAGAATAATTAGCGTTTTTGGAGTATGATTTGCCTCCAAAATTTAGTAGGGGCAATTCATGAATTGCCCGGGCAATTCATGAATTGCGGTCGCGGAGTAAATGATATCGTTTCCGGTTGCATCGGAATTATTAGCAACCAAAATGAGGAGACGGCAGTGCCGTGTCCCTACCCAAAAGAACATTGTAGGGAAACGGCACTGCCGTCTCCGACCTATCATTCCGGCGCAGCCGGATTTGAGATCGTACCTAAATTTAGCTCGGAATTATTAGCAACCAAAATGAGGAGACGGCAGTGCCGTGTCCCTACCCAAAAGAACATTGTAGGGAAACGGCACTGCCGTATCCTCTGTATCATTCCGGTGCAGCCGGAATTGATATGAATCAAGCCTTTGTCCTAAAACTATTGAACCAAAAACAAACGACATATATTACAATACGGTTCACTTAAGACAGATCCCCCCTAACCCCCCTTAAAAAGGGGGGGACAGGGGGGGTCAAAGTCCCCCTACAACCAGGGGGATGCGAGGGGGATCTCCGGCGCATAAATAGTGTTAAGTGAACCGTATTGACATATATTATGGATAATCATCTAATTGCTAAAATAGTAATATTCTCTGTATCAATACCTTGTACTTTGTACATTGCTTACGCTGCGAAAGTAGCCCTCAATATCAACCTGGATCTATTCGGTGCAGGACACACTCCTGCTAAGGAATGAAAAGCTATCCGGTGGAATCATTAAGTGTAAGTGGTTCCCTAATCCTCACCACTGGCCCGGAAATAAACCCGGTTTCTGACTGCTCGCAAACCAAAGAAACCGGGTTTTTCGGTTTTTTTGGGTGCTGTAATGAGTATTGTAGTAAAAAACCCGGTTTCTGAGTACCTAACTTATTTCCGAGTTACCAAAACCCAATCATCGGCTGTTTTCAAAACCTCGGCATTCTGCAAGCCTAGATGTTTCAAAACTGGTTTTTCTAACAGAAAATAAGGTTGAGGAAGAGTTTGCCATTTCTCTTGAAGAGTTACCGAATCTGCTACAATAACTTGCCGATCGCTGTAAAAATTCAGCGATGGACGCGGTAAGCGGTGAGAAGTAAACACCTGTTGACCAGCCGGGGTTCCTGTACGGACTATTTCGGCGATCGGCTTAACTGGATAATCCTCTGCTAGTTCCCAAACCCAGTTATTGGAGGCGACAAATACTAACAATGTGACGTAGGTTCCCCAAATTAAAACTAATAGAAATTGTCGATTTTTTTGATGCAGCAACACGGCAGATATTGTCATTGTCAATGCTACAAACATCAGCATCAACTGCAAATCTCGCTCGATCGCACTCTCGCTTCCCCCGAAGCGCAGCCAACCGCCGAAGTACGCGCAACCTGCGGCAGCCACTACAGCCAGCACTCCTAAAATTGCGGGATGAGGCAACAAAGATACAGCATCAAAACGTTCTTCTGCTTGCTCTGTTTCTCGTTCTTCTGGCAACCACATTTGCTCCCAAACTTCGGCGAGATAACTGCCAACTGCTAGGGCAAAAGCTGGATAAATTGGCAACACGTACCAAGGCAATTTAGTATTCATCACGGAAATAGCCAGGAGATATACTCCAGTCCAAACTAATACTAATTTGGGGCCGGGGAAATTGCGATTTTCCCAACTAAAATAAAGCCCTTGCAGATAGAATAACTGCCAAGGCCAAGCTGATTCTAAGATTTCTAAAATATAATACCAGGGCGGGCCTTTGTGATTGCTAACTGGTTCGGAAATTCGCCGGAAAGATTCGCTAACTAAGTTGATGTTAATGAAATCTTGACCGTAGTGCAGCCATTGGGCAAAATACCAACCTGCTACTGGTAATGTTCCGATCGCCAATCCGCCCCAAAGATACCCAGAAGTCAGCAGTCGCGGAGTATCCCAAACCAAAAACAAACAGCCGATCGCCCCCAACAGCAGCCCCAACATCACGCCCTTCGTCAAGCAAATCAGCCCAAAGCCAATCCCCGCGCCCAAAGCGTAACGCAAATCCCGGCGCGATCGCAACAAACACCACATTGCCCCCAGCAAAAAGCACAAAACTGCCCCATCCAACATCGCCAAACGTCCATGCCGCACCACTGGAAGCAGCGTCAGATAGACGAGGGCAGAAAAAATGGCGATCGACCGTCGGAGAAACAACTCCCTGCCAATGGCGTAAAGCAGCGGCACTGAAGTGGCTGTCAGCATGGCGGGTATCAACCTCGCCGTCCATTCGCTGACACCCCCGGCGGCAAAACATAGCCCGATTAGCCAGTGTACCAGGGGAGGCTTGTTGAAATAAGGCATTCCGCCGATCGTCGGATAAAGCCAATTTAACTTACCGCCCCAGATTTCGCGACTCACCTGGGCTGCAATGCCTTCATCCCAATCGCGCAACGCCACACCGCCCAGATTCAGCCCGAAAATTAGTACAGCAGCCAACAGAAAAGCCAACATCCACAGTTTGTCTGTAGAGTGGTCATTGAGGTGACTTGTGTATTTTCCGGTGCTCGGTGGAAAGATTTGTGACATGACTTTAAGAGAGTTATGGCGTCCCAAACTGAAGGTAAACTTAGACAAGTGTTATTTACGACCAGGGATTTTTTATGAATTTACCCGTAATCATAGATATTATCATCGGCTTAGTTTTTATCTACCTAAGTTTAAGCTTACTAGCTTCGGAAATTCAAGAATTGATTGCTACTGTGTTGCAGTGGCGGGCAGAGCATTTAAAAAAGTCGATCGAAGTGCTGATTGCTGGGGGCAACGAAGGTGTGCGGGATCGGGCTCAATTGCAGCGTGTCGGAAAGTTAGCAAATTTGATTTATAGCAATCCGATCATTAATGATTTGAATCAGGGAGCTAAAGGGCCTTTATCACAGATTTTTCGGTCTTTGATACACAGTATAGGTGCATTGTATCGCCGACTTAGTGGTAGAAAAAATGTTTTTGGAGATAAATCAACTGGGCCTTCTTACATTCCATCGGAGAGTTTTTCTAGCAGCCTTTTGGATACGTTGAAAATTAATCAGTTGATGAAATCTATCACTGAAGCTAGATTGGCAAGATTTAAAGATCTACAGTTGACACAAATTAAAGTTATTGGAGAAGGTTTGGATTTGTCTGAGTCTACTCAACCGATTATCGATCAAGAATTTGTGTGGCTGACTGGGGAGTTTGACCGAGTTATTGAAGATTATAAAAATGATTTAGTAACTCTGAACAATAGCTTGGATCGGATGTCGGAAAAACTCGGTTTTTTCATTAGTGATTCTCAGGTTTATTTGCCGGAAACTGAGCTGGAAGGGAGAGAGTTTCAGCGGCAAATGGGATTTATTAAAGCTAATTTTGATAGTAAATTTGAACGGGAGGCGTTGCGGAAGCAACTGCAACCGAGTTTGAGCAATGTTTTAAATAAGATTAGGAAGGTTAGGAAAACTGAGGAGACTGTAACAGAAATTCTGGAGGAGAAGGAGGATAGTCCCATTTACCAACAAATCCAAGCAACTGTTGATAGTATGCCAGAATCTCTGAAAAGTAGCCTTTATATTTTAGCACAGCGGGCTGAAAAGGGTGGCGGTGATAGTCAGGAGCAGTTGCAGCGGTTTCAGCGAGAAATTGAAACCTGGTTTGATCGCAGTATGGAACGAGCTTCGGGGGTTTATAAGCGGAATGCTAGAGGGGTGGCAATTTTGCTCGGTACTGCGATCGCGATCGGTGCGAATGCTGATACTATCAACATTATTAATCGGTTGTCAAAAGATTCGATATTGCGATCGACTGTAAGTTTGTATGCTCAGCAGTTGGTATCAAAAAATCCTGCAACGAAATTAGATAAT
>JANMLZ010000168.1:0-23227 GCA_031372825.1 Cyanobacteria bacterium OTE_58_metabat_593 | reverse complement strand
ACAATTGGTAATGGGGCATGGGGCATGGGGTAATCTGTAATAGTTAGTTGTTAGTTGATAATAGTTTCGCTAATAACAAATAATCAAAAAATAACCAATTCCCAATTCCCAATTCCCAATTCCCAATTCCCAATTCCCAATTCCCAATTCCCAATTCCCAATTCCCAATTCCCAATTCCCAATTCCCAATTCCCAATTCCCAATTCCCAATTACATTAAAAAAGTCCGTTCCCCTGAACAATTTCTTTAATTGTCGTCAGCGTATCCAAACCAATTAATCCTCGGCGATAACCTTTTTGATTGGACATTCCCAAAAATATGGCATCTCCCCGATTTTGATAGCGCCAAAACCGAGGCGAGGCATTAATAAAAGTAGAAGCACTATTGACATTCAGAGCAAATTGGCGGCTTTCCAAGTAAGATTCAGTGGCGATACAATCAGCGTGGCCGCTGCTATAGCGATTGATCCAGCCGATCGCAATTTCCAAACTATCAACAACTTTAAAAGCTATGGTTTTGTTTAAATATGGTTGAGTCCACTCGTAGGGTTCCGCCAGCTTCAACTCTGGGAAATCTGCGACGAGATCTGCATCGGCGCTAATTTGAAAGCCTTTTTCTTTTAAACTGTTCCACAGCCTGACTAAGGAAGAAGGCTTTTGGTTGCGATCGATCAACACTTTCTCGATCGCATTCACCGGATCGGGCACGCTTTGATGGCTGTCCAAAATCATCCACCTTGCCATCTCCAAACTACCAGTCGGCGACCAATAAAGGTAGCAATTGCCCATTGCCGATCGCAACACGGGCGCTGTACACAGCCTTACCACCTGCTGCACCAAACTCGGTCTACCGTAGGGAATAATTAAATTGAGATATTGGTCTTGAGTCACCAAATCCCGGATCGAAGCGCCCCGATCCGGCGGCAATACCTGTAAACATCCTGACGGTAAACCGACATCATCGATCGCCGAATGCAAAGCTTCTCCGATTACAGCATTAGTTTGCCAGCTTTCGCTACCGCCTTTGAGAATCAAACTGTTAGCGCTTTTGAGACACAAACCCGCCGCTATCGCCCCCAACTCTGGAAACGCCTCATAAATTAGGGCGATCGCCCCCAGCGGTAGCGACTGACAGTATACTTGACAGCGATCAACCTGATAAGAAGCATTGATCACCCTGCCGATCGGATCTGGCATTTCCCCCAACCGCTGCAAAATTTGCACAGTTGTCTTAATTCTTTCCGGCGTCAGCTTTAACCAATCGACAATCAACTCAGGAATCGCCATATCGCGACTCGCTTCTAGATCCAGAGTATTTGCTTCTAAAATGTCATTTTGGCGGCGTTTCAGCGCCTGCGCCATCGCCTGCAAACCAGCAGCGCGATCCGTGCTCTTTGTCGCCGCCAATTCCAAAGAAGCAAGATTGGCGCGGCGGGCGACATTTGCCCCATCTGATGAATGGCTAAAATCCTCTATTATCATCTAACTAACGCCTGTAAGCCAGCCATACCATCAGCGCCGGCAGCATTGCTAGCAGCACGGCGACCATTGCCCACAGAATAACATTCGGGCCCGGCGAGTGCAGCGCCAGGGGCAACCAAATCACTAGCGGCACCAAAATCATCCCCAAAGCCAACGGCAAGTAGCGGTTCTTCAAACCCGGATGTGCTCTGTTCCACTGATTGCCAGTCCAGCGCCAAGCCTGTTTGTAAGGATAGTTCGTTGATAGTTGCTCGATGACGTGTCCGCTTTCGTCCAATACAAATATTTGCTGACAGCGGTTGCAGCCAAAGGCTTCTGTCAGCGTTATCGGCACGAGACGACCTCGGCGCCGGCAAGGGCACGGGTACTCATCGTTTAAGTCAATTTTTGGAGCTTTTTGGGATGGCACGGGCGATCGGATAAAAAAAGCGTTTTTACAAGAATAATCGTTAACATATCCACTCTGATAAAACTTGTAAATTCTGCCCGATCGAGGCTTTCGACTTCCTGTTCCGAGCGATCGCCCGATCGACAATTTTGACTTACAAGTTCTGCACTCAAGTTTACCACTAACTTCGGTCTTTTAAACCACCATTAGGAGTATGTTGAAAATGTACAGAAAGCTTTCTTGTATATACTTTCCGACTTTTTCGATTTTAAAAGCGGGTGACGCGATTCGAACGCGCGACATTCACCTTGGCAAGGTGACGCTCTACCACTGAGCCACACCCGCATCTCTGCGGTCTTAACCATACTGTCTTAATTCTCCGAATTTGTCAAGTCTTTTTTATAAGTTTTTTTCAGAAAGCCTGTAACAGCGCCCCAATACCAGTCTGGGCATGAAATTGTAACAGCCAGATTATTAACAAAATCAGTAATTGCAGCGCATTTGACCGTCATCCGCCCAATGCACAGCTACAATCAAGCTGCAATTGTGGGAGAACACTGCTATGTCAGACTTAAATCGCGGAATCATGAAGTTCAAGGGAGCTGACAGCCCGATCGCGATTGCCATTTCGGCGATCGTCATTGCGGGCGGAATCGGCTTCCTGATCTGGTGGGCGCTGCAATCAGCCTACACCTTCAGCTAACAGACTACTCAAACCTCAAAATTAGAAAGAATCGCTCAGAAGTCAGAATTTAAGCAAATTTCTGTCTTCTGTATTTTTTTGTGCTTAATCTTGGATTTATTCCCAACCACTGTTGACTGTTGACTGTTGACTGTTGACTGTTGACTGTTGACTGTTGACTGTTGACTGTTGACTGTTGTCTGTCAGTCGAAAAACTGACGGGTTGCTTGAGTGTTGACTGCCATTCTTGATTTTACGCCCGACGATGCAGACCGGATTTGATATGACGAGCAATTGATTCCATCGATCATCCGATCGGGCGACTCCTTAGAATGATTCCGAAGCACTCCCTGATCGACTATCTTTGTAGTATACTTGTAATTGAATTACATCCAGAACGCAGTTGTCACATTCAATTATTTGCAAGGGTTGTATCTCACTAAAAAATCATGGCAAGCTTTCGGGACATTCTCAAATACTACAACCGCTACTCCAAAATCTCGGTTTTGAGTATCGGTGCATCCAGCCTGTTTGAACTCGCAGATTTGGCTGTGCCCTACGCGATCGGACAAATATTAAACGTATTGTCCGGTCAACCTACAGATACAATAACCCAAAAATCGATCGGCGCGATCGCATCGCTGACCCAGCAGTCGCCCAACAAAATATTATCGCTATCCGTCTTGCTGGGCTTGATTTTTCTGGTAACAGTAGCCAAAGCCCCGATCCAACCTTGGGTGACAAGTTGGTTCCACTGGGTAATACCATTGAGAGCGAGGCGCGATCAAATGAGAAGTGCGATCGGCAAAATCCTCACCTTACCCCTAGAATTCTACGACGAAAACAACGCCGGACGGATTGCCAGCCGCATCGCCAAAGGCATCGCCAACCACACTTGGACGTACCCAGAAATTGCCGGCGAATTCATCCCCGAAGTTGTCCGCTTAGCCGGCATCTTTGCAGTTATCTGGTTAATTGAATGGCGAATCGGCTTGTTAATTTTGGTTTCATTCCTATTTATCCTCAGTTTCACCCTCAAAGGTCTTCAAGGGGTGACTGCGCGAGAAGAAATTCTGGATGAATACATCGAAGATACCGAAAGTCGCAACTCCGAAATTATCACCAACATCAAAACAGTCAAAGCTTTTGCGACAGAAACAGACGAACTCAAAAGGCAAACCACCAGACTCGATCGCGAATTAAAAGTAGTTATCAACCGTATTCACAAAGGATACGTCGTTTTGGGGACATACCAGCAAACAATCGTGCAGTTTTGCCTATTTTCAGTTCTCGGTTTTAGCTTAGCAGCCACAGTTGCAGGCAGGATGTCTCTGGGATATTTTGTCACAGTTTACACCCTTGCCAGCATGGCTTATTCCCAACTGCGTCCGATTAGCATTATTGCCGAATTATTAGCCCGCCGCTATTCGTCAATGATCCGATTCCACGAGTTTATGCAGTTACCAGACGGTGTTGATGCGGTAAATTTAACAGAAAATGCTGCATCCGCGTCGTCGTATAAATTTAGCGGCAAAATTGAGTTTTGCGGGCTGACATTCGGGTACGATCGCCAAAAGCCTGTTTTGCAGGATGTAAATCTCTTGATTCATCCCCGTCAAACCATAGCATTAGTCGGGCGATCGGGTTCCGGGAAATCAACCTTAGTTAAACTGCTGTTCCGCTATTTTGAACCCAACTCCGGCCGGATTATGATTGACGGCGAGGACATTTCCAGCTTAGACGTGACTGGCTACCGCAAGCGTTTAGCCATCGTCCACCAAGAAGTAGACGTTTTTAATGGTACTTTGCTGGATAATTTGACTTACGGCAACCCAACAGCCACTTTTGAGCAAGTTGAGGAAGCTTGCCGCATCGCCAAAGTAGACGACTTTGTAAAACTGTTGCCGCAAGGTTACTATACCGTTGTTGGCGAGCGGGGAATGCGCTTGTCCGGCGGTCAGCGGCAGCGGTTGGGAATTGCCAGGGCGCTGTTGGTGGAGCCGGACGTGTTAATCTTTGACGAAGCTACTTCTAGTTTGGATTATGAAAGCGAGCGATCGATCCAGGTAGCCATGCAGAATATCCTCGGTACGCGCACCACCATAATTATTGCCCACCGGCTGAGTACAATTCGCGAAGCCGATGCGATCGTCGTACTCGACGGCGGTAAAATCGTCGAAGTTGGCAGCCACGACGAACTTTTAAACCAACAAGGCATTTACCGCAGGCTGCACTCCCTGCAAGAAACCGGTGAATTAGTCAGTTGATTGTTGACTGTTGACTGTTAACTGTTAACTGTTGTCAAGAGTTACCAATTCCCCATGCCCCATGCCCGATGCCCAATTCTCACATTCAACTTATGTATTCAGTACATTTGATTAAAGTTTCTGATGTATTGTTGCAAACAAAGAGTCTGGTGCTAGGATTTATAACTGTGATGGAAATGGGTCGATGCCCGAGCGGTTAATGGGGGCGGACTGTAAATCCGCTGGCTACGCCTACGCTAGTTCAAATCTAGCTCGGCCCACCTTAATTTAATAGAAAGTTAAAAGTTGAAAATTTTAATTGGACACTTTTAACTTTTTATGCCCGTGTAACTCAGTGGTAGAGTACCTCCTTGGTAAGGAGGAAGTCACGAGTTCAAATCTCGTCACGGGCTTTCTAGTATTGGGCGTTGCTGAGAAAGGAGTACGATTTGCCTCCGAAATAGGGGCAATTCATGAATTTCCCCTACTCAGCGAGTTTCAGGGATTGCTATAGCGAGTGAATCATACCTAAATTCAGCAACGCCTAGTATTGTTATACCCGTTAAGGGCTTCAGAAGGATATTTTGATCGGGTTACGAACCTCGTTTTAGAAATATGGTGCCGCAAAATTACAGTCAGTCATCAGCTTTGAGAACTTGTAACTCTACATCCATTGCTATACCTTATTTGTAGCGTTTTTATGTTTTCATATCTTTATTTTAAGACTCGGAGAGTGACAAAGAAGGGCTAAATCAATCGCAAATTGATCGAGACTAGAATCCTTGTAATCCTAGCATCTTTCTCGCCTATGGCGTAAACAAATCATTTAGGATTGCTATATAAAGTTTTACAACAAAAATCAACATTTCTGCCGCAACGTCTTAACAGATACAATTCTCCTCTCCTCTGGTAGGTTACTAAGAATCAAAGCAAGTCACTGTATCGCTTGTTGGTATTTTATGAAACCTTTTCAACAAATCTCTTTTCAACAGTCAAGAGCCATTCTCGATCGGCAAAACGACCTTAATACCCGAACTCGAACTAAATACCGAGAACTTACTCAATCCTCAAACCCTGAGTAGCCCTACATCAGAACCAGCACTCGAACTTCCAGGAAGTTCTAACCATCTCCCCGAAGAGAGCGCAATCTTCTCCAAACCAATCAAATTTAGCCGCGAATTCAAAGAGTCCAGTTTTACATCCCGAAAAAAAAATATTCTAAACGAGATTCTCTGACTGGCGAACCTATAAGCGAAAGACAACTTGACTACTTCGGTAAAGAGCCTATTTTTGAGGAAAGACGCGCAGCTCAACTCGCTCCTACTGGCGGTAATCCCAAAAATCCTCCACTAATTGAAGATGCCGAACTCAGATTCAAAGATGGCAACAATCAACCTTTTGAGAATAATCTACCAGTCTTGTTTCTCAACGGAAGTAACTTTTTAGTAGACGGTATTGGCGAACCGAAAGGTAGCAAATTCAGCGATTTAGTGGTAAAATTTGATGTGGGTGGCAAAACCTATGAAGGCACAATATTAACTAACCTCAGTCGCAAATTAGCAAACAATCAATTTCAAGTAGCTGTCAGAGTTCCCGATACCTTAGCCTTGGGCGATTCCCGGATTGTCCAAGGCCGCAAACAGAACGAAAAAGTTAGTCAAAATCCGGCAGAACCAGCCAAAGAAGTTCTCAAAAACAGCAATTCCTACCGGGTAGAAAACACTACAGATTACGCGTTTGCAGCGCAGTGGACAGCCGATCGAATCGCCGTCCTCAACGCGCCCCGAATGGTTACACGATCGCCGTCGCAGAGCCTGTCCGCCGGGGTGGGGGATCGGCGAGGACAGTCAACCGATTTGAGATTTGAGATTTGAAGAATTGAAGAATCGACCCCTGCGATCGCGCGATCGACTACAGCGAATCGGAGCGGAGCTTTTTGAAGATTTGGCTCCAAGTTGCGATCGTAATTTCGAGTTTGGCAACTGTGGCAAGGTCAACAGTTTTTAAGGGTGAACGCTTTGAGTGTTCACGTTAGCTTTTCTGTCGCGCCAGGCTTAACGCCAATCAGGGTGACCACTCCTACAAACCAGAAAGCGAAACAACATTCCGCGAAATCATGAAGCCATCCCAAATGAATCAAGATCAGTTTCAAGAATGGCTCTACAGCTACAAGCCTTGTGTAAACCCTTGAATTTGTGCTGATTAACAATGCTGCTGGCATCATGCCGCTATCAGCACTAGAACATCAGAAACAAAGGAGGTATTTAAGCTGGATTTAGTATTAAACTCTCAATACAGGCCTTTCGGGATTTTCAGGATTGGGAACTAGACGCTGATTTTTGCAATCTACGAGCAAATCTAATGTTTCTAACACTGTTTGACCGATTAGCACGATATCGCCTAAAACCATTGCTGCCTCAATTGTCTCGCGCCCTTCCATTTCAATAATAATTGGTTCAGTTAATCCCACTGCTTCTTGTCGGCCATCAGCATATTTTGCTATTTCCTGACTCCGAATTCTTAAGCCCAAGTGTTCGCAAACTTCTACAGGAATTGCTGTGCGTACTGCACCAGTATCTATCAGTGCTTCTGCTTCGTAAACGCGCAACAGATTTGGATTTAGTAGTCCTCGACTCACTAAGGCTTCATCAATGGCATTCGTTAACTTGACTTTGACTCGAACTGCGCCCATATTTTTGCTGATTTGAATTCGATCGCAATTTATCATAAAAATCGCCTCTCTTTTCGTCTACAAAGTCTACCTTTAATTTTAGCTTTAAATTTGTGCAGCCACAGGTTTTAACCTGTAGGCTGCAACCGCACGCAAAATATCTCTAAAGACTACTCATCTTCAGCATAGATATACCGATACAATTCGCTCGGATCGGGTTCGGGGCTTTTTTCAGCAAAATCCACCGCATCATCGATGACTGCTTCAATCTTTTTCTCGATCGCCTTTAATTCCTCAGCAGTGGCTAAAGTGCGATCGATCAAATCAGCAGCCAACTTCTTAATCGGATCGCGGGGGAACCAATATTCCTTCTCTTCCTTAGAACGCAATTCGTCAGGATCTGCCAAAGAATGCCCGCGAAAACGATAAGTCAAAGCCTCGATCAAAGTCGGCCCTTCCCCAGCGCGAGCGCGAGCAACAGCTTCTTTTGCCACTTCCCGGACGGCCAAAACATCCATCCCGTCAACCTCAACACCAGCCATGCCAAAAGCATGAGCTTTTTTATAAATCAGCGGGTCAGAAGTAGCTCGCTCGTGGGCCATGCCGATCGCCCATTTGTTGTTTTCCACAACATAAAGAATCGGCAACTTCCACAAAGCCGCCATATTCAAACACTCGAAAAACTGACCGTTATTCGCAGCACCATCGCCAAAGAAACAAGCAGTTACGCCATCGGAACCCTCATCTCCCAAAGCTTCGCGCCGATACTTCGATTGAAAAGCCGCCCCCGTCGCTACAGGAATCCCCTCAGCCACAAAAGCATAGCCGCCCAACAGCCGATGTTCGGCCGAAAACATATGCATCGAACCGCCACGGCCTTTCGAGCAACCAGTTTCCTTTCCGAACAACTCCGCCATCACCTCCCGCGCCGGTACGCCCGCGCTCAAAGCGTGAACGTGATCGCGGTAGGTGCTGCTGACGTAATCGGTGTCATCCCGCCGCATCGAGCGAATCACCCCGGTAGACACCGCCTCTTGACCGTTGTACAAGTGGACAAAACCAAACATTTTGCCCCGGTAGTACATTTCAGCGCACTTGTCTTCAAAGAAGCGCCCCAAAACCATATCCTCGTAGAGCATCAAACCCTCATCCCGAGAAATGTTTACGCCTTGCGCGTCAAAAACTGGTAAAGTCCGTTCAACCATAAAAAATTAATACCCGATCGGCTTGGTAAACATCTAAATGTAAACCGACAGAGGACAAAACCGCAGCAGAAAATGGTCGAAGATTTTCCCAGCAGCCGATCGTAAGTTGTTAAAATCAGGGAAGCAGGGGGCAAAATGCCAGAACAGGCAGAACCGACTCCAGCAGAAACCCGATTAAGTTTTCACCCGATGCTTTTGTTACAAACCAACCTTAGCTAAGATAGGCTAATTCAGTTGCTAGCGCTTTGGGGAAGTGGACGTAGTGTTAATTCCACTAGATTACTACCGGATTTTGGGTCTACCGATTCAAGCTACTGCCGAACAGTTGCAGCAGGCTCACCGCGATCGAACTTTACAGCTTCCGCGCCGGGAGTATTCCGAAGTTGCGATCGTCGCCCGCAAACAACTGCTCGATGAAGCCTGCGCCGTTCTGTCAGACTCAGACGGGCGCAAAGCTTATGATGCCAGTTTTTTAGCAAAAACTTACGATCGAGAGTCGGAAGCAGCCATTTGGGCTAAGCAGAGGTCGAAAATCTCAGCAGACGCGGCTACAGTTTTGCAAGACGACGCAGGAGAAACCGCTCCAGCAGAGTCCAAGGCTTTAGACGCTGCTCCCGACCCCCACACTCCAAGTATTGAAATCGATGACAACCAATTCGTAGGAGCCCTGCTCGTACTGCAAGAACTGGGGGAATACGAACTCGTACAGAAGCTGGGTCGCCCGTATCTGAACAATGGCAGCAGCGCGATCGACGAAGGCCGCTTCGGCGAGCCCCAGCTCGTGCGGCCAGATATAGTTTTAACAGTAAGCCTTGCCTGTCTAGAACTCGGCCGCGAACAGTGGCAGCAAGGTCAGTACGAAAATGCCGCCAAATCATTAGAAGCAGGTCAAGAACTGCTGCTGCGCGAAAGCCTATTTTCCAGCGTGAGGGGTGAAATGCAAACCGACATATACAAACTACGTCCGTACAACATTTTAGAGTTACTATCCCTCCCCGAAGAAAAAGTAGCCGAGCGCCGCCAGGGACTGCAAATCCTGCGAGAAATGCTCCAAGAACGGGGAGGTATCGACGGATCGGGAGACGATCGATCGGGTTTAGGAATAGAAGACTTCCTTCGCTTCGTCCAGCAACTGCGGAAACACCTAACCAGCAGCGAGCAGCAGACCCTATTTGAAGCCGAAGCCGGCCGCCCCTCCGCAGTCGCCACTTACCTCTCGGTCTACACCCTGTTAGCCCAAGGATTTGCTGCCAGAGGGCCCTCAATGATCCACCGCGCCAAGCTGATGCTGATGCAGCTCGGCCGCCGCCAAGACGTTCACCTCGAAAAAGCCGTGTGTTCCCTGCTGCTGGGCCACACAGAAGAAGCCAGCAGAGCCCTCGAACTCAGTTCGGAAAAAGAACCCCTCGCCTTCATTCGCGAACATTCCCAAGATTCTCCCGATTTGTTGCCCGGACTGTGCTTGTACGCCGAACACTGGCTGCAAGAAGAAGTGTTTCCGCACTTCCGCGACTTGGCTTCCCAGTCAGTTTCCTTGAAAGATTACTTTGCCGACCCGAAAGTACAAGCTTACCTAGAAGCTTTGCCTCTTGATGCAGAAACAGCCAACGAATGGGTCGTCGTGCAGCCCCGCTCCGGCAAGCCCCAAGCACGGCTGCAACCAGCGGGCGATCGCCCGCCCGCTCCCCCACAGCCACCCTCCGTCAAGCAGGCAGCCAGTACCGTCACCTTGACCCCCGTACCGACCGATAGCTCCACGGCAGCCGATCGCCCGAAATACCAGGCAACGGCGGCAGGACTAGGCGCGACCACGTCGGCTACTTATAATCCGACAGCAACTGCCGGAGGCGAATCCCCCACTGCCAAACAGCGGAGGAAGCCAAGTTCAAGCCGACGCAGCTCAGGAAGAGGTGGTTTGGTCGATCGGGCGCGCACCATCGGAGCCCAAGTTTCCGCCAAACTCAAGTCCATGCCTCAAAACAGGCTGGCTCTGTTTATCATTGCAGGTGTCTTGAGCCTCTTAATCCTCTGGTGGATATTCAGTCTGTTGGCAAGCGCCATGCAAGGAGAGCAACCTCTCGTCCGCCTCGAAGAACCACCCATAGAAATCCCTGCCGCGACCGTCGCACCCCCAGAGCCTAGCGCCCCCGCCCCAGTCTCGGGAGAAATCACTGACAAAGCAGCGGGAGAAATAGTTCAAAGCTGGCTGTCGGCAAAAGCAGCGGCTTTGGGCCCCAACCACGCTGTCGAAGAATTAAAGCAAGTTCTGACAGAACCCGCTTTGTCTCGCTGGCAATTGATGGCAGAGGCTCAAAAGCGAAACAACGCCCACCAGAGTTACAAGCACAGCCTGCAAGTTAAAGGAGTTAAGACGAATCCGACTAATCCCGATCGCGCCGAAGTAGAAGCCCAAGTAACCGAAAAGGCGGAAGTGTTCGATCGCGATCAGTTAGTTACTTCCCGCAACGAAAACCTCCGCATTCGCTACGACTTGATCCGCCAAGAGGGACAATGGCGGATTATGGATTGGCAAGTGATGAAGTAGGGAATTGGGGAATTGGGGATTGTGAAAAAGGTATAGCCTTTCTTAGAAAGATGAGGTACACGAGATTCTCTGAATATCGGGGCTTTCAAGCCTGATTACATACCTCATCTATGTGAGAAACGCTATAACCCTCTTTTGTCACTCTCCGAAAACAAAAACAAAAAGCAATGTTTAAAACTCTTACTGAAATGGAGTTGGTAGCTTTATTTTCTAATATGATAAACCTCATCATTGCTTTTTGTGAAACTCTTTCCCTGCAAGGATTTCAGATTATCATAAGAGTGAGAGTGACAGAAAAGGGATAACCCTCTTTTGTCACTCTCCGAAAATAAAAACAAAAAGCAATGTTTAAAACTCTTACTGGAATGGGGTTTGTAGCTTTATCTTCTAATAGGATCGACATAATCATTGCTTTTTGTTAAACTCTTTTCCTGCAAGAATTTCAGATTATCATAAGAGTGAGAGTGACAGAAGAGGGATAATTGGGAATTGTGAAAAAGGTAATTGGGAATTGGGAATTGGCAGCCCCAAGCTAGTAACCAATAACAAATAATATCAATTTCAGTTGCACTCATACAGAATAGGAACGGAGGAAACGGCAATGGCGTTTCCCTACAATTAATCGGGGTAGGGATACGGCAATGCCGTCTCCTCATAGCTATCTTAAATTTGGCATTTAATAACATCAAGTCCGATCGATCTATTTTTGATATTTCAGAGGAAACAGAAATATGGTTGCGACTTTCGATCCCAATACGGTGGCTGGCTTATCAGAGCAAAATGCGATCGCCCAACTCAAAGATGACGGCTACAATGAACTCCCCTCGGCTGAGTCGCGCAATCTGTTATCGATCGCCTGGAACAGCATTCAAGATCCGATCTTTCTGTTACTTGTCGGCGGTGGTATCATTTATTGGATTTTAGGCGACTTACAAGAAGCCCTAATTCTGATAGGTTTCGTCTTGTTTATCACCGGAATTAGTCTCTACCAAGAAGGCAAAACCGAACACGCCCTAGAAGCCCTGCGCGATCTTTCCAGCCCTCGCGCCTTGGTGATTCGGGATGGGGAACGAAAACGGATTGCGGGGCGAGAAGTTGTCCGGGGCGATTTCTTAGTGCTCGCGGAGGGCGATCGAGTGTCTGCGGATGCGATCGTCCTATCTTGCTCAAATCTCTCAACCGATGAGTCGTTATTAACCGGAGAATCGCTACCGGTTCGCAAAGTTACCGCTGTGGGTAACGTGGAGATGGCACGTCCCGGAGGCGATGAATTGCCGTTTGTGTATTCTGGCACATTGGTGGTTCAAGGACAGGGAATTGCTCAAGTTAAGGCGATCGGCGCTCAAACAGAAATGGGCAAAATTGGCAAGGCTTTGCAGAAAATCAAGCCAGAAACGACGCCTTTGCAACAGGAAATGACGCGATTGGTAAGCCGCTTATTTGGCATTGCTCTATCGCTTTGTGTCTCAATTGTGGTAATTTATGGATTCACAACAGGAGATTGGCTCAAAGGAGTTCTCGCCGGAATTACCTTAGCGATGGCAATTTTGCCGAATGAATTTCCGGTAGTTGTGACAATCTTCTTAGCCTTGGGAGCTTGGCGGATTTCTCAGAATCATGTCTTAGCACGTCGCGCGTCAGCCGTTGAAACTGTAGGTTCCGCAACTGTTTTGTGCGTGGATAAAACCGGAACCTTGACTCAGAATCAGATGGCTGTGCAGCAGCTATTAGCCTACAACCAGGCCCAAAACCCTCAACCTTACGATTTGGGATTGCATTCATCCGAGGCACTCCCAGAAGCAGTTCATCAATTAGTCGAGTTCTGTATTTTGGCAAGCCAAAGAGATCCGTTCGATCCAATGGAAAAAGCGTTTAAAGAATTGGGCGATCGCTATCTCGCGCATACCGAACATTTGCACAGCGATTGGAAACTGTTGCGAGAATATCCGCTGTCACCGCATCTACTGGCTATGTCTCACGTTTGGGAGTCCGCCGATGAAAAATTGTATGAAGTTGCGGCAAAAGGAGCACCGGAGGCGATCGCGGATCTCTGTCATTTCACGCCCCAACAGCAGCAAATTATGGCAGCGCAAGTCAGTGCAATGGCAAGTCAAGGATTGCGGGTATTAGGTGTTGCTAAAGCGTCGCTTGTTGGTGCGCCGCCGCCATTTTTGCCACCTCACCCGTCGCTCAATCCTAATCATTTGCCAGAAAAACAACATGATTTTCCGTTTGAATTTATCGGATTAGTCGGACTTTCCGATCCAGTACGTCCAACCGTAGCGGCGGCGATTCAAGAATGTCATACCGCTGGAATTCGAGTGGTGATGATTACCGGTGATTATTCAGAAACTGCTCAAACCATTGCTCGTCAAGTTGGATTGATGCAGATGGGATCCGTTGTCACCGGAGCAGAATTAGATGGCATGAGTGATGCTGAATTAGAGCAGCGCATTCAAAGTACAAATATCTTTGCACGAGCCGTTCCCGAACACAAGTTGCGGTTAGTTAATGCTTTGAAAGCCAAGGGCGAAGTCGTTGCAATGACGGGAGATGGCGTGAATGATGCTCCTGCTCTCAAAGCTGCTCAAATCGGGATTGCGATGGGTGAGCGAGGAACCGATGTGGCTCGTGAATCTGCGGCGTTAGTGTTATTGGATGATGATTTTTCGTCGATCGTCCAAGCAGTCAAACTGGGGCGCAGAATTTTTGACAATCTCCGCAAAGCCATGTCATATCTGATTGCGATTCATATCCCGATCGCCGGAATGTCTCTGATTCCAGTATTGTTTAAGTTACCGTTAGTATTGCTTCCGGTTCATGTGGCATTTTTACATTTGATTATCGATCCAGCTTGCTCGATCGTCTTAGAAGCCGAACCCGCAGAAGCCACGGTGATGCAGCGCCCTCCCCGCAACCCTAAAGAACCTTTATTTGGCAAGAAGACTTTGGGTTTAGCTGTGTTGCAAGGGGGCGGAATTTTGGCGATCGTGCTGGCGATATTTGCGATCGCCATCTATCGCAAACAAGGCGAATTTGATGCCCGTGCGTTAACGTTTACGACGTTGATTTTGGCAAATTTAGGACTAATTTTGAGCGAAGGTTCGACCTCGCGCCTCAGCTTGAAAATCCTGAAATCCCCAAATCCCGCCCTGTGGTGGGTGCTTGGTGGGGGACTGTTGTTCCTTGGGTTGGTGCTGTATGTCCCGTTTTTGCGTCATTTGTTTAGCTTTTCTCTGCTAAGTGCGATCGATATGGCAATTTGTTTGGGCGGTGCATTGATCAGCTTAATCTGGTTTGAACTGTTGAAGCAAACTACAAAAATCAGGCCATAGTCAGAGACTAGAAAACATTAGTTCTAGCAGCAAAGGTTGCTTACTTAAAATCAAAGAATTAGGTATCAAATAATCAATCCACAGCCCGCATTTTGGAGCTTTTCCGAGCAGTTGCTTCAACATACGAACTCTACCACCTGCGGGTGAAGCCAACCGTTCTGATGCGCCAAAACGCCTTGCCAGAGTGATAAATCAGCGATAGATTTATCTTACGAAAACCTCAGATTTCCTTCACATTTTAAAGCTATTATTAAAAATAATAACTCAGCAGCATCAAATAATTAAAGAGTTATTTTAGTATTTCACCAGTAGATGAGGTCACTAACAACAAAGACTTTTGTGATTCGATGGCAATTTAATAACACTATCGACAAGTCCCATAAACTCAACATACTAGAGGAATCACCATGAGTACGACAATTGACAACTTCACCAAACAACTCCATGACAATTTAGAAGCGATTGAAGACCGCGCAACATTGCTGAAGGAAAGTGTTCAATCTGCGACTAAAAACACTCAAGCTGAGCTTCAATCGAAACTCGACGAAATGAAGACCAATCTAGACTCCAAAAAACAAGAATTTGATGACTACCGGGCAAAGCTTCAAACTCAATTCGAGGAAACAGAATCTGAGCTGAAGTCGAACGTCGAGGAATGGAAAGCGAGTCGCGAAGTCAAGAAACTCGAACATCGGGCGGATAAAGCTGAAGACTACGCGAATACAGCGATCTTATTCGCAATGGCGACGATGGAAGAAGCGGAAGAAGCAACCTTGAAAGCGATTTGCACCAGATTGGATGCAACAACTGCTGCGGGAACTACGCAGAAGTAGTCAGGAGGACACGGCAGTGCCGTCTCCCTACACCGATTAATTGTAGGGACACCGCAGTAGTCAGGAGGACACGGCAGTGCCGTTTCCCTACACCGATTAATTGTAGGGACACCGCAGTGCCGTTTCCTGACTTTTGCTTTTCAAATGCGCGAATTTTACCTGATTTAGGAGAAATTTTTTTGAGCGAAGTAATGCAGATTATTCCGCTATTTTCGTTTGAGATAGCATTTTATTAAAACATTCAAAAGGTAGAGATTATATGTGACGATTTCTATAAATATTCAATCAAAAGGTAGAGGTTATCTTTGGCAATTCTTGTTAAAGTTCAATTGACGAGTCGAGTCAAACCGATCGCACTTGGGGAAAATCAGTGATTTATATTAATTCCGCTGGCATCGGAATTAATATAACCCGAAATCAGGGACAAAACTACAATAAATCATGGTAGGGAAACGGCACTGCCGTGTCCTCTATATCATTTCAGCGTAGCCGGAATTGATATTACGTGCGATCGCCAACCGTAACCGTCCTGCAACTATTGAAACTCATGATTACCGTCCACCATTTGAATAATTCTCGTTCCCAGCGCATCTTGTGGTTGCTAGAAGAACTGGAACTGGAGTATGACATCAAGTATTACGAACGTGACCCCGAAACCCTACTCGCACCAGCATCTCTGCGCCAGGTACATCCACTCGGTAAATCGCCAGTGATTACCGACGGGGCGCTAACTTTGGCGGAGTCGGGAGCCATCATTGAGTATCTGGTTGAAAAATATGGTATGGGAAAGTTTGCCCCTCCATCCGATACACCCGATCGGCTGCGATACACTTACTGGCTGCATTATGCCGAAGGTTCAGCCATGCCGCCACTGCTATTGAAGTTGATCTTCGATCGCATAGAGCAGCAGTCCATGCCGTTTTTTGTAAAACCGATCGCCCAACTGATCGCGAATCGTGCCAAAAGTTCTTTCATCGAACCTCAAATCACGCAGCATCTTGATTACCTGGAAGCAGAATTGGGAAAAAGCTTGTGGTTTGTGGGAAATGAATTCACCGCAGCCGATATTCAGCTCAGTTTTCCGATCGAGATAGCAGTTGTGCGAGGAGGTTTAGATGCCAGCCGACCAAAATTGATGGACTTTCTCGATCGCATCCACACTCGCCCAGCTTATCAACGGGCATCCGAACGAGGTGGCGCGTACAAAGTTGCGAGTTAACTTGACAGTGTGGGCAATTTCCACCCTAAAGTCAACTTCCGTTTAATCTCACATCTTGCACCATTCTCAAGAACAAGCAAGATGCCTGTTCCACAAAGAGTGAATTTTCTTGTGGGGTGGGCTGGGAGCCCGCCAATGACAAGGCTTCTTTTTACTAATCTTTCACAAGGAATCATCATCATGGTGAATAAAATGAACACGACAAATACAATTGAAATCAACAAATCTGTGCCTCGCGAGCGATGGGGTGAATTTTTCGATCAGTTTACTGATGGCAATCGCGGACGGCGTATTTCGATCGAAATCATCGATTCAGAAGCCGGTGACGCAGAATTGATTAAGAATGCACCTCTTCATGCAATTATTTACGATCGCCCTGGAAAGGGAGATGATTTGGTGATTGAAGTGGGTAAAGATGAGGTGAGTTACGCTCACACGATCGATTCGCCGACAGAAGTTTTAACGGGACAAAACTCACTCGGTGTGATGGTAGCGCTGCGGATTAGTGACGCTGCTGGGACACAAACATTGATCCAGCTACAAGTTAGTTGAGTTCTGTAAATAATCCTGTTGTACTCAACTTATATCAAATCCTCTCTTCATCGTCCTGTATTAATCTCTCTCTTCTCTTCCTACCCTACCCTTCGGGAACCCCTGCGGGGAACGGGAACGGCTTCGCCGAACGCGTCCTTTGCGCCTTCGCGGTTAAATCATTCCGATGCAACCGGAAACGATATTAAATAGCATCCCATATTTCATTTCCACACTTTAGCAGATGGAAACTCTACTGCTAAATTCTCAAAAAATAATCAGGATCGCAATTTATGAAAACAAATGCTTACGCTGCACAAAACGCCACGAATCCACTCGCACCTTTCAACTTTCAACGCCGCGATGTCGGCGAGCACGACGTGCAGATCGAAATTCTCTATTGCGGCGTGTGTCACTCCGACTTGCACACCGCCCGCAACGAATGGCAAAATACCACATATCCTTGCGTACCCGGTCACGAAATCGTCGGACGGGTTGTAAAAGTTGGCGCGCACGTCAAAAAATTTAAGGAAGGCGACACCGCAGGAGTCGGTTGCATGGTCGATTCCTGCCGCACTTGTGCCAACTGCGAGGAAGACTTGGAACAGTTCTGTGACAACGTAACTTTCACATACAACTCGCCCGACAAACACGTTGGTGGGATGACTTTTGGGGGATATTCGGACAGCATCGTCGTAGATGAAGCCTTTGTGCTGCAAGTTCCAAAGAATTTGAATCTCGCCGGCGTCGCCCCGCTGCTTTGCGCTGGAATCACCACTTATTCCCCATTGCACCGCCACAATGTTACCAAAGGTCAAAAAGTTGGTGTTGTGGGACTCGGTGGACTGGGACACATGGGGGTGAAATTGGCTAAGGCTTTGGGTGCCCATGTCGTCGTCTTTACCACTTCGTCGAACAAAGTTGAAGATGCCCTGCGGCTGGGAGCAGATGAAGTCGTCAATTCCAAGAATGCCGACGAGATGAAAAAACATCTGAATAGTTTCAATTTCATTCTCGACACTGTATCGGCGCAGCACGACATCAACGCCTACCTCCTTCTATTAAAACGCGATGGCAACCTCACTCAAGTTGGTGTACCGGCAGAACCGCTTTCTTTGAATGTCGGTAGCTTGATTTTTGGTCGGCGCACTCTCGGTGGCTCCCTGATTGGTGGCATCAAAGAAACTCAGGAAATGCTGGATTTCTGTGGCAAGCATGACATCACTTCGGACATCGAACTCATCCCGATTCAAAACATAAATCAAGCTTACGATCGCCTGGTGAAGAGCGACGTGAAATATCGCTTCGTTATTGATATGGCATCGTTGCAACAGGCTGGGTAGCTCTGATAAGGTTCGGAATTAATATTACTCAGAGTCAGGTCACGGCAGTGCCGTGTCCCTACCATTAATCGGGGTAGGGAAACGGCACTGCCGTGTCCTCTGTATGATTCCGATGCAACCGAAAACGATATGATTGCCGTCAAGACTTTGGGCGGCTCGATGTCTGAATTAACAACGATCGCCAACAGATTTGCGATCGACATCAAGGACAAAAATTATGACAAATATCATCAGCAGCGAAATTCACCTAGTCTCCCGCCCCAAGGGAATGCCAACCGCAGCTAATTTTGCGATCGCCCAAACCGAAATCAAGCCACTTCAAGACGGGCAAATACTCGTTCGCAATCTCTATCTTTCGGTAGATCCGTATATGCGCGGACGCATGAACGAAAGCAAATCCTATGTGCCGCCCTTCGAGTTGGATAAAGCATTGGAAGGCGGCGCAGTCGGCGAAGTTATCGAGTCGCGTGCTCCAGAATTCAAGCCCGGTGATGCCGTCACTTCCAACTTTGGCTGGCGGGAATACTTCACCGCAGCGCCAAAAGAGTTGCATCCCGTCAGCAGCGAAATTCAACCGCTCTCAGTTTACCTCGGTGCGATCGGGATGACGGGGATGACGGCTTGGGCTGGATTGAATTTGGTAGATGTGAAAGCCGGCGACACCATCTTTATTTCGGGTGCTGCGGGGGCGGTGGGAAGTGTGGCGGGACAATTGGCAAAATTGCGCGGATGCCATGTCATCGGCTCAGCAGGTTCAGCGGAAAAAGTCAAGTTTCTGCTGGAAGAATGCGGATTCGATCGCGCTTTCAATTACAATTCTGGCCCAGTCCTCGAACAATTGAACCAGGCCGCACCAGACGGAATTGATGTCTATTTCGACAATGTTGGAGGCGAAACCCTGCAAGCGGCGCTGTCAGCCTTGCGCGTGCACGGCCGGATTATCGCTTGTGGCAGCATCTCCGGTTACAACAAGCCGCAGCCAGGCCCGAACAATCTATTTAACATGATTGGCAAACGGTTGACAATGAAAGGGCTGATCGTTGGCGATTCGCTGGATCTTCAGAGCGAATTTGAACGGGAAGTTGGTGGTTATTTCCAAGCTGGAAAACTGAAAAATCAGGAAACAGTGGTAGTAGGAATTGACCAGGCGGTAGGTGCGTTCATCGGTCTTTTTGAAGGCAAAAATCTTGGCAAAATGGTGGTGAAGTTGGATTAGGGTGCGATATTAATTTAACCCAAGTTGTAGAGAATTGTTTGACGTTATTTGGTTTAACAAAGTATGGATTTCAAACTATCAGATAAGGTTGCATTGGTCAGTGGTTCAACGGGTGGAATTGGACTGGCAATCGTTACCGCACTTGCGGAAGAAGGAGCGACGGTTATTGTCAATGGCAGAACGCAAGAGCGCGTAAATAATGCGATCGATCGCATTCAGCAAAGTATCCCGAATGCCAAACTTCAGGGAATTGCCGCCGATTTGGGAACGCCAGCCGGAGTTGAATTGTTACTTCAAAAAGTGCCAGAAGTCAACATTTTAGTGAATAACTTAGGAATTTATGGCTCCAAGGCTTTTGCAGATATCTCCGATGAAGAGTGGATGAACATTCTGGAAGTGAATGTGATGAGCGGTGTGCGGCTCTCGCGCCATTATTTGCCGCTGATGCTGAAGCAAGATTGGGGACGGATTATTTTCATCTCTAGTGAATCTGCTTTGAATATTCCCGCCGAAATGATTCATTATGGTGTGACCAAAACTGCACAATTGGCCTTGAGTCGCGGTTTGGCGGAAACAACCCTGGGCAGTCATGTAACTGTAAACACGGTATTGCCGGGGCCAACTCGCTCTGAAGGAGTGGAAGACTTTATCCAGGGATTATCTAAGGATCAAAATATTTCAATCGAACAAGTTGAGAAAGATTTTTTTACTAAGACTCGTCCATCTTCCCTAATTCAGCGATTTGCTTCAACGTCTGAAGTTGCTGCGTTAGTTGCGTTTGTTACTAGTCCTTTAGCCTCTGCGATTAATGGGGCCGCCCTACGAGTTGAGGGTGGATTAGTGCGATCGATTGTGTAGCGAAGTTTTTACCTTGATGTGCTTGGAAAATCTCTCATTCCCTACATTTCCGAACAGAATGCTTTCGTTCAAACAAAAATAAGGAGCGTTACATTTCATTAACTCACCCTAAAGCGATCGCTATTCCTGTGAGTCGTGATTATTAGTAGACAGTCAAGCATAAATCAACTTATACTGTTTACGAGTTTAAACTGACTATATTAGCTTGATAAGCCTTTTATCCTGTCTGTTAAACGACGGTTGACGGTCTACTATATAGTACATCTTACTGACAGAGAGAACTGATAGTTAGGCTTAAGGTACTGGATATATCTTGTGATGTCTTTCCCACCAAACCAAATAAAAATGTCCTTGTAGCTTTACACCCCAAGCTCTGACTGTATTAGCAAATCTAAAGCGAAAAGCCGTGTCGTACTCCTCTAAACCTATTTCAATCCACCTATTCTGAGCTTCTTTCACCAAAGTAATTAGCTCTTGAGAGTGATGCTTAGGTACGCTTTTGCCGCCCTTTGCAGGTGTCTTTTGCTCAAATAAAATTTCAGACCAAGTTGATTTTTCTAACGAACTGAGATTTGGAAATATTTGAGCTTCCCATTCTTCCTGAGTCCAGCATCTTTGCTCTTGCCATGACCACTCTCCTTCTCGATCAGATATGGACGTACACCACGTCAAATGGCAGGCTATTGAAAATGCTTCTTCGTTAGGAAGATATACAGACTTGTTTCTACTTGGATTTTCCTGAACCTTAACGACCTTCAAGGCAAGCTCAGGTATTGGCGCTATTTTCACAGTTTTAGTCGCCAAATTTTCTACGCTAGACGAGAATTTTACTGACTTTGCTCTGTGCGCCTGAGCTTTTTCCTCTTGCCTTTGTCTCCTCTTCTCAGCTTTTGAAGGTTTGTCCGTCATAGGCTGGAATAATATTCATGCATTGCAGCTAAGGGGATAACGTTATCACCCCTTTCTGTAGGTTTCAGATCGCCTCTAGCGTCTTTCCAAGGAGACTCCATGTGAGTTAACTCGCTTAACCACTGCCCACTCTTGTCTTGAAGTGCATCTAGCACTTTGTCAATAGAGTCTTTCTGATTAGGAGTTAAAGCGTCAACATTTCCATCAGCAGCAAAGGTATCCTCATTAACCTTAAATTGACCTCGATGATCAGAATACAGAACTTGCACCACAGGTCCATTAGCCCAAGCCTGAATATCTTCCTCAAATAAGGCGCTTTCATCCCACACAAGAGACCAAGCCTGACTGTAATAAACAAGCTTTTGAAGCTTCATCGCAGTCATCTCTCCTGTTTTGGTTAGGATATATTTCGCCACATCTACAGCGCGTGCCATATTCTTTCTCTTTTAGCTTTTAGGATAATTATAGCACACAAGAACATTGGGCTTTGGTTGCGATCGCACCAACAATCTATCTCCTAAAGGCTATCACACTGTAATTCGTGATTTCTGGGCGATCGCCTCAATTATCTATCTGTTAAAGGGTTTGCTGTAGGCGATCGCTATTCCTGTGAGTCGTGAGTTTTGGGCGATCGCACTTAACCTACAAGATCAGCGATCGCACTAACCACTAACTTTTTTAGCTTATTGATTTCTGTTATACATTTCAAGAAAAAGGCGCTTCCAAAAAGAATCTTCTAAATTTTCTATTTCACAGTATTTTAATGGAGTATCTTTAAGATATTCTAAAGTTTCCTGATGTTTAGCAGCAACACGAAAACCATTATAATCTTCACCATTAATGAATTGTAGTTCATTAAGAAACCTAGAATCCAGTGGAGATAAACGACTGTCAATAGAATGAAATCTTAAGCAATTAGTTGGACTTATAGGAAAATAGAATTCAGGTTCCAAAAAATTATATAAAACTGGGGAACCACTAATAACGTATTCATGTTTTATATTTAATGATTTTGGACTAACACTACTTAATGTTAAATTCTTAAATTTTTCGATTAAAAAATCAATATCTGTAAACAGATAAGCATGAATATTTTTAATGCAATTAATACAATCCTCTCCTAAGATTTTAGAATACGAAATTGATTCATTTCTGATTGCGACACATCTAAGCCATTGAAATGCCATGAATTTATTGATTTTTTCTCGTTCCTGAAGGTTCAAGTTTTCTACACCATTTTTAATAATTGAGGCTATTATATCTGGAGATTGAGCATCGATCTCTTTAAACCATGAATCATAATTTTCTTCATTAGTTGTGAAATATTTATTTTGTTCAAATGTTCGATCTATGGGATTTGATTGTATTCTAAGTTGATTATTGATGTGAAGAATGACGAATATTTTCTGGTTCTCTTTTTTTTTCCTTTTTGATGAAGAAAAGTTTCTGAGTACGGCCTGGGTTACGAAATGTTGATGATCTGTCATACATTAAAACACGATGTTGAGTTCAATTAATATTATAACTTAAAAAAAATCGATTGTGAGTGCGATCGGCGATATTGTAGGGTGCATTAATGAAATGTAATGCACCTTTTGATTATTTGCAAGAGAATCCAATTTTGTGCGTTACGCTACGCTAACACACGCTACTCCTAAGACAATTTGAACACCTTCATCTGCGAGCTTTTTGTGAGGTTAAAAGGCGATCGTTTTTGGGAGGTGAAGGGGAAAGTGGCGATCGCTATTCCTGTGAGTCGTGATTT
>JANMLZ010000154.1:0-56349 GCA_031372825.1 Cyanobacteria bacterium OTE_58_metabat_593 | reverse complement strand
CCGTTTTATTACCATACCAAAATTGGTTCGTTTTGCAATACGCTTGTGTTCTTGCAAAAAAAACCTATCCGGCGTTTTGCGTCGTTTGGTTTGAGGAACGAAACCAAACCTACGCACTACAATTTTCCTTAACCCAAGCGTATTGGTTCGTAGTGCCGACTTCACTCCGCAACATGAGAGCGGACTCTTCGGGGCACTACGAACAAATCTGATTGTAGTTAATCACTCGGACAGGATATCAACCCCCGATGTCGGTTTAAAACTTTAATCCGCCACCACCAAGCACCAGTAAAGTCGATTAACGCTCGATCAAAATTGCTTTCGGTTTCTGAGAATCCAGGAGAGAAGTGGAAAGCAGAATTACCAGAGCCCCTGTTTCATTTTGACCGTAATGCACCATACCCCCTGCCTCAACTAAAGAATCTCCCACCGTCAGACGAGTAGTTTGGCCCGCGTCTAGGGTTTCTTCTTTACCATTGGCGCGTTTAATTTTCGCGATTCCCTGGACAACAGTATAGGTGAGCGTCCCCAATTCAACTTTGACAATTTGCATCCCTGGATGAACGTGAGGCAGCAGTTTTGCCATACCAGGAATGGTATAACGTACTAATTCTAAAATTCTACCTTCTGCCCCACTAGGATAACCACTCACTAAGACTTCCCGTTTCACGGTTTGACTATAGGTATTGCTAGGTGGTGGTGTTTGCTGACTTCTGAAAATCGCAACTGTTCCCAAGCTAATCATCAACATCAAAAAAAAAAGCAGGCCTAGTTTGTTCATAATTTTATTTGTTGGAATATCTGGTTTTCCGTCCCTAGTTGAGATTTTATCTTTGACGCTCCTTGCCGCATGAAGGTAGGAGGAGTATGAACACTATTGAGAATGTTTGTTGGGTTATAAAATTGCTCGTATCACGCTCGGAGCCCTTCTATTAAATGCGTGGGACTTTGTACTTTACCAGGAAACTCAGATTCTTATGCTCTGCCTTGTTTGGCTCCCATGTCGGCAAAGCCTCCCGGCGCTAACAGGTTTGTGTTGGAAACAGCACATAATAAGATTTTGACAAATTGTTGTTACGGTTATTAACGGTTATTAACTGTATAAAAAATATCTGTCTTAAGGCATAGATTGCCAGACACGGTGCCGTGCCGTGTCCCTACAGGTAAAAACCTCTAATTTCTTGTTCTTATTTTTTTATTCTTATGCAATTTTGTTTCAATTTGGTATAAATAAATGACTGATTAATCATGATTCATCGATGTCAACAAAAACCCGATCGCCCTCAATTTTTACCGGATAAGATTTTAGGGAGTCGGGTGCATTCAAACATTTACCAGTATCTAACTTGTACCGAAATTTGTGAAACGGACAGGTAATGATCCCGTTATCAACCTTACCCATGTCCAGCGGATATTCCAAATGAGTGCAAGCATTGCGGTAACAAGTGACATTCGTAGCTTGACGATTCAAAATTAGTGAAGTCTTTTCAACTTTTACCTTGAAAATATCCGATTCTGGAATTTGATTTAGCGCTGTTATCTCTACCCACATATGATTTTTTGGTTTAAATAAATTATGACAGACTGATTGGCGATCCTGAAGTGCTATTATACTGATAATTTGTCACTAAAAACTCAAAGTCATGGCAAAATTACCCAACCAAACTATCAGCACTATTTTCAGATTGCAACAGCGGTTAGTCGCGCTTCTGGATACAGCAACAGCAGCAGAATATTCCCTCTTACAACAATTTGGCGAAACACAGGAAACAATGCCTGAGTTAGAAGCAATTGATAATGTTAAGGAACGCTTGAGAATTCCCTACAACCGTTTGCACAGAATCTTGCAACAGGTAGCAGAATCTCAACCAGCAGCAACAGCGGATGTGCTAGAGTTTCTGTATAGGACGATCGACCAAGGAGAGGCGATCGCCGATGCCTCAGAAGCCAGTATTCAAGAAATTAAAAGGAGTTGGAATCTGCCATGACTCAACAGCCAAGAATACCCGATTTGGAAACTAGACAGCAAAATGTTGCTAGGATGCGAGAATCTTGTCGCCTGCTTGATGCTTGGACGCTAAAGTTAGATGAAGTTCTGGCAATGTTAGAAGCTGATAATCGCCGTCAGCGACAGGAACGTTTAGATGGTAAATATCGGCGAGTGCAAGAAAAAGTAGGGGAATAAGTGCGATGAATAAAGAGGACGAATCAGATTAACACTCCTCTTGGACGATCGCCAAACTGTCCAATGTCTCCTACGGATGAATCTGGCTCAAAATCACCCGCAACCTGTCGTAATCATCCTTCAACAAAACACTCAAACTCCTCCCCGCTTCCACCAACCAAGATCGATCGCGCATTCGCAACTGATAAATCTCCCGAATCGCCGCCGCCGTCAGCGCATCCACCGGCGCATTAGTCACCCCCAGCAAAGTCCTCAAAAAATCCAACTGTACCGTAAAATCAACCACCTCATCCGGTTCGCAGCGATAAACCGCCTGGTGAATTTGGGGCGGGCGCGGCGGCAAATACTGATAAATTTTACCCCTGGATGGGCCGTGGCCGTTCAACCTTTCCGGCGTCGCCTCAAACCCCACAATCGCCACTCGAAACTCGGTTTTGAGCATCGCAAAAATCTGCGGTTGTTCTTCCCGTAACTCTTCCAGCGACAAACCCAAGGCCCGAGCTCTGTGTACCGAGTCGATCGGGCTAGTCGTCGCGTAGTAAACCACACCGTAGATTTGATTTTTCGACTCTTCATCCTGGGCCTTCACCCAACTCCCAAAAGGCGGCATCGCCGGAAAACTCAAGTCTTCCGGTTCCAAACATTGAGCCAGAAACTCCGAAGTTGCCGTCTCGATGACTTCAGCAATGCGATCGGGATGGCGTTCTTTTGTAGCAAATTGGGGTAAAGGTAAACGCATATTAGTCAGTTGACAGTTGACAGTTGACAGTTGACAGTTGACAGTTAGCAGTTGACAGTTGGTTATTTATTATTTGTTATTTGTGAGTTGGTAAGCTGTTCTGCATTTAAATTGCACAGTCAAAATTTGATAAAGTTCTTGTGGGGTGGGCGTCTCGCCCGCACAAAAAATGCAATCTAGATGTCTAACAGCTTACTAATAACTAATGACAAATAACAACTGACTAATGACCAATGACTAATTACTACTTGGCGCGGCCAGCAGTAGCATCCACAAGTTCCAACTGCGACAGCCGGAAAGTGACTAACTTGTCCCAATTTCCGCCTTCAAACAATACCGCGACTTTCCCGTCGGTAACTCGCTGAACTTGTCCTTGAAAAGCGTAGTAAATCTCGCCCTTATCTTTAACTCGAACAGCCGATCCAGGAAAAATCATAATTTTTTGTATGTGATGTTTGCCGTTTATAGTTTACCGTTTCTTGGCGATCGAGTTCGGAGACGGCATTGCCGTCTCCCTACCCCAAAATAATCAGGTAGGGACACGGCACTGCCCAAGGAGTGTCAACTTAAGCCTGAAACCCTTGATAAATCTCGTTTATATCCGAGTCCAGATCCCCCTCGCATCCCCCTGGTTGTAGGGGGACTTAAAGAGGCTTTCTGTCCCCCCCGACCTAAGGGGGGCTAGGGGGGATCTGGGCCTAGTCGTCAAACAGCAATCTCTGACTGGATTTGACCTTAAGTTGATACTAATGGGCACTGCCGTCTCCTGATTTCGGGTAATGTTAATTCCAATGTAATTTAGGCTAAAGCTGCTACGGAAACTTTACCAGCAATCCGACCCGCGATCGCCCGCAACTCCCTCGCCGAAGCAGAATCCGGTTGTCCCACCACGATCGGCACACCGGAATCGCCACCTTCCCGCAACGGAATTTCCAGCGGAATGCGGCCTAACAGCGGCACTCCCAACTCAGCAGCCGTCCTTTCCCCGCCACCGGAACCGAAAATATCATATTGCTTATCCGGCATATCCGGCGGCACAAAATAGCTCATGTTTTCCACAATTCCCAACACCGACACTCCCAACTGCTGGAACATCTTCAACCCCTTGCGGGAGTCCAACAAAGCCACAGTCTGCGGCGTTGTCACAATCACCACACCTGCCATAGGCACTGCTTGCGCCATCGTCAACTGCGCGTCTCCAGTACCCGGAGGCATATCGACAATCAGATAGTCTAAATCGCCCCAATTCACCTGATACAGAAACTGGCGGATGATCCCATTCAACATCGGGCCGCGCCAAATTACAGGCTGGTCTTTCTCAATTAAAAACGCCATCGACACCAATTTGACGCCGTAGTTGAATGCGGGTTCGAGGCTTTCCCCGCTTTTTCCGTCCCTAACCATCACTTTCGCATCTCCCAAACCCAACATATTCGGGTCGTTGGGCCCATAGATATCCGCATCCAGCAAACCGACTTTAGCGCCGGTTTGCGCTAGGGCTACAGCCACATTTACCGCCACCGTGCTTTTGCCGACTCCGCCTTTGCCGCTGGATATTGCGATGATGTTTTTAACGCCTTCTATGCCTTGGCGATCGACCATTCCCTTCTGCTTCGGTGTCTCGGCTGTCACCTCCACCGCCACTGTTTCGACTCCCGGCAACTGTTTGACCGCTTTTTTGCAATCATCGACAATAAATTCTCGCAGCGGGCAAGCAGGCGTAGTCAGCACTAATGTAAAACTGACGACACCGCCGTCAATTTTGATGTTACGAATCATGTTCAATTCCACCAAACTTTTTTGGAGTTCGGGGTCTTGCACAGGTCGCAGGATTTCTAGAACTGAACTAATATCGAGTGTATTGGGCATTGTGTTCTCCACGATAGCTCTGCAATTGGGTCAAATAATTTGCCATCGCAGGTTTAAGTATATTTTTGTTGCTATTTTTTAATGTATCTTCATAGCGATCGTTTGCAGACCTGCGGTGGCATAATTACAGGACGACTGGATTTGGGAATCATCGCCCATCTAAGACTCAAATCTGACAACAGAAATTTTATGACAGTTTCTACAACTCTTAAAACAGCCACTTCCCCGTTTTTGCCGCCGGCTGACTCTAGAGCTAGAGTCAGCCAATTTATGAAAAGCCTACAGGACGAAATTTGTCAATCCCTCGAACAGCTCGATGGTGGCGGCAAATTTAAGGAGGACTCTTGGGAACGCTCCGAAGGGGGCGGCGGACGTTCTCGCGTCATGCGCGAAGGCGATGTGTTTGAACAAGGCGGAGTCAATTTTTCCCAAGTGTGGGGCGAAAGTTTGCCGGCTTTGATTTTGGCCAAGCACCCAGAAGCGGCCGGTCACGATTTCTATGCCACTGGCACTTCGATGGTGCTGCACCCCCGCAATCCCTACTTGCCTACGGTTCACCTGAATTACCGCTATTTTGAGGCTGGGCCGATTTGGTGGTTTGGCGGTGGTGTCGATTTGACTCCTTATTACCCGTTTGCTGAGGATGCAGCTCATTTTCACAAAACTCTGAAAGCAGCTTGCGATCGTCACCATCCCGGATATTATCCGACATTTAAACTCTGGTGCGACGAATATTTCTATCTCCCGCACCGTCAAGAAACTCGCGGCGTGGGCGGCCTGTTTTTTGACTACCAAAGCGCTCAAGGCGCTCTTTACCGCGACCACAATGTCAAGGGAAAGGCCGCTGAGTGCAGCAACAGCATCGGGATGCCGGCACCTCGGAGTTGGGAGTCGCTGTTCGCCTTCGTACAGGACTGCGGTAGGTCATTTTTGCCGGCTTACACCCCAATTGTTGACAAGCGTCAGCGCCAAGCATACGGCGATCGCGAGCGCGATTTCCAACTTTACCGTCGCGGCCGCTACGTTGAATTTAACTTAGTGTACGATCGGGGCACGACCTTTGGCTTGCAGACCAACGGACGCACCGAATCGATTCTCATGTCCCTGCCACCTCTGGTACGCTGGGAGTATTGTTTCGAGCCAGAACCCAACTCTCCAGAAGCCGAACTCTACTCAAAGTTCTTAAAACCGCAAGATTGGGCGAATTGGATGCCTCAGCAGTCACCGACCTGAGTTAAACTACTGGGAAAGTAACAACCGCGATAAATAGTCATAAATTTGAGGGAAGGGTCAGTGATTCATATTGATCAAAAAACCCACACGCTATCTGACGGTACAACAGTTATCGTCTTAGCACCGACAGGACGGTTGGACATCACGACAGCTTGGCAATTCCGCCTCAAGTTGCAAGAGTGTATTTCCAAACTCAGCCGTCATGTCGTCGTGAATCTTGGTCAGGTAAACTTTATCGATAGTTCTGGCCTGACCTCGTTGGTAGCCGGTATGCGCGATGCGGATAAAGTTAAGGGCAGTTTCCGCATTTGCAATGTTCATCCAGAAGCCAAACTGGTGTTTGAAGTCACCATGATGGATTCTGTGTTTGAAATATTTGAAACTGAAGAAGAAGCTCTAGAGGGGGTTCCACGCGCCAGTTGAGCACTCCTGCTTTAATCGGTTGCGGTGTAATAGCTATGTAAGCTTGAGACTCGCCCAGCGCACAGGAACCAAGAAAAAGAGGAAGCAGGTAAATTCTTACCTGCTTCCTTTTTTTCTCGGAAAATTCGAGAGGTTGCTTGTATCAATTCCGGCTGTTTCTTGCGCCCCATTAATTGTAGAGAAACGGCACTGCCGTGTCCTGATTTCGGGTGATATTAATTCCAATGCAACCGGAATTTATATTACTGCAAAATGTCATTGATGTACGATCGCAAATGTCACAAACCGCTGGCTGTCAATCAACCGGCGTTGCTTCTTCCCTTGCTTTTCTCTCACTTCAAACCAATATTTCAGAAGCAAAATCCTGACGCTTGACATATTTAAAAGGCCCCATTAAAGCTCCCCAGATAGCTTTACCCGTCGTGGGGCTTATTCCTTTGTCGTAGCTGAGAAATCCCTCGATGGTCGCTTCAAATCCCAAGTCTACTTGGTAATTTTGCTCACCGTAGGTAAAGCCGCAGAGAGTTCCCTCCGGCAAAGATGCCCGAAAGCGATAGCCGTTTGAGCCTAAATTTTGGACTGCAACGGAGAGGGTACAGCCGGGAAGAAGTTCGATTTGCTCCCCGGTTAGCTTTCTCAGCAAATCGCGATCGCGACCAGCTCCTTTGACCGCTTCAATATCCTTAAACATATAATACTGAGCTTCTATAAGTCCTGGCGCTGTCTGTGAGTGCCTCAGTTGCACGATCCGCGGGCGGTATGGCTTGTCCAATTCCAGAATATTGGCTTGTTCGGCAAACAGGGCAATACTGGGTTCGGCAAACAGGGAAACGGGCAGGGGTCTTTGCCAGAAACGAAGGTGGACGTACCAAGCCGGGTCTGCTAATGCTTGTTCCCGGTTGTCAAAATCGCCGGCCATGTACTGCGCTAAAGCAATTAATTCAGGAGAAATTTTCATGTTTGTGGGAATTTTGAAAATTTGGGATTGACAGTAAAAACTTATTATGATATGTCTTGCCAGAACTTGCTGGGAAACTGAGAAGATTAGATTCCTGTGCGATCCCAGAAGAGCTATGATTGTAAAGATACTGGGTTTTTGCCCTGGTATTGCGACAGATTAATTGTTGCTGTCGATCGCCCGTAAAATCTTCTTCGTAAAATTTTGCCTCGGTTTTCCGACAGTACCCGTTAAAAAAAACTGGCAATTTTTGTCAGCCCGATCGCCGAATTAACTTCCCCGACTTTACTCATGCCGCTCGGATCGCCCGCTACGGCAAAATTATTTATCTATAAGACTCAGGTGAACAATAACCGTACTGTTTCAGATACTAAGCGAAGTTTCTATACGATTCACACTCGGCCGATTAACTCAATTTACCGTCGAGTGGTGGAAGAGTTGATGGTAGAAATGCACTTGCTTTCGGCGAATGCCGATTTTCAATACGACCCGATTTATGCTTTGGGTGTGGTGACAGCTTTCGATCGATTCATGCTCGGATACGCCCCAGAAGCAGACAGAGTTTCGATTTTTAACGGTTTGTGCAAATCCCTAGAGGACGATCCCGATCGCTACAAGCAAGATGCTCACCGATTGGAAAGCTTGGCCCAGCGACTTTCTGGACAAGAGTTGCTCTCGTGGATCGATCGCTCGACCAACTTTGATGATACAGCAGATTTGCAAGCGTCTTTAGGGGCGATCGCCAGCAACGCTCAATTTAAGTACAGCCGCTTATTTGCGATCGGTTTGTTCTCATTGTTAGAAAAAGCTGACGCCGACATGGTAAAAGACCAAGAAACCAGAAACGACGCGATCGCCAAAGTCAGTGCGGCCTTGCACCTACCTGAAGACAAAGTTAGCAAAGATTTAGACTTGTACCGTAGCAATTTGGAAAAAATGGCACAAGCACGAATAGTGCTTCAAGATGTCATCCAAGCAGAACGGAAAAAACGCGAAAAGCGAGATACAAAAGTTACAGCCAGCCCTTCGGCAGACTCTTCTGACAGCACCAATTAATCGTTTGAAGGAAGAGGGAAGAAGGAAGAGGAATTTTTGGCGTTGCTGAATTTAGGTATGATTCACTCAGCGACGGCAATCCCTGAAACTCGCTGAGTAGGGGCAATTCATGAATTGCCCCTATTTCGGAGACAAATCATACTCCTGCAGCAGCAACGCCGAATTTTTTTTGTTTTAAGTAACAACTAAATAAAATTCTTAAATTCTGATTGTTTGTTCTTGAATTCTGGCTTCTGGCTTCTGGCTTCTTCCGACCGATGAATGTTGGTTGCTCAGAAACTAGAAATCCCGCTTTGTAAATAGAGCGGGATCGACTTAACCAAAATAATAGCTCTTGGGCGTGTTACTACGGCTGCGGCTCAAAATTAGTGGCGTTAGCTTGCAGCCAAGTGCTTAGCTGTGAAAGAACTTCGTTTCCCGAAGACTTGCCAAAAGCTGTAGGGTTTGGGGTGTCGGGCCTGTCCAAGTTGCGGGCGATCGCCGCGTTGACTTCTTTAGAAATCAAATCGTGAAGTTGCTCTTTAGCCCTAGCCCTTTGGAAGTGAGCCCCCTCTTCCGTCGTCGCGTACAGAGGCGGCAGCCTATTTAAAGCATAAGCCGCAATATCTCCGACATCCAGACTCTGGTCCGTCGTCGCCTCAATCTCTGCCACCCTGGCGATCGCATCGCTGAGCACCAACTCTTCCATCACGTTGATGAACTGTTTGCGCGGCAGAACCACAACTTCCCCGGTCAACAAAGAACCCATAAGACGATCGAGAGCCATGTACTCTTCGATCGACAATTCGGAAGCCGTGTTGCAGATTCGTCCCACCTCAGCCTCCATAGACGGCGTTAAATAGCCGTCTTGCAAAGCTTGTTCAACAATTTTTTCAATACTCATATATGCTTCCCACTCAACGGCATCATTAATAGAGTTTTTTTTTGAAGACGCGATTGCTGGCGTCTTGAGATTGGAGTTTTGAGGTTGGAGTTGAGAATTTTGATACCAATCCTAACTCAATACGGATAACTAATTCCAGTTATCTGCACGCCCCAGCCACAAACTTACCCCATAATTGACGGCTTTATTCGTCAAAATACCTAAAAATTCCTACTCTACTCCAACAAGCCGCCAAGGTACCGGATCGACAGACTGCCCATTTACATAAAGTCCCCAGTGCAGGTGAGGGCCTGTCGAAGCCCCCGTTGACCCCAGAGCACCAATTACTTGACCGGCTTGCACAAAATCACCCTCTTCAACATCAATCCGGCTAAGGTGCATCAAAATACTTGCTACCCCTTGGCCGTGGTCAATACCGACGACATTCCCGTGGATTTTGAACCCTTGGGATTCGCGTCCCACGAGAGACACCCGGCCAGCAGCAGGTGCCATTACTGGAGAACCGTAAGCACCCGCGTAATCGACGCCACGGTGGTAATAGTCTTGGGCAAATACCCCATTATAGTACCGACGTACGCCGTAAATAGTGGTAATTTCGCCAGAGTTTGGTCGCAAAAGTGGGCCGTTCCAAAATTTTTGGGGCGTCACCAGTGCTTTAAATGCGTCTACCCGATCGAACTCGGCGTCAGTACCTTCACTGTCTTTACCCGGAGGTAGAGTGATCGATTGAGTGGGAAAATTGCGCGATCGAACTTGAACGCTCAATTTCTGCACTTGTCCATCACCTGCGACTTGCAGAAGGCGAGCACCAGCTTTCTCCAGCGGAGTTGTCGGTAACAGCGCCCGAAAGCGATTATTACCCATTGGAAAAGCCGGGTAGTTTTTTTGCTGTACAGAAACCGTGGGAGTCTGGCTGCTGCTATTTACCTGAATCATGACTGACAGCGTGTCTCCGAGTTCGGGATTTGCGGGCGTCACCTGCACCTGCAAAGCTTGCGCGGCAGATACCGCACTCAGAAGGCCCGCAACAATTCCCCCGCTCAAACTCACCGTTAGCTGCTTTGCCTTCAACCCTCCCCACCGGAAAATAGGATTCACAATTATTTTTGCACTTTGTCGGCAGTTGCCTTGATTTACATTCCTCATCACCGATATCCTAAATTCTTATCTAGCCAATGTTACATAAAGTAGCTAACTCTAGCACGCTCTCACTGCAAAGGGTAACGCAATGTTAGGACTTGTGCCAAGTCCGTAAATGTAGCTTGTAAAAGCGCAAAATGCCACGCGCGATTTGCCTTGTTTGTAGCGTAATTGTATAAGTTTTGAGCTAATTTGTAGGGTGCGTCGCTATGAACAATCTACAAATTAAATCGACTTTTCGAGCAGCGACGCACCGCGAGAGTCAGTCAGGTGCGTCGCCATCTCAAATCTGTAAATTTTATCAAAAATTTCACAGCGACGCACCCTACAAAAACTATGAACAATCTACAAATCAAATCGACTTTTCGAGTAGCGACGCACCCTACAATTAGCTTGCTGGTACTTTGGAAAAATTCATTTTTTCGACTACATTTTTCCGCAGATAGACTGTTAGTGGTTTTTCGATTAAAGAGTAGAATATGCAGCCTGCAACTACAGTAATCAATGCTACTAACGCGGGTGCAAAAAATCCATCGTAATATTTTCCTAAATTTGCCTTTTGCAGCACTTTTGTAATTGCTGATACGATCGGGCTGTGGAGTAAAAATATTGAGTAAGAGGCGTCTCCCAAGTATGTCAAAATCTTAGGAACTTTTGGAGAGTCGTTGAGATCGATCGATGCCGAACCTACGATTAACAAAGCCGCCAGCACTCCAAAAGTGCTCATCCGATCTATTTCTAGTTTGTTGACAGCCGTCAGGATTAATAAAGCTACATATCCTAAATTTGCCGCCCCAAACAAAATCCATCTGTTTTTGCTAATTTTAGTGCCAAATTTAATCACAACATATCCAGCCAAGCAGCCTAGGACAAATTCTAGATTCATATTGCCAAATACTATATTTAGCAAAAAAGCTTCGCCACCAAAATTTACTACTTTTAAATAGTGCAGCATTGTGACAAATAGCCAACTCGAAAGTATCGGCACGGAATATTTGGGTTTGAACCAGATTGCTATGCTAAAGAGCAGATAAAAAAACAGTTCATAAATCAAAGTCCAGCCGACATCTAGGATTGGTTTATCATTCTGAGGCAGGAGAAACAGAGATGCTAATATGTGCTGAATACTTAAGTCTTTGTTATTGGCAAAACTTGGTACTACTAGAAAAAAGGCTAAAACTATGAGAGTAATTATCCAATAAATTGGGTAGATTCTGACGGTGCGTTTGACTAAAAATGATTTTAACTGGTCTGGTTTGCCGATCGCCGATCGATGAACGTACACCATAATAAAGCCGCTTAACACAAAAAAGTAATCAACACCACTCCACCCAGCCTGAAATAAATTAAAAAAAGTTACTTGTTTTAACCTTTCTATGCTCATATCGTTCAGGTGAAACAGCACCACCAATATAGCTGCAATCCCTCGATAGACCTGTAATAGATTAAGCTTTTTGTGCCCAGTTGAAGTCTTGGCCATCTGAAAATACCTCGATCCTTGGCGGCTGTTGCAGTTGTTCTTCAACTATAGTCAACGCCTCAAACACAGTCAACACATTAGATACTATAATATAACTTTACACTTTTTTCATAAAGTTGTGCAAGAAGACTTCCGACTGATCGTTGACTTAGTTCTAGTTCTCGCTGCTGCCGCAGCAGGAGGACTCTTTGCATCGCTGTTGCGACAACCGGTAATTCTTGGCTATCTCCTGGGAGGGATGGTAGTTGGGCCCGCCGGGTTGGGACTGATTAAAGAATTAATTCAAGTGGACACCCTGGCTGAATTTGGTGTTGCTTTTCTGTTATTTGCGTTGGGAGTTGAGTTTTCTTTCGCCGAACTCCAAAAAGTTAAAGCGATTAGTTTGGGCGGCGGGGGCTTGCAAATTGTCCTGACGATCGTCATCACTACTGCAATTTCCTTGGCTGTAGGTTGGGTAGAATCGCCCGCCCAAGGCGTGTTTTTAGGCGCGATTCTGTCGCTTTCTTCGACAGCAGTTGTACTGAAGTGCTTGATGGAACGTTCCGAAAGCGGTACTTCCCACGGTCAAGTCATGCTGGGAATATTAGTAGTTCAAGATTTGGCCTTGGGGCTCATGTTAGCAGTTTTGCCGGCTCTCAACCAGCCAGCAGAGGCGATCGGGATCACGGTAGCCTGGGCCCTGCTGCGGATTAGTTTATTTGCTGCGGGTGCTGTAGTTGCGGGAATTTGGCTCGTACCGCAGTTGCTGCGCTACCTGGCGAAAACAGAAAGCCGGGAACTGTTTTTGCTGGGCGTCGTGGTTTTGGCTTTAAGCATTGCGCTGCTGACAGAATATTTGGGATTTTCGATCGAGATGGGCGCATTTGTGGCGGGTTTAATGATTTCTGAGGTGGAATATGCCGACCAAACTCTAACTTATGTTGAGCCTTTGCGAGATATTTTTGCATCCCTATTTTTTGTCACCATCGGAATGTTAATTGACCCGTTTTTTCTCTGGAACCATCTAGAATTAATCCTGGGACTGGTATTTTTAGTATTTGTCGGCAAGTTTTTAATCATAACGCCGATCGTCCGATTATTTGGCTATCCGCTAAAAACAGCATTAATCGCAGGTTTGGGTTTGGCTCAAATTGGAGAATTCTCCTTTGTTCTCGCTAGTTCGGGTCAAGCTTTGGGGCTGGTTTCGCGAGACGTTTATCTGTTAATTTTAGGAACGACAGCAGTCACTCTGGTACTGACGCCGTTTGTATTGAGAAGCGTGCCGCAGTTATTTAAGTGGGCGGAAAATTTCGGGCCTTTGCAGCGCTATTTTGATGAAACATCTCAACCTGTCGAAATAGCTGAAAATTTGCCTGAACAAAATCATGTTGTCGTTTGCGGCTACGGGCGAGTTGGCAGAACTTTAGTCAAAGTGCTACAAAGTCGCAACTGTTCAGTTGTGGTGATCGATGAGTCGGAAAGCAGAATTCAAGAGTGCAGAGTGCTAGGAATTCCCTATATTTATGGTAATGCTGCCAGTTTGCACGTATTGGAATCTGCTGGGGTGGAACGGGCTAAGGCAATGGCGGTGACGCTTCCCGATCCGATGAGCACTCGCTTATGTCTGAAGCGGGCTTTGGAATTAGTCCCGGATTTGGATATTGTCGTGCGGGCTAACAAAGATAAAGATATTGAACTGCTTTACCAATTGGGGGCGTGGGAAGTCGTGCAGCCGGAGTTTGAGGCGAGTTTAGAGTTGTCTGCCCACTTGCTGGCTGGGATGGGACTCTCGGCAATGGCGATCGGGCGGGAAGTGCAGCAAATTCGCAGCAGTCGCTATCTGGAATTGCGGCCGGCGCGCGAACCTCTGGCGGTTTCGCGGGATTTGAAAGTGGCGGTTCAAGATATGAACAGCGAGTGGTACAGTTTGCCCGAAGGTGCTCCGATCGCCGGTATGACTCTGGAAGAAACTAACTTACGCCAGTTGATCGGAGTCAGCGTGATGGCGATCGTCCGCGAAGATGGCGAGGAAATAGACTATCCCAACGGAAAGGCGGCTTTGCAGTCGGGCGATCGAGTTTTGGTAGTCGGAGAACCCGAAGAACTCGCCAGCTTCGAGTTGCTGGCGAAGGGCGAAGTTGCAGTGCCCCAGGGCGATAGTTCTTGTCAGTGGCTGAGGCTGCCAGCAAACAGCCCTTGGGCGGGTCAAAAACTGTCTGAGGTAGATTTGCTGACTCAGTACGGGGTGCAGGTGCGGGCGATCCGCCGGGAAGGGAAATTTACTCGCTGGCCGGACGGAACTACCCATTTGCTTTCTGGCGATCGTTTGCTGCTATGCGGTGGTTTCTACGAGCTCGGCTTGATGCAACGGTCGGCCTCAACGCCGATCGCGCAACCTGCCTTAAAGCTGCCTATTCTCGCCGCGCAAGTAACCGAAAAGCTGTTTAGCGATTAGGGCATGGGGCATTGGGGGCGTTGCTGATTTGGAGTATGATTTGCCTCCGAAATTTGATAGGGGCAATTCATGAATTGCCCGGGCAATTCATGAATTGCCCCTACTCAGCGAGTTTCAGGGATTGCCTCTATCGAGTGAATCATACCTAAATTCAACAACGCCGAATAGGGAATATTTTTCCCACTCCCGTTCTTCTCCACTCCCCCACTCCCCCACTCCCCCACTCCTCATGCGTTGGGTTTGAGATAAGCAATTGCTGCCCGCGAGATCAGAATTTGTGTTTCTGAGGGATCGAGGAGGCAAATGCAGTTATGATCCTGCCAAAAAATTCTGCCCGCAAGCAAGTCGCCGGTCATGAGTTTGATTTCTACCTGTTCTTTGTCTTTGATATAGCTTTGTATTAAGCGAACGCTGGGCAATCCGGTCTCAAATTCAGACATACTGAGAAAAGGGTAATTTGGTCATCACATCATCCCATCAGTTTTAACTAAAAGAGGTTTGTTTTTATGCCGATCGAGTTTACAAAGTATCACGGACTGGGCAACGATTTTATTCTGGTTGACAACCGCCACTCCTGTGAACCAGTTATAACAGCAGAAAAAGCTGTGGAACTGTGCGATCGACATTTCGGCATCGGTGCAGACGGCGTAATCTTTGCTCTTCCAGCGCAAAATGATACTGACTATACGATGCGGATTTTTAACTCCGACGGTTCGGAACCGGAAATGTGCGGCAATGGGATTCGCTGTTTGGCTAAGTTTATCGCCGATTTGGAAGAATCAGATGCGAAAACTGAGTACCGGATTCACACCGGTGCGGGTGTTATTATCACAAAATTGCGATCGGACGGACAGGTGAAAGTCGATATGGGACTTCCCCGACTGCTGGCTGCCGAAATTCCGACAACTTTAGCCACACCGGATGCCAAAGTCATAGATGTGCCGATCGAAGTTGCCGGTAAATCTTGGTCTGTTACCTGCGTCAGCATGGGTAATCCTCACTGCATTACTTTTGTAGAGGATGTTTCGGCTATTGATTTAGAAACTGTCGGGCCTCAATTTGAACACCATCAAGCATTCCCCCACCGTACAAATACGGAATTTATTCAAGTGATGCGACGGGACTATGTAAAAATGCGGGTGTGGGAAAGAGGCGCAGGTGTTACTCTAGCTTGTGGGACTGGTGCTTGTGCTGCTGTGGTGGCTGGAGTGTTGACGGGAAAGTGCGATCGGGCAACTGCTGTTGAACTCCCCGGTGGCGTTTTGGAAATCGAATGGGCAGAAGTTTCTGGACGGATTTACATGACCGGGCCGGCACAACGAGTATTTACTGGATTGATTAGTAATTAATGTGTTAACAGTTAACAGTCAACAGTCAACAGTTAACAGTTAACAGTCAACAGTTAACAGTCAACAGTTAACAGTCAACAGTCAACAGTCAACAGTTAACAGTTAACAGTTAACAGTTCAAAAAATCTAAAATTAAGAAGGTGGATTTGCATGGCTGGAGGTATTTATCTGATTCAGGACGACGACAGGCTGGTAGAAATGATGGAACAGCCCTACGACTCGGAAGACCAGTTACAAGACTTGCTAGTAACTTATCCCACTTTGATCGCGGGAGACCAGATCGATCGGGCGACTGCGCGGAGGTGGCTGTTAATTTCGCGGGAAGCTGCAATCCCCAGCGATGAGGAAACAGCGGTACAGTGGTCGCTGGATCATTTGTTTCTCGACCAAAATGCAGTTCCTACTTTGGTAGATGTCCGGCGAACTCCTAATGCCGAATTACGGCAAAAAGTTTTGGGTCAGTCGATCGACTATGCTGCTAATGCGTTGGTTTACTGGCCGATCGATTCAATTATTGCTTTGTTTGAAGCTAATTGTCGCGATCGGGGTCGCGATCCCGAACAGATTTTTGAAGAGTTTCTCGGTGCACATGCTAATGAAGACCGATTTTGGCAAAAGGTTAAAACTAATTTGCAAGCGGGTAAAGTTCGCTTGGTTTTTGTAGCTGACGAGATTTCCGCTGAAATGCGCCGAGTTGTGGAATTTCTCAACGAACAAATGGACCCGGTCGAAGTTTTGGCCTTGGAAATTAAGCAGTACGTAAGTGAAGACGGTTTGAAAACCCTGGTTCCCAGAGTGATCGGTCAGACAGCCGAAGCACAGCAGAAAAAATCCAGTGCAACGCGCGAAAGAAGGCGGTGGGATGAATCTTCATTTTTTGCGGAAATCAAAGCTAGACGGGGCGCGGACGAGGCGCAAATGGCAAGAGAAATTTACCTTTGGGCGAAAAGTCAAGAACCCGAAGTTCAAATCCAGTGGGGAACGGGGGATGCCTACGGCGGTTTCGCCGCTCAATTGCCTCAAAAGGGCAGAAAACCCTATCTGTTATTCACTGTAGATATTGCTGGCAGAATGGAGATTTCTGCTGATAATTATGGTTCCGGGCCACCGTTTAATGCGGAACAAAACTGGCTGGAATTGAGAAATAAGCTGAGTTCGATCGGTCTGTCGTTACCTACAGAACCAGGGGAGAGAAGGTCGCCGAGTCTGGCTTTGTTTACTTTGCAGGATGAATCTGCCCTCAAGCAAGTTATGGAAACTTTTGGCTGGGTGATCGAGCAAATTAAAACGTTATAGTTATTCGGAATTAGGAATTGGACATTGGGCCTTGCTAATTAGGCATTGGGGATTGGGGATTGGGAATTGGGAATTGGGAATTGGGAATTGGGCATTATCACCAATAACTAACCAATAACCAATAACCAATAACTAATAACTAATAGCGAATATTAGCTTGTTTCATGCGACGCAGGGCTTCTCCCAGCCGATCGCAATCTGCAATCAAACTAATTCTCACATATCCTTCGCCGCCCGGCCCAAAAGCATTGCCAGGAGTCATAACCACACCAGTTTGCTGTAAAACATTCAGGGCAAAATCAGTAGAACTCATGCCACGAGTACAGGGAATCCAAAGATACATAGCAGCCAGAGGTTTAGGAATATTCCACCCTAATTCTGCCAATCCTGCAACCATAAAATCCCGGCGAGTGCTGTAACGATTTTGCACTTCTTTCAGGTAACTATCTGGTAATTGTAGTGCGGCTTCTGCTGCTGTTTGCAAGGCGGAAAATATACCATAATCTAGGTTAGTTTTTAATGTCCGCAAACCTTGGATAATCTTACTATTTCCTACTACAAAACCGACTCGCCAGCCGGCCATATTGTAAGTCTTTGACATGGTATGAAATTCGACACCGATTTCTTTACCACCGGGAATTTCTAATAAACTTGTCGGTTGATAGCCGTCAAAGGCTAATTCGGCATAACATAAGTCATGAACTAACAAGATTTGATGCTTGTGCGCGAAAGCCACAATATCTTTGAAAAATTCGCGGGGTGCAGTCGCGCCAGTCGGATTACTGGGATAATTGAAATAGAGTATTTTGGCTTGTTCGGCTACGCTATCGGGAATGTCGCCTAAGTCAATTACCCAGTCGTTTTCCGGTTTGAGGATGATGTTGTGAACTTTTGCACCGGCGATAATCGGGCCGCGAAATAATACCGGATAAGCAGGACTTGGTACTAATATCACATCGCCTGGATTGATATAGGCGATCGCAAAATGTGCTAAACCTTCTTTGGAACCCAACAAAGGCAATGCTTCGCTTTCTGGATCTAATTCAACATTGTAGCGGCGGCTGTACCATTTGGTAATAGTACGGCGAAAACTAGCAGTTCCTTCAAAGGGTGGATAGCCATGATTTGCAGGATCTTGGATAGCTGCGATGGCCGCTTCTACTACTGGTTGTGGAGTCGCACCGTCTGGGTTTCCCATTCCCAAGTCTATCAGGTCTAGTCCTTGTTTGCGGGCGCGGGCTTTGAGTTCGTCGAGACGGGCAAATACATAGGGCGGTAGTGTTTGCAACCTGTCAGCAGGGCTAATCCAATCCAAGGTCATTTGTTGTGTATCAGTTGTTAGTTGTTTTCTGAGTTTGCAGTCAGGAGATCATTCATTTCTAGCACAGATTTTTCAGGAATCCAATCCTGACTACAAACTGTTTTAGTTCTTGACTCTCAATTCTCCCACAGGTGCGGTAGTTGAAACCATCGCTGCCATTAATTGCTCAGGAACTACTTTGAATGGCAATCTGTGGATGTCGGAATTGGGATTGCAAGCTATTTCGGCTGCGCGCTGCAATTGTCCTAAACTTATCTCTCCGAGTCCTAGATTGTCTAAAGTTTGCGGCAATCCAATCTCGGTATAGAATTTTAATAGTTGCTGTCTGGCGGTGGCTGCGAGTTGATTGTTTTGCAACATTTCTTCTAGTCGCAGTTGGACTAAAATGCCATAGGCAACTTTTTCGCCGTGCAATGTTCCGTGACTTGCTAATAGATGAGTTAGACCATTATGGACTGCGTGGGCGGCGACGGTACGACATTGGGCTCCACCAATTCCGCCGATTACTCCTGCTAGCAATATGACGGCATCTGTGACTTCTTGCCAGATTTCGCTACCGGGTTCTTTGAGTGCGATCGCCGATTTTTGAAATAAGATATCGCGTAATATTCTAGCTTGTTGGACGGCGGAGATGATCATGGTTTGTTCCGAGTGTCCGCTGCTGACTGATGCTTCGTACCATTTGGCGATCGCATCTCCAATTCCTGCGACTAACGTCCGCTGTGGTGCGGTTTGAATTAAGCCGTAGTCGAGGATTAGCAAGTCGGGACATCGGGCTAATGTCACATCGTATTGGAATGCACCTTGTTCTGAATAAATGTTAGAAAGGGCTGTCCAAGCGGCGCAGGTGGCTGCTGATGTGGGGATTGTGGCGATCGCAATTTGGCACTGATGGGCGAGGAGTTTGGCTGCGTCTAAGGCTTTGCCACCCCCAACTCCAATGATGAAATCGGCTTCATGGTTGCTGGCGGCCTCGCGCAGGTGTTCGAGGCTGGTTTCGCTGCAATCTTTGCCGTAGCCTATTTCAGCAAACTGTAGGGGCGGTGCCCCCGTGCCCGCCCGTTCCCCCGTGCCCGCCCGTTCCCCCGTGCCTTCAAGGATTGGTTGCAGGTAAGGTTTGGCGACAGCGAGGGAGTTGCTACCGCCGACGATTAGGGGGCGTTTTCCGAGACGGATTAGGGCATCTCGCGATCGGGCCAGAGCATTTTGACCACGCAATACACAAGCGGGGGCAATTGTCAAGGATAATATTTCAGTTGCGGTGGCAGTTTTGGTGCTTTGGGTGTGAGTCATCGAACCACGGATAAGTGACGGGAATGTTGACGCTTTGCAGGATTGCTGGATTTTCTAGGATAACTCTAACTCGTGTTGGGCGATCGGGTAAGTTTTGTAAAGTTTTTATTAAGTATTGTCGGGGGTTGGAGGATGGGAGGTGGGGAGTTGTAGGGCGATCGGTATAATAAATTTAGGAATATAGGCAATTTAAAGGATCGGGCAATGCTGACTAAACAAGATTGGGACTGGTTAGCAGTGTGTTCTCATTATCAAACGGCTGTCACAGTCCAGACACTTCTCACAGAAGGAAAATCTATGGAAGCAACGGCAGGTTTAGAATCTTTAATTGAAGCAATGGGAAGAAATGAAAAACGAGCATTAAAAAGCCAGTTAATTCGTTTAATGCTTCATGTTATTAAATGGAAATCTCAACCTGAAAAACGAACGGCTAGCTGGGCTATTAGTATTCGTTCCGCGCGGCGAGAAATTGAAGAAATTCAAGAAGAAATGCCGAGTTTAAATCGTGATTTTATTGAGTCTATCTGGGATAAAACTTTTCAAGTTGCGGTGAAAGATGCTGAGGATGAAATGGGTAAAAAATGTCAATTAACCTCACTTGCTTGGTCCGAAGTTTTTGAGGATGAATATATTTTTGAGAATTTTTGAATTCTGTCAAGTTTTGTAGTTCCATATGTGCAAATCGTGCCATAATTTTCATCTTTCCCTATTACATATTAGAATTGAGGCTTAACGTACAAATCCCAGACTTGTTTCACTTCCTCTGCATCCGGTTGAGAAATTTGCCCGATTTTCGCCAGCAACAAAGACTTTTCCAAACAATCCAATCTAGACAAACGCACTGTTGAAGCAACTCGCAAACCGCTGGCTTGCCAATCATTAAGAAATACATCAGTTTGGCTGCGGGGTTTTGAAGAAGTGACGGCTGCTGCTACAACATCCTCGCCATCCAACCACAATAAAAGTATGGGACGTTTTTTAGAACCTGCGCCGCCTGTAAAGGGAATATTTGGTACCCAAAAATCACCCGGTTCAATAGTTGTCATAAAGTCCTTCGTCTTCGGGTGCGTAGCCTTTCAAAAAAGCATCATGGCTGCGAGTAATAGCTGAGTCAATTAAATAGTCTTCGCTGTTGACTACAAAAAACTCTGTTAATTGGGCAGCGGTTAAATCTTGTTGGGTTGTTATCTCTACAAACGGTTTTAGTATTGGAGGGGATTCTAATATGAAACTCAACAACTCAATAAACGATCGCTTGTGATGCGGTGTATCTGTTTGCAAAATATAGGACTCAGAACTTTCATTTGGTGGCTGTTTTACTTGTGCTTGATGTACGAGAAATTGCACAAAATCCAGAACTTCCTGTCGCTTTTCTGTTGGAAGCAGTTGCAGATTTTCTAATAAAGTTTTTTCGAGATTTCCGATTCTCAAAAAATTCACTGGGTATGTGAAAGTTTTTGCTGGTTGGTTCATGGGAGTTTTACACTAACAGTAAAATTAATGTACTTATAAAATTATAGCTGACTAGAGCGCTCTGCGGACGATCGCCCTTGCTCATCAATTTTAGCTTTTTGCAAACTGCCAGTTCCAGTTCCAATGCGCGCCGACAGTTGATTTGTCAGAGTTATATTCTGCACAAAGCAGACTAAACATTTTTTTGAACTTCTATGCGATAGTTGTAGCCCTGTTCGGTGAGGAATAGTTGGCGGTGTCTGGCAAAATCTTCCTCGCAAGTTTGTAGCGAGACTAATGTATAAAAACTGGCAGTGTGTCCATCGGATTTGGGGCGGAGAATTCGTCCAAGACGTTGCGCTTCTTCTTGGCGAGAACCATACTTTCCCGATACTTGAATTAACACATCGGCGTCGGGTAAATCGACGGCAAAATTGCCCACGCGAGATAGAATTAATCCGGGAATCTCTTGGTGACGGAATGCTTCGTATAACCGATCGCGATCTGCCTGTTTTGTCTTCCCCGTAATCAGAGGCAATTTGGTGATTTTGCCGATCGCATCTAACTGTTCCAGATATTCACCGATGATTAAAATGCGGCGTCCCGCCTCTTTCTGCAATAAGCTTTGTACCATATCCAACTTACCCGGATTTTCAGCAGCAATCCGAAACTGTTGGCGGCGGGGCGCTAGGGCATAGGCCATTTTTTCTGCCTCATTTTGGGCGATGCGGATTTCGGTACAATTGGCAGTGGCAATAAATCCCTGTCCTTCCAATTCGCGCCAAGGTACGTCATAGCGCTTGGGCCCAATCAACGTGAATACATCGCCTTCTTTCCCGTCTTCGCGAATCAATGTCGCAGTTAAACCTAATCTGCGTCGTGCTTGTAATTCGGCGGTAATCCGAAATATCGGTGCAGGTAATAGATGGACTTCATCATAAATAATCAGTCCCCACGATTGCGCGTTAAACAACTCGAAATGTGGGAATTCATCATCTTTCTTCGATCGATAACTTAGCATTTGGTAAGTCGATAGGGTGACAGCAGCCGTCTGTTTGCTGACACTGCTGTACTCGGCGATCGCATCCTCAGTTAAACTCGTTTTGTCTAATATTTCCCTGCGCCACTGGTGCACTGAAGTCAAACTGCTGGTGAGGATGAGTGTCTTTTGCTTGACCAAACTCATTGCTAACATCCCGACTATGGTTTTGCCAGCCCCGCACGGTAGGACGATCGTCCCACTTCCACCTTTTATGTCCCCGTCCTGATAGAATGCTTCTGCTGCTTTTTGTTGATAAGTACGCAACTTAAAGGGCAAGTCCGTTGCTAAAGTACGATCGCGCAAAGCAATCCCTAATTCGGCACCCTCGACATATCCAGCCAAATCTTCTGCGGGATAGCCCACCGTTAGCAAAGCTTGCTTGAGTACACCGCGATTTCCAGCATCGACTTGAAAGCAAAAATCGGAAATGCGCTTGCCTAACATAGGTTTAACGTGATCGTCCCGTATCAGCAATTCCGCTAGGGGAAAATCGGCAACTCGCAGTTGTAAGTCGGGGCTAGCCCTATCGATTCTTTCAATTACAGTCAATCCGTACCGCGCCCCCAACAGTTCAATTTCCTGCGCTACGGAGTCAGGAATGGGATATTTGGCATACTTTCGCAAAGCGGCGATCGCCTCTTCAACTGGCATTCCTGCCGCCCGCGCATTCCACACGCTGAGGGGCGTGATGCGATAGGTGTGGATATGTTCGGGACTTTTGATTAATTCAGCAAAAGGGGCGATCGCTTCTCGCGCCTGTTGTGCTGTGGGAGCGTGAACTTCTAGTAAGATCGATCGATCGCTTTGGACGATCAAAGCATTTTCGGGAACATAATTCATAGGTTGTGTCGATCGCAGATACAGCGTATTCCAGGTTTATAGGTACTATCAATATCCTAGTAGGGACACGGCAGTGCCGTGTCCCTACCGCGATCAATTGTTGGGACACGGCAGTGCCGTGTCCCTACCGCGATCAATTGTAGGGACACGGCACTGCCGTGTCCTCTATATTATTCCTATTTATCCCGCTGGGGTAAGACATAGCCGATCTGCCGCAGGGCGTTGCGAAATTTAGTTTCCTGGGACAATGGAACTGCTAAAGTGCGATCGCCCGCTAGCTGACAGAATTTTTTGGTACGGGAATCATTGGCAATCAACAATGCTAAATGGGCGTTAGTGCATTCGATTAACTTGGCGGTTCCGGCATCTTGGAAACTATTCGATCGTTCTGTAATATCCGTCAGAAATTGCTGTACGGTTTCGGGTAGCGGTTCGATACTTCTTGTCTCTAAAACTTCTTTAAATTCTGCTAGCGGGTATCCGGCTTCAATGGCGGTAAATAGCTTTTGTCGATCGAGTTGCCAGACGACATCTGAAACTTTTTTAGTATAGAGATCGAGGACGATCGCATCTGATGTCGCGATGCCTTCTCCTGCTACAACAATATCTAAATTGGGCAGTACGCGGAGTGTTTGACGGAACTCAATTGCTGGTGGGGTGTAATTGTGAGTCAATCCCAAACAGTAAGCCCCCAAAGCTGTCAGGCGAAAAGAGATTAAGCCGTCGTAGCGGCTGAGAAATCTCAAATCGTCCGTTCCCCAAAGATCCTCAAAATCGCTGGGTACGAGGGACGGATCGACATAGGCAACATCAATTATTCCCAGGGTAGCAACATACTCAAACAACAGGCAGCGCATATATCTTTCTTGCAGGATATGCCAGTCGTGACTGCCCGAATATCCTAAGTTACCATACCCAAATTCAGAAATATACAGATTGTCGGGATCGCGCGTTACTTCAAACCGATTACCCGTTGCCAACATATACCTGCTAAATTCGCTAAACAGAATCCATTTACCGACAGGACATTGTGCTAGCATTGAGGCGATCGCCTCTCTCCGCCCCGCTGTCGCTGTCATCCCGCGCGCGCCCTTGCCGGTTTGTCCTTTAATCGCATCAATGCGACGAAATTCATCAAAAGTGTTTGTTTTTAACCAGCGCTTCCATGCAGTCTGTAATGCTTTGGTAGGTGATTCTTGTAAGGCTTTCTGTCCCGCTTTGGTCAAAACTAGCTTTTTGCCCGATTGTTCGGCGAATTTGCTCCCTTGGGCGATCGCCGCCCAAGCAAAGGATTTGATGTTACCAACCTCGTAGAAAATCTCGCCATCTTCCAGGGTAGTTTTGCGCTGTTCGTCATCATAAAAATCACCTCCTTGCAATACACTGGCGATCGCTTTTAGAGTTGCGGCACCAGGTAATCCGGTTTTCTCACCAACGGCAACTTTTCCCGACTGAATCAGACGCAAAACAGCTTCAAAATCCTTTGGGGCTGCCCGTTCCATTTCAAAAATCGTCAAGGGAAGTTCGTACTCGGATACCTCTCTTTGAGATGTACGATAGTTATGTTTTTCTACACGAACCATAAAACTATCTGGCAGTACATCGCCAACCAGATTTAAGGAAGTTGCTTGAGGTTTTGGCACAAACTTCAGCAATTTTTCTTCAAGATCGTAGGGTATCGCATTGCCGTAGAAGAATAAGCATAGTATGGATGGTTCTTTGTTGTATCCATAGCGATCGCTCTCTCCCCAGTTTGGTTCTTGTCCGTATTTCGCCAGAAATATATCGGAGTCATAACAACTGTCTGATCCATGTATAACTTCCGCTACGGCCGCTTTTTGCAGGTCATCTAATTGTGCCCAAACTTGCTTGAGATTTTGTCCCTGCATTTGCTCTTTAATCCCAGCAACCAGGTCAGCTTTGCGGGTGAATTTACGATTACCCGATAACAGTGCATTTAGCTTTTTTAAATCGTCAACAATTATTCCTTCGAGTGCCTGTTCGAGGCTAGTAACATCATCTTGGGTTTGGTAACGCGGCATAATTTTTAGCAATTCGCCTGCTGCAAAATTGTTTGTGCTACCAACTATAACAACTTTCCGAGATTTGTAACTTGAATTTTTGTTACAAAATTCAGAAGTATGCTTTAATATTTAGTGTTAACCACACACAAATTTTATCTAATAAAGTACAAAATTAGGCGATCTAAAAAACTCGGAATTACACAACTACTCTAGAATATAGAGTGTGTAGCTACGAACAATCTCTAAGCAGCTTGAATATCTCGTGGTGACGCACCATACAATATTATAATCAACCTGACGATATGACCCAAAATCCAACCGCAACCTACCGCACCGAAAGCGACTCAATGGGAGACAAACAAATCCCATCTAATGTCTACTACGGCATCCAAACTCTGCGCGCTATCGAAAATTTTCCGATCAGCGGCCTTAAACCTTTATCGACTTATGTTGATGCTTGTGTTTTAATTAAGAAAGCTACCGCGATCGCAAATGGTGCACTAGACTGTATTCCCCAAGATATCAGTCAAGCCATTGTCCAAGCAGCCGACGAAATCCTAGCTGGTAAATTGCGCGATCAATTTGTGGTTGATGTCTACCAAGCTGGGGCTGGAACTTCTCACCATATGAATGTTAATGAAGTTCTTTCTAATCGCGCTTTGGAAATTATGGGCGACGAAAAAGGGAACTACAAGCGCCTTAGTCCGAACGATCATGTAAACTACGGTCAATCGACAAATGATGTGATTCCGACGGCGATTCGGATTGGCGGATTGTTAGCCCTGGAAAAAACTTTGTTCCCGGCTTTATCGAATGCCATAGCTGCCCTAGAAAGCAAAGCCATAGAATTTCAAGATGTTGTAAAATCTGGTCGCACTCATATGCAAGATGCAGTGCCAGTTCGACTCGGTGAAACCTTCCGCGCTTGGGCCCAAATTCTTCGAGAACATACTTTGAGAATTCAAACTGCATCGGGGGATTTGACATCATTAGGATTAGGCGGTAGTGCGGTAGGAACTGGTTTAAATACTCATCCTGAATATTGTCAAAAAGTTGCTGAAATTCTCTCGAAATTGATCGACAAGCCTCTGAAGCCAGCACCGAATTTAATGGCAGCTATGCAGAGTATGGCACCGTTTGTAAATGTGTCTGGTGCACTGCGAAATCTGGCTCAGGATTGCGTTAAAATGTCCCATGACTTGCGTTTGATGGACTCCGGGCCGAAAACGGGTTTGAAAGAAATTCAACTGCCTCCGGTGCAACCTGGTTCGTCAATTATGCCGGGGAAATACAATCCTGTGATGGCGGAAATGACTTCGATGGTGTGTTTTCAAGTCATGGGTTACGATAGTGCGATCGCCCTTTGTGCCCAAGCAGGACAATTGGAGTTGAACGTGATGATGCCCCTCATCGCCTACAACCTGATTCACAGCATCGAAATTTTGGGCAATACCATCAGCGCCCTGACTACCAAATGCCTTGCCAAAATTGAAGCTAAGGGCGATCGATGTCTCGCTTATGCTGAAGGTAGTCTTGCCCTAGTTACCGCCCTCAATACCCACATCGGCTATCTCAATGCCGCCGCCGTTGCCAAAGAATCCCTAGACACAGGCAAATCTTTGCGACAAATTGTCCTAGAACGGGGTTTAATGAATGCAGAAGACTTGGCCAAAGTTCTAGATTTAGAGAAAATGAGTGCGATGCCAATATGATCCAGGGCTATTTTATTCTCAAGAAAACGATAATTTTGTAGGGTCGTGCCCCCCGTGCCGACCCTCTTCATCGACATTTTGTATGTGTTTGAGAGCTCGGGCGGGCTCTCTTGGCACCGCCCCTACAAGAGAATGAAATAGCCCTGTAATATCATCGGCTAACTCTTAGCCATAAGATGGCAGTATTGTTTGAAAGTCTGAAGTTTAGGAGTAAAATTTATGCCATTAGGTTCATTTGCCCAATTAACTCAAGATAAAGAGAACACAACTCAAGTCACATTTCATTATGTGGAAGGTCACACAGAAACCTTTACTATTCCAATGCCTGCACAAGAATTTCAAGAGGAAGTGCTACATTTGTTGAGCCAACCTTGGTTGACTTTTCATTTGGTCGATCAAACGGTTTTTATTTGTACGGCCCGGTTGGTAAAAGTGGAAGTGAAACCGCCTATTCCCGAACTTCAAGGTCAAGGAATCTTCCCTAATTCGATGCGAGTTAGTACCATGCAGCGGGCTGCTGCTGGTAGATTGCCGATGTCTTAAAAGTAGCTAGCAATTGGGAATTGGGCATTGGGAATTGGGCATTGGAAATTGGAAATATATAATTATTGCCAATTTCTAATAACTATTCCCGATTCCCGATTCCCGATTCCCGATTCCCGATTCCCCATTACCATTATGCCTGCTGTTAGTTTAATTCGAGCCAATTCATACGATCGCCAAACCCTACAAGTATCCTTAGAAAACTTGCTCGCACCCCTGGGCGGAATCTCAGCTTTTGTCAAAAAGGGCGATCGCGTTCTACTCAAACCCAACCTCCTCACAGGTTCTCGCCCTACCAAAGAATGCGTCACCAGACCAGAATTGGTGTACTGTGTGGCTAAAATGGTCATAGAAGCGGGCGGAAAGCCATTCTTAGGTGACAGTCCAGCCTTCGGTAGTGCGATCGGTGTAGCGAAAGCTAACGGTTATTTGCCACTGCTAGAAGAACTGAATTTGCCAGTAGTTGAGTTTCAAGGGAAACGCTACGAAACTGTCAGCGAAGATTTCAACCATCTGCGAATTTGCAAGGAAGCAATGGAAGCAGATGTTGTCATTAATTTGCCCAAACTTAAATCTCACGTCCAATTAACCGTGACAATGGGTGTTAAAAATTTGTTCGGCTGTGTCCCAGGGAAAATGAAGGCTTGGTGGCATATGGAAGCTGGCAAAGATAGCGCCAGATTCGGTGAAATGCTGGTAGAAACAGCCCGCACAATCAACCCGAATTTGACAATTTTGGATGGAATTATCGGTCACGAAGGTAACGGCCCAAGCGGTGGCGAACCTAAGTTTTTGGGGATTTTGGGCGCATCTGATGATGTTTTTGCTTTGGATAGAACGGTAGTCGAAATTATTAATGTCGATCCGGCGCTGGTTCCGACTGTAGCTGCGGCGATGAAATTAGGACTTTGCTCGAATTTAGAGGCGATTGATTTTCCGCTTTTGCAGCCGGAAACTCTCAAGGTTTTGGATTGGAAGCTACCGGAAAATATGATGCCGATCGACTTTGGTATGCCTCGGGTAATTAAGTCTACTTTTAAGCATTTTTATATCCGGTTTATCAAAGAACGGATCGGGGCTTATGCGGGAAAATAAGCTGTTGTGCATTTAAACTGTATATTCAGGGCGGGCGGGACACCCCACAAGAGGAGGAATTGTTTTTTAATATGCAATTTAAGTGCTCAAGAGCTTCGCATCAATGATACAGCCACATGGTCGATCGGCTCGAACTTTTTTAAGTTTCCCAGAAACATACAAAAGCCTGAATTTAGACTCGACTTAATTCCCAAACTTGTTTCAATACAAACAAGCAATCTCAAATAAAAAGTTGAATTTTATGCGATGCCTTAAATCAGTTAGCCGTAAATCCCGGTAATGCTAGCAGCAGAATTTCTCCAAATCCTAGCATTGAGCGTAATGGCGAAATCTCGGTCAATCCAGACATAGATCAAGACGAAAGTCAATCATCGCTGGCAAAAATCAATTCTGACAAAATAGGAGATATCGCCGTCATAACTTTAGGCTGTGACTGCGGCGGCTGTCGAACTCAAGTCCTCCAAATGATCGAACAAGGACGACTGCCAGTTCCTCAGTAATCTAGACAGTAAGTCACAAAGCAAGCAAAACAGAAGTCACAGAAAAACTCCCATTAATTCTAGATTTAAATCGTCATAAGTTTAAAGTCGAAAGTCAAAATAATTAATTATTTCTACTTTTGGCTTTTTATTCGTGAAAATTGACAATTCACAATAGATATGGAAATTTTAACCATACAATATTTCGTCCACAGGTGGTGTGGCGTCTTTGGGGTCAAACTCTTTGAGTTTCAAAGATTGCAGCAAAAACAGCCAGATATAAAGCGGATTCAAAAAAACATACCGCTGCCACAGCCGTTTGGGTTCTTTAATCAACCGAAACAGCCATTCCAAACCTATGTTAGATAAAAATTCAGGAGATTTAGCCAAATTACCCGCATGAAAATCGTAAGCAGCACCTACAGCAATCAGTGGCATTGATAAGTCGTCCCGGTATTCGTAAGCCCAGACTTCTTGTCGCGGACACCCCAAACCGACAAAAGTAATTGCTGCACCGCTATCACGAATTTGCTGTGCAATTTGTTGTTTTTCTTCTGGCGAAACGTTCCTAAATTTAGAGGGCTGAATTCCAGCAATAATTAACTTGGGAAAACGCTGGCAGAGATTGCGAGATAAAGCTTCCAGTACAGAAGCTTTTGAGCCGTACAAATAGATAGATAATCCTGCTTCGGCCGCACGTTCGCAGATTTGTAGCATCGCATTTGGCCCACAAACACGATCGGGCAATTCCGTATTGTAGAGCAAATTTAACGCCCACCTGACCGGCTGTCCGTCTGGCAATACTAAGTCAATGTGATTGAGCCGATAGCGGTGAGTGCTGTCAAGAACCCCAGTCATTACCCCGTGAACCGCTAGAGCCGAAACTGACAGTGGTTTTCCGGCGCTGGCTGCCGAAATAATTTTGCTGACAGCCGCTTCATAATCAACGGCATTTACTAATATGCCGAGTACATTCTTTTTCCCTTTATCAATCATGGAACACCTCTTTAAGCCAACGCTCGGCGTTACACTCATAAATCTCCTGTAGAATTTGTTTAACGTTATATTTCATTTTCCAGTCAGGATAGTGACTGGCGAATTTTGAATTGTCGCTAATCCACCAAATGTGATCGCCAACGCGATTTCCTTCAGCATAAGTCCAATTGAATTTGCGTTCCGCAATTTCCTCACACATCTGGATAGCTTCTATCATCGAACAGTTGCTGTACCTGCCACCTCCTGTATTATAAACTTGACCGCTTCTGGGAGCTTTATAAAATTCATAAAAAGCCGCAATTAAATCAGCGCTATGAATGTTATCCCGAACTTGCTTTCCTTTGTAGCCAAATACGGTGTAAGCAGTCCCCATCGCCGCACATTTCATTAAATAAGCTAAAAACCCATGTAATTGAGTACCAGAGTGATTGGGCCCAGTCAGACAGCCGCCCCGAAAACAGGCAGTCTTCATATTAAAATAGCGCCCATATTCCTGCACTAAAACGTCAGCCGCTACTTTAGAAGCACCAAATAAACTGTGTAGCGTCTGGTCAATTGACATATCCTCTCGGATGCCACCTGCATAGGTATGACTAGGGTCAATTTCCCAGCGATGTTCCAATTCTACCAGAGGCAAACGGTTAGGCGTGTCGCCGTAAACCTTGTTAGTTGAAGTAAAAATAAATGGAGATTCTATTGCATATTGCCTGGTTGCTTCTAAAAGATTTAGAGTTCCGTTGGCATTCACACTAAAATCTGTCAGAGGCTCCCGCGCCGCCCAATCATGAGAGGGCTGAGCAGCGGTATGAATTACTAACTTAATATCAGAACCATACTGCTTAAAAATCTTGGCAATTGCTTCATAATCCCGGATATCAACTTCTAGGTGGTGATATTTGCCTTTTAAGGACTGTTCAAGCTTCTGCCGATTCCAAGTGGTAGACGCTTCTTCCCCGAAAAATACGCGGCGCATATCATTGTCAATTCCTACCACATCAAATCCCTGGTTAGCAAAGAAATTAGATGCCTCGGAACCGATTAAACCCGCCGATCCAGTAATAATTACAACGCTCACGTTTCACCGCCTAAAAAAATATAGTTTTCTTTGTTTTGTGCGATCTAACAAATCAGAAGTTATCGTGATTTTCGCTCGAGTACATCTTCGCATAATTCGGCAAAGAATTTACCTTTTATATTCCAATCATAAATTTCCCTAACGCGCTTTTGACCCGATCGACCTAAGCGCGATCGCAATTCACGATCGTGCGCTAAACATACTATAGCCTCTGCTAAACCTTGTACAGCGCGATCGGGGTCAATAGCAGCCACTTTAATCCCCGTTTCGGCCGTCACTTGAGTCGCTGGCCCACCCAAATCCAAACAAATCGTCGGACGACCAACCCCCATCATTTCCGTGCACACAAAACCGCCAGAGTCATGTAAACTCGGATGTAGGAGAACGTGAGACTCCCCCATTTTAAAAAGGGTTTCAGCACGCGGTAAAGCTCCCCAAAATAATACTTTATTTGCAATTCCTAATTCTGTTGCCAAAGCTTCTAAGCGCTCTCTTTCCGGGCCGTCTCCGACAATCCAGTATTCCGATTTTTCCAGCTTCGCCTCCGCAAATGCACGGAGTCCCAAGTGTACCCCTTTCCAGTGTAAGAGACGACCGACACTGATAAATCTAACGGGTTGATCCGGCGGAGTTGGAAATTTTTCTAGTTCCTGAATTTCCTGTTCCGATAAACCAACTTGTGAGAAAATTTTTACGTTTTTTGCTTTCAGAAATCGCAGTCGGGCTGCGGTTTCTTCCGTAGTTGCGAGCGCCACGACACTGCGGCGCGCCGTCAGCCCCACAAACGGATCGCGTTCTCCGACGCTTTGAGCGAATGCTCGCAGCGTTTCGTAAATTTTGCCCCGGCGACTAAAATCTTGCCAAAAAGGCTTTGGTGCTGCTTCTGCACCCCCCACAGGCCCCCAAATAAAAGGATGTGGCAACAGCGCCAGGAAACTCGGAGACCAATGTTTGACATAAGTTACGTGATGTACTATATCAAAGCCGATCGTCCGATCGAGCTTTCGAGCGATAAAATAAGCCCAGATTTGCCACAAATAATAATGAAGTTGCAGCAATCCCTGTTTTCCCTTCCAATCTTCGCTCCACCCAAACGGATCGAAATAAACAAAGTGCAGGTTTGGTACTGGATTGCGTTCTAGTTCTGCTTCAATGTACGATCGACAAAACGTCCGAGTAAACACCCAGCTTTCGTGATGTTTAGCAGATTGGATCGCAGTATTCCATCCTACCCCCTCTTCGGATCCCAGATTTGGTTCGCAAGCAAAAGCAGATAATAAAACTTTCATTAGTTATTTGGTAATTGGGTATCGGGAATTGGGCATCGGGCATCGGGAATTGGGCATCGGGCATCGGGCATCGGGCATTGTAGATAAAATCGGGAAGTTATGGGTAACAGATAACGAATAACCAACAACCAATAACCAATAACCAATAACTAATAACCATCAACCGTCAACTGTCAACTGTCACCTGACTTCATCAAAAAAGATGTAACTTCCACATAAGCTTTAGCCGCTGTTTCAGGAGTTTTTTGAGAAATCAGTTGTCTAGAACTATCCCCCATCGATTCAATCAAATCAGGATTATCTATAAAAATCCGCATTTTTTCTGACAACTCCTCAGCATTGCTCGGATCGAAAATATAACCATTTTCCCCTTCCACAACTAACTCGCAGGAAGCAGCACCATTAGAACACAATATCGGTTTTCCAAACACCATCGCTTCCGGTACAACCATACCCCAAACATCCTCAAAAGTCGGAAATACAAAAATATCAGCTTGCTGAAAATAAGCTCCTAAACTTCCGTAATCAACCCATCCCACCCAGTTTACTTGATCGGGGAAATCTTGCTCTTTAACAAAAGCTTCCAACTCATCTTGCTGGTCGCCCTTACCAACAATCAGTAAAGTATAATCAGAGTATCCTTGCTTTTTGAGGATTGCACAAGCTTGTAACAGCGTCTTAATTCCTTTTCTAGCTGTAATCCGCCCCACATATAAAAAAATTGGCTGCTTAAGACCTAAATTTTCAACCTTATTTGCTGACAAAGGTTTCAGTAGCGTTTCCGCATCAGGAACCAAATAAGTTCTAGTAAAAACTTCCGCTTCCGGTACATTTAGCGCTTCTACCAAATATCTTTTTCCGGCTTGGCTGTTAGAAACAAAAGCATCAGCAAACTTAGCTAATATGCGTCTGACAAATGTCCGAAAACCAGAATCTCGAAAATCTGTATTCGGGGAACTACCATCATAAATAATTGCAATTTTCCAGCCACAGAAAGGTTTGAGCAGCACTACCAAGACAGTCCATAGAGAAAAAGCTTGAGGAAAAACAATCTGAGGTCTAAATTTTAGCAAATGACCGATGATGCTGGGCGACACTGCGATGAAACCGCGATCGTACCCTGTTTCAATCTTCGTCGTCTCAACAAACTTAGTCTCCCCTACCAACTGAATTGCTGATGCTCCCGGTAGCGTCGGATCGAACCCAGACCAAACGCGACCAGTATAAAATATAGTATTCTTAAATACTTTTGTAAACTCTCTCAATACAGGCTGCCAATACGCACCCAATTCTACTTCTGGAACCAGCCAAGCCACACGCAAATCACGTTTATCTAACATCCTATTCACCTTCAGTTTTGTTTTTAGTTAATCCCAGCTTACTCAAAACTGAAAACCAAACTAACCTTCTGTAAGGTAGCAACCAATAAATTGGCCAGAATAAACCACCGTGACGCTGAGCAAATACTTTCCATTCTTCCCACGGTTGAAGGGTAGCATCTTGAAAAGTTAAACCTTTCGGTTGGTTCATTTTTTCTAAGCCTTCACTGATATTAGCAGCAGCCACTTTTGTAGCTTGGGGATTTGGTGAACAGGTTCCTTGATAACCGGGAGCTATCCAGACTGTGCAGCCTTTTTGTCGAGCGCGCAGCCCATATTCCCAATCTGATAAATAATGAATAAAGGCTGGATCGAGATTGCCAACAAGTTCAACAACACTGCGGGGAATTAACACGCAGTTACCATTCATGCTGTCACAAGATTGAGGTGCTTCTGTGGGATCGAGAAACCGAAATTTAAAGGGAAGCAAGGGGGTAATTTTAACTATACCGCCGTAAGTAAAATCACCAGTATCGGGGTCACAAGTAGAGCCGGCAACGATCGCCTTTTTTTCTCCTTGTTCAAATAACTGACGGCTGGTTGTCAACAGCGAATTTAAAGCATCTGGATAAAGTATCGTATCGTCATTCAACCATAGGTAATAATCTGGATCGTCTTTGATTGCTTCACTGAAAGCGATACGCATTCCTCCATTCCAAAATAAATTGCCATCCCCAGAAAAAATCTTGACATCAGGATATGTTTGCTGTACTGCTTGACCAGTGCCATCAGTGCTCCCATCATCAACCAGATAAACTTTATGTCCAATTTCATCGATCGATCTTTGTTGGAACAGCGACTCTAGAGTGGCCAAAGTCTTTGACTTGCGGTTGTAGCAAGTCATCAGGACTGCTATACTTATCTGCTCCATCTATATTAAAAATTGGCTGTTTGCAATAATCAACTGTCTCGCGTGCGATCGCCCATGCCGATCGCCTACGATCGCAATACAATTATTAACTTAATTTGCCACATTATCAACAAATTGAAAAGAAAGTTCATCATTTGAGCAGCATCTACATACCCGACTTATTTAAAAAACTGAGTACCTAAGTCTTGAGTTTTTCCAGTATATTTACTTAGCTGCTTGGCAAACTTCTTCATAGAGTTTTTGATACTCACGAGCTTGCACTTCTAATGTAAACTTTGCCTCAACTTTCATACGAGCATTGTAACAAAGCTTTTCATGTCGCTCCGCATCTTCTAAAACCCAAGCAATACCCCGCGCCAAATCTTCGCTATCATAGGGTTGAGCTAAATAACCGTTTTCGTAGCGATCGACAATATCTTTTAATCCCGTCACATCAAAAGCCACAACAGGCGTACCGCAAGCCATCGCTTCCGATGCAGTCTGACCAAAAGCTTCATACCGCGACGGTACAACCATCACATCCGCCGCCGCATAAACTTTTGCTAACATTTCATCTTCCAACCTGCCAAGATAATGAATTTTGAAGCCAACATCGATCGGGCTTTCCGGCTCAAAACACCCAAAAACCACAAGTTCAATTCTATCCTTCCATCCCGACTGACTCAGGCTTTGCAAAGCTGGAACCAGCAACGGAAAACCCTTCCAGCGATCCTGCGTTCCCTGCATCGCCCCAAACAACACCAATTGTTTATCTTGAGGCAAATTCAAACTATCCCTCACTTGCGATCGGTTCAGCGGCTTATAGACATCAGCATCTAGCCCATTAGCAATCACTTTAACTGGATATTTTGCCAACAAAGAACTAGATTTAGCACAGTCAGACAACCAATTACTCGGAGTTACCAAAGTCAGATCCAAATTTTGCCAAGCATCAGCTTTTCGCTGCCAAATCCAACGAGAAATATCACCATCTTTAGTGCTGTGAAGTTGCGGACAAGCACCGCAAGCATCAAGATAACGATCGCAACTTTCACTATAATGACATCCACCCGTAAACGCCCACATATCGTGCAGCGTCCAAACAATCGGCTTATTAAACTTAGCCAGAGTTTCAATCTGCATATAACCTTCACAAACCCAATGCAAATTAATCGCATCAGGATTGATTTTGGCAACTTCCGATGCTAAGGAATCAGGAACCCATTGCGGCGAAAAAATAACCTGACCTAGTTTTGGATAAAGCTTTAATGGCAATCTATTTAATTTAGATCTGAGACTCTTAAAATTCTCTCCTAATTTTGTCGGCATCAACCGCACAGTTTCATCATTACTAGACTTATAACCAGCCAGAATTTCGGAATTCACCCCAATACTTTGCAAACCCTTATGCAGGCGATAAGTCGCCCTCGCAGCACCACCTTTATTATCGTAATTACTTAGCAGCAAAACTTTCATCAAAACATCCTCAGTATCAAATCCCTCGGTCAGCCTCAAAATTATTCATCTCTCTCTTTTCTTCCTCTGCGCCCTCTGCGCCCTCTGCGGTTAAATATTTCATAAAAATCCCCAACCAAATACCCACAAACCGACTTATTCAAAAAGCCTGACATCTAAAAAAACAGCATACTTACTTACATTTTCAAAAGCTGTTTAAGTTTTCGCTGTACTTTCTTCACAAACTTCGGATCGTAGTCATATAAACTATTCTGAGTAAAGTCATCGGCTTGCGCGTCCCGAATCACAAACGGAGGATGTTTCAGCGGAAAGGCGATCGGCTCAACAGACATATTATTGTAGGGACTACTGATATCATCCGTGTGAGTTCCCCCGCTTCCGTGTCCAATATTTGCAGCCAAATTGACATTAGACAAAATATTCAAACCATTTTGAATAAAACTAGCAAACGTCCACTGAAAATCCCAAGTATCAAGAGTGCCTTCGTAACACAACTGACAAGTTTTCGTCCAAATTTTGGCAGCATGAGCATCTCCCAATATATCCATCAAAAAATTGCCATCTCGAACTTCCGGCCACAGCTTCATCTCTAAATCGTAGTGTTTCCAAGCTCGCTTCCAAGTCGCCCAACTCCAGCAGTGAGTGTACCGAGAAAAGTAGTAACTATAATCTGTACGCTGCTTGCCAAATTGCACATTTTGTCCAGATATCGACATAATTCGTTCGTCGTATCGATAACGTTCTAGCAACTCTTCTGCAAAATAGAAAAATGTACTGTCAGGTAAGCAATCATCCTCAATAATAATCGCCTCTTCCACCGTATCAAACACCCAATTTAACCCGCTAGAAACGCGATCGCGACATCCCAAATTGCGATCGGCATAATTTCTCAAAACTTCGCATTCCCAATCCACCTGCTCAATAACCGCCCGAGCAGCAGCACATTGCAGGCCTTCCCCCGGTCTGTCCGGCCGTGGCCCGTCAGCAACCACTAACAACTTAGACGGCTTGACTTTGCGGATTTCCGCGAACACTCTTTGAGTTTCGACCGGGCGTTTGAAAATAATAAACGCGACGGGGGTTTTCAATTGGCGATCGAACATTTACACAACTCCAGTATGCTAATTTTTGACAACACTTGTGACTTTCGCCAATCTCCTTTTTATCCCGGAAATCCTGTTGTCTAATACATCCAGAACAGTCTTAGAAATATTGCGTTTTGGGATTCCGACATAACCCGCAACATATTTAGTAAACTGTTCTCCCACAGGTAGATTCCAAAAATCAGAGTTTGGATTAGCCACTTGTGCAAAAAGTCGCTTAATCCCGAATCCTTTCTCGGCTGGTAAATGCCACACATCCATTTTTAAATCTGCTTCAGTTGCAGTATAAATTATCGGCGATGTCCATACTCGATTAAAGTAAGCATTGCCGCTGCTGCGAGCATATCCCAGTTTATTGTAAATATAGCTGAGCATCTGCTCTTCTGTATTAAATTTTGTCTCCCCTGCGGCAAATCTTTGCAAGCAAGTCTCCCAGATTGAGTCTACTTCGTCGGACAATATTTTAATGTGCTTCCCATTTCCTACGATAAACTCTGCACCAAAATACTTGGGAGGCTCATCTACTTTATAGCCTAATTCCTCATAAATTTTCTGCATTTCTCGCCTGGTTAAGCCGCTAATTTTTTTGTCGTCGGGTTCGTAAAGGTCGTAAGTTGTCAAACCGTGTTTTTCGATATCGGCAATTATGCGATCGGCTGAATTAATCCACACGCAGTCAGAGTCTAAAGCGATACAAAGATCGTTTGAGTCTGAATGGTTTTTCAAATATTGAATAATATCAAACTTAAAAAACGTACTTCGGAAGGCGGGGTAATATTCAATGGGTGGCTGATAGGTAAATGGAATCTGGACGACTTTAACTCCGATTTTGTTGAAAAACTCAACGGTGTTAAAGCTTTCAATGTTGGGAATGCGATCGGTATTCGTAAATAAGATATGCTGAGCTTCCGGGTTGTTTTTAACGCTGGAAGCAAAATATACCACCGCACATCGCCAGTAAACTAATTGAAACTTTTCTGATGAAGATTTAGCATCCGATCCCTGGGGATATTTACTTTCCTGTCCTTCTTCATCACAGCACATTCCAGTAACTATATAAACAGAACCGTTGTTCTTCATGGCCTATATCTCCTGCTATATTTAAAGTGTGAAATCAATTAAAGCCGTGAAGGGAATCGCCCATCATGTGAAAATAGAAATCCGATCGCTTGAGAATCATTTCTGAAGCAATATGCGCTAAATTACTCAAGCTAGTCTGGAGTGGTAGATATCGATAGCGAAACGAAGCAAGTCTGGGATCTGATTCTTGATATAAAATATCTTGAGCAAAATTACCCCATCGTTCTTCAATCATATCGATCGTCATACCAGCGTGACCAGACGGTAATAGCATATTAGAACCGTGAATCCCAATTACCAACCGACTTTCTGAGTAAACTTGACACATTTTTCGTTCAGTTGTTTCATCAAATTTATCCACCCTGAAATCTTCTACCCACTCAGGAAAATTAGTGCTTTTACCCAAACCTGCAACAGCAAACTTAGCAGTCGGTAGCAGTTTTTGCATTTTTGTAAATAACCTCCGCACGTTCCAATTTTGAATACTTAAAGGAATTTGCAGCAATTTGAGTTTTCGGCAAACTTTGAAAATCCAATTATTGCACCAAAGCCGATCTTCCCGCCAAACAAAAGTAATTTTGTATTCTTTTTTGTCAAAATCGTGTTTAGGAACCCCCGTAAATTTACTAATATCAAATCGACTGGGGTGAGAATAAGCTTCACTTACATAAACTTCTTCAAAACGTTCTAACTTTTTGTTAACAAATTCGCCAAAACTGGGATAGTAATACTGGGCATTTTTGAGCGATATCGGTACTGTCCAGACTTCGGCAACTCCTTCGGGAACCATCCACCTCATAAATTTTTGGACGATGACAATCAAACCAAAATCTGGATGAGACTCTAAATGCCTCTGTGCATTCAGCAACTTTAAAAGGCTGTGTCCGTAAAGATAATCAATGCAGTTTAATACGATTACCCGCTGGTAAGATTTGAAGATTTCTTGACAAATTTCTAGCTGTTCGGCTTGAGGATTTTGCAGAGATTGGAGCAATGGTTTTGCTAAAAATTCTTCCGCATATTTGTCATCACTAAAAGTTTCCCCTCGAGCTAAGTTAATGCTGTAAGCAGTTTTAGCAGCGTGGCCAATTCTCAACTCGTCAATGATTTCGCCACCTGCGGGAGACTCAGACACCACACAGACGCGAGCACCTTGCCACAATACTTTGACAGGTTTGAGTATTTTGCCAGAATAGGGACAGTGCGATCGATGTTGGAGCTTGGGTTTAATTTCAATCATTTGACCAATCCTATCAGCCTGGAAGCCGCCTTGTATAAATTGAGCGAACGCAGGATTAAATTGCCAAAAGGCCTCAATTCTCTAATCAAAAAGTTGACCAGGATAATTACATAGAAATAAGTGATTAACGTTGCTATGGTTGCTCCAACGGCTCCATATTTAGGAATCAGTAGAGAGTTCAATACTATATTAAAAATTGAACCAATAACCGTCAAGTAAAGACCGTACCGCAGTTGACCTTCTAAGGCAAAATAGGTATTTCTAGCTATGCCGAAGTTACTGCCAAATTGAGCCCAGACGTAGATTGACAGCACCTGGGCTGAAGCTGTATATTGCTCGCCGTAAAGCGTCTGGACTATAAAAGGAGCCAGCAGAGAGATTGGCAATGCCACTGCTAGCCACAAAACTAGCATAGCATCGGAGTAAATTTGAAACTTTTTTAGGTATTCGGCATAATTTTTTTCTCTTAGCTGTGCGAGTTTGGGGAAAATAGAAGAAGCGATAATCACGGGCAAGAAATCACATACTTCCGATAGTTTAACTGCAACTGCATAATATCCCAACTCAGTTTTATCTATAGAACCGAGCATAATCTGATCGATTTTGGAATAAATAAAAACCGCCACGCTCGACAGCACTAGCGGCCAACTTTCCTGAAGCAATTGTTTGCCTCGCTCCCAACTGACTCGCCAGAGCTTAAAATCATTTCCTCTGCTTTGATAGACAATGGCGATCGCCAATCCAACCACTGCCACCTCTCCCAACCTCAGCCAAGCAAAAGCAATCAACGGTGCTTTGATTTGAATCAATCCAATTCTCAGTGCTGCCACCAGTAAAGATACGGAATTCTTAGCAACAACCGTATACTTAGATTGAACTTGCGACTGAAACCAAAAATTTATGGTTTCAAAGGACTGAAATATCGTTCCGGCTGCGATTATCCCCACCAGCCAACGAGTTAAACTGTCATTGGGGTTCTGTAGGGAAATCACTGTCACCGTTAGCACTAAAGTGATGATTCCGCCTGCTAATTGTATGGCAAAAGCAGTCCCCAGAGTCTCTTCTTTGCAGTCGGGATTGCGAGCAATATCGCGCACTACCAGAGTACCCAATCCCATCGTTGCCACCGAGGCAAACAGGGAAACAAAGGCGATCGCATAACTGATCAAGCCAAATTGTGCCGGGCCCAGATATCTAGCTACCCACACTCCCACAAACAGACCCAGAGCCATCTGCAAAATTTGGTCTGTCAACAGCCAAGCCAGATTGCCGAGTACCTGGCGGAGGCCGGGACCGAGCTTTTGACTGACCGCATTTAGCTTATCTAACATCAGAAAGTTTTGAGTCCTTATCGAGAATCAGTATATTTACTTAGGAGTGGAAGATTGAGTTCAAGCTAGGCTCAATAATATCATATATCATACCTTTATTCATTGGTAACTTTCTCAACTTAATCTGGATTTAATCTGGATGCCGATCGCGGCGGCAAATCCCGTTCGTAACTGCGGCGGTTGCTGGATGGAGATTTGCTACTATCGATACTGAGTCTAACTGTTATTAACACGTAAGCAAGCCACACATCCCCAATATCAGCTATAGAACCTTCAGTTAGGTTATTCAAAATAATAAAAACTAAGTAAATAATTGGTATTCCCGATTCCGCTAGCGGGCGGCGGCTCAGTTCGCGGACTGCAAAAGTTAGATTAGTCAGCAGAGAAACCAAGATTAGTATCAGTCCCGGATAACCGAAAAAGAGCAATATTGCTATGGGGCCATTATGAGCTGTTTTCGGTTGAAATCCGCTCGCAGTATATATATAAAAAGCTGGGGTTTTATCACCTATTAAATCTTGTTGAAAAAATCCCTCAAATCCATAGCCAAACCAAGGACGCTGATTGGCGGCCTCGATTAATTGTGGCCAGAACTCCGTGCGTCCAGTCAAAGTCAAATCCTTTCCCAAACCTCCCACAACAATCGACTCTAAGTTGTCTATTATATAAACGCTGCCAATGATACCAAACACCATAAAACCGACAATACAAGTAAATGCCCATTGAAACTTTAACTTGCTCAAAAAACTTAAAGATGATACTATAAGTACGAGCATCAAACTATTAACTAAAGAACCGCCAGAGCTAGTAGACCTCACCAAATAAAATGAAAAAAACATGAATAGTAGAGCTATCCAGCGTTCTTTCTGAGTTTTAGCACCTTGGGAATAGTGCAGATACCAAAGTGCTGTACTCACAACCATGATGCTGCCGAGAGAATTTTTGTGGCTGGTAATTCCTGCCAATTCCCGCGTTACAGTCGGGAACCGCAAAAAACTAACTATACCGATCGAGGTATAGCCCCATCGCACTAAGCCAGATAGTTCGTCCCACTCATATCGCGCACCTACATAAAAGCAAACGACAGTAAAACCTGTAAATGCCATCCCTGCTTTCAGCGTAATATCAGGAACTAGCGACCATAGTGTCGATGTTATTGGTAGCAAACAATACAGCGAAAAACCCGGATTTCTCAGCACTAAAAATGATAATCCTTGGATACAGTTAAATTTTATAAAACCAATAAATCTCCCGCATAAAATAAACATTACCCAGGGATAAAACACAAAAGGAAGTTTGGCGATCGTACTGCCATCTGTTTCAGCGATATTGATAAAATGCAGGTAATTAAAAGGAGGTATATTGACGTGAGGAGATATGAAGATGTACAAGACAGTAAACCACTTTTCAAAAGTAATACCGAAATTTCTTTTAGTGGCAATCTGAAATATGAACAGAGTGATCATCAATCCGCTCAAACCCAATATAGTCAGCAACAAATTATTGCTGAAAATTAGTTCTTTAATGAGTCTCGCCATAAATATCTACCCTGTTTGAGAAAAATATCAATGTAGCAGCGGGCTAATTCCACCAAAATAACAGTGACATCACTCCGACTATCAGGTGCGGAGCTTCTAAGAATCACTTCTTAGATTTCCTAGTTACTCCCTTACGGGATTTCGACTTTGACGCAACGAAAGAGAATTCCCTTTCCCCGGCAAACCGTCTGCATAGGCATTTTGAATTCCCGACTGTCCATCGGTACTAATCAGGGTTATTCCTCTATTCCTGATTACTTGACCACTAGCAACATCCCGATCCGTTGTATAGCCACAATTAGAACAAGAATGTACTCTAACACTCAAATCTTTTCTAACGGGAGCGCCACACTCAGGACACTCCTGCGAAGTCCCCCTGGCACTAACCTCGCCAAAAAATTTACCGCGCTTCCAACACACATACTTAGTGATATTTCGGAACTGTCCAAATCCCTCTGCAAGCATTTGCTTTCCAAGCATACCTTTGGCAAGAATTCGGTAATCCAAGTCTTCCATGAAGACCATATCACCAGCATCGCAAAGAATATGAGCTTGTTTAAAGTGGAAGTCCTTACGGGTGTTGTCAATTGCGTGGTGGATTCTAGCCACCTTAATGCGTTGTTTTTCGTAGTTTTTAGACCGTTTCTTTTTTCGAGAAAGTCTGCGTTGCAGCAATTTCAGCTTGCGGAGTATCACTTTCAAGAACTTAGGTGATTTTACGATTAACCCGTCACTGGTTGCTAGAAAATTAGAAAGTCCAACGTCTACCCCAATTGGATGACCGTGTGGGCTGGGGTCAGGGACATTGACATCACATTGGATGTTAATAGATGCGTACCATTTATCAGCTTTGTTGATTATCCTTACTTGTTTCACCACAAAGCCATTGGGGATTGGGCGATGCAAAGTAATTGGTATTAGCCCCAACTTTGGCAAGGTAATATGTACCCCAGTCACAGGATTCTTGGCAAATTGGGGGAACAACAAAGATTTGAATTGCCCAAACTTCTTGAATCGAGGGAACCCATGCCCAACTTTTTGAAATCCTTCCCATGCTCGGTGCAATTGCTTGAGCGCTTGCTGCAACACTTGGCTTGGTACTTCACCCAATCGGGAAAATACTTTTTTGGCACTTGGCAGGGCGTTGAGCTGTTTTACTTCGCTAGGGAAAGGACGATCGGCAGGCATGATGTATTCATGACTGATGGAGCATCTGTCAACCATACATTTCCGACTATTACACCAGTCCTTGATTTCTCGTAGCCCGTAATTATAGGCGACGCGACAAGTATCCATCCACTCTTTCAACAACTGTTCTTGAGCGGTGGTTGGGTAGACTCGGTAGCGGTAGTTCATGGCTAACATTTCACTATCTTACGACATTTACTGGTAAGTATGTCTCTGGTAAACATAAAGCAGTCCTATAAGGACGGGGTTTTAAACCCCATCTTTTGATAAACGGAGGTAGTTGTCGCCTGTGAGCATTCTATACAAGCTGCTGCCTATCTAAATTGTTGGCTGGGTAGAAGGAAAGGGGTTCGAGAATACCGAGGGTTGTTTGAATTGGGCTTTCTAGATAAGTGCTTTGAGGATGGTAACAAAATTTGATAATTTTTTTTTCCTCGTATGTGCGATCGACATAGTATTTCAATGGTGACAGATTAAACTGGTGAATGATTCTAGTAAGACAATAGGTAGCCTGTGGTTAACGCTGATTTTTCCAAACAAATAACCCCGCCCGTCTTGAGTTTGACCTTGTGGACGATCGCCTGCGCGAGTATTTACCTCGGGTTTCCGCTTTCTGCAACGGCGCAAGTACGATTGCGGCCCGGCGCTGTCACAACACCGCCTGCGGGTGTTAGAAGATCGCCCGAAAGCTACAAACTCGGCGGTGGCGATCGTATCCAAGTAGAAATACTCGAAGTACCCGAACTCACCCGCGGCTACGAAGTCCTCTCCGACGGTTCTGTGAACCTCCCCCTGATCGGGCTGGTCTCCATCCGCGGCCGCACCTTAGTAGAAGCCACCAACATCATCCGCAACGCCTACCGCCGCGTCCTCAAAGACCCCGTAGTCACAGTCAGCCTCGTAGCGGCCCGCCCCCTAAACGTCGGCGTCATCGGAGAAGTCACCAGACCCGGAAACTTCATCATCACCCTAACTCCTGGCCCGGGAGTCGCACCGAGTGTGCAGTACCCCACCGTCACCCAAGCGATCAGACTCGCAGAAGGCGTCACTGGTGTCGCCGACATCCGCAACATCCGCGTCCGCCGTCCCCAACCCGACGGCCCCGACCAAGTGCTTAACGTCAATCTGTGGAAATTCTTGCAAGAAGGAGACCTGTCTCAAGATATCATTTTGCAAGACAGAGACACAATTGTGATCCCGACCGTCACCAACTTCAACCAAGCAGAATCTCGCCAATTTGCGACCGCCAACTTTTCGCCGCCGCCTGAAAAACCTCGATCGATCTCCATCGTCGGCCAAGTCACCCGCCCGGGGCCTTACGTCGTCATCGGCGGCAACACTACAAGCGATCTCAGCCGAGAAGGCTTTCCCACCGTCATCCGGGCTATTCAGCTAGCCGGGGGCATTACCCCCGATGCCGACATCCGGCAAATCCAAGTGCGTCGCCTCACCAGAAGAGGCGAACAAATTATCGCAGTCAACCTGTGGCAGTTCCTGGAGTCCGGCGACGGGGCCCAAGATACCATCCTGCAGCAGGGAGACACGATCATCGTTCCCAAAGCCGCGATCGTCAACGCCGCAGAAGCTGGCGTGCTGGCTAACACTAACTTTGCTCCCGCCGGCATCAATGTTTTTGTAGTAGGAGAAGTCAGAACATCCCTCGATCCATTGAGACTCCCAGCTAATGCCACGCTGAATCAGGCTTTAATTTCCAGAGGATTTTTTGGCTACGAGAATACCAGAGCTAGAAGGAATAAAATTGAGCTAGTCCGCCTCAATAACGACGGTACAGCTACTAAACGGACGATCGAAGTCGATATAACTCAAGGGATTAACGAAGAAGTCAATCCTCAACTTCGCAACAACGACATGATCATCGTATCTCGCAGTGGTCTCGTCAACCTCATAGACCGAATGAACGCTGTAGTCGGGCCTGTCGGACCAGCTACCGGAGTGTTAAATTTTATAAACGTTCTCCGATCTATATTCAGGTAAGAAAGCTGCGGGTGAGGTGGATAATTCCTGACAAAGGCTAGAATAAACTAAACAATAGGATTAGACAGTGGCGGCGCGGCAGCTTCAAAAATATCAACATCAAAAATATCACCCTCAAAAATACCCCAGCTAAATATGGATAACAGACAAGATTACCAACCCTTGACATCAAAATCAAATGGCAAACTGCCGAACTTTTCGACTCAGAACTACAGAGATAACTTCGTCGAGGAAACAGAAGAAGAAAAGCTAGACTTGTCCTGGCTGTTAGGCGTCCTGCGCCGACGCATCCTGGTCATGGCGGCAGCCACCATTGCTTTGAGCGCTCTGGCTGGAACAGCTATATACGTCAGTTCTCAAAAGATGACGCTCGACTATGAAGGCTCCTTTTCCTTGTTAGTAGAACCAGCCACCGCCGAAGGTTTGCTATCCAAACAATTAGATAACACCGTCGCTGCCGACTTAGCAAAAATTAATATTGAAGGAATTAGCTTAGTAGACTACGAAACCCAAATTAGGATTTTGCGGAGTCCCAAAATGATGCAGCCAGTGCTTCAGGAATTGCGATCTTGGAATCCTAACATGACCTACACCGAACTGATGTCGAAACTGTCAATCAGCCGCGTGAGTTACGCAAAAGACGGCAAACAGCAAGGCACAAAAATATTAGAAGTTCGCTACAAAGATTCAGATCCAAAGAAAATTTACGGCGTATTGGAGAAACTTTCTAAAGCTTATCTAGAGTACAGCTTGCAGCAGCGACTGACGGGCATTAATCAAGGCATTAAATTTATAGATATGGAGATGCCCAAGCTCCGAGAAAGAGTCGAAGTTCTGCAACTGCAAGTCCAAAGACTGCGGCAGCAGAGCAACTTGTTTGACCCCCAGCTAGAGGGAAAATCTCTCTCTGAACAAGTTCAAAGCATTCGGGGACAGCAAGGAGTGCTGCAAGTACAGTTAAGAGGGATGCGTAGTCTCTACCAAAGCTATCAAAAATTAGTCAATCAAAATAACCCCGTTGGCGTGTTGATGACCCAAGGACAAGCTTACGGCGCACTCTTGGGTCAAATCCAGAAAATAGACTCAGACCTCTCCCTAAAATTAGCTCAGTACAGAGATGACAGTTTGCCCGTTTTAGCACTGCGAAAAAGTCGGGAAGAACTGATTTTAACAGCAAGTCAACAAGCAAAAGAAGTGGTGATGGCAAATTTAAGCAGCCAAATCAAAGAAGTTGAGGCGCGCGATCTGGAAATGACTCTATTGCAAAAAGAACTCAACCAAAAAATTAGAAATTTTTCAGTGACAACGCGACAATACGACAATTTAGTGCGGGAACAGCAAGTAGTTACTAAGAGCTTGTCGGACTTCTTGGCAAAACGAGAAGCCTTGCGGATCGATGCGGCTCAGCAGCAAATACCCTGGGTGCTGATCAATCCGCCTGAAATTCCGCTAAATAAATTCGGCAAGTTAATACCAGCTACCGTTAAACAAACCAAAAAACAGTTAGCGCTGGCAGTAATTTTAAGCTGTCTGCTGGGCATTGCAGTCGGCTTGCTCGTAGAGGTACTAAATACTGTTTTCCACACTCCAGAAGCACTGAGAATAGCCACAAAATTGCCGGTGATCGGGGTGATTCCGTTTAGCAAAAAAGTCAAGCGCCGACCGCCAGCTCGACCCAGGAAACTCACATCGGCTCGATCGAACTCGAAAGTGGAAGTTGTCGAACTGGGCGAAGCTCAACTTACTGCTCCGATGGTCGTCGGGGGGAAAAGTATTTTTAGCGACTTGGACTATCAATTTTTAGAAGCATTTCGATCGCTCTACACGAACATTCACTTGCTCAGCACAGGTACGGCGATTCGATCGCTCTTAGTGGCCTCGGCGGTAGTCGGAGACGGCAAATCTACAGTAGCTTTGCACCTGGCCGCCACAGCAGCAGCAGTCGGACAGCGAGTATTGTTAGTAGATGCAGATTTGCGGTGCCCGCAACTGCACACTAAGTTAGGACTGCCGAACCTGCGCGGCCTGGGCGATGCCATCTCCACAGACCTCAGCCTCAACGATGCGATTGTGCGAGCGCCGAACCAAGACAATTTGTTCGTACTCACAGCCGGCCAAATTCCCTCCGATCCGATCAAGCTGCTTTCTTCCAAAAAAATGCAGTATCTAATGGAGCAATTTCAAGCATTTTTTGACTTAGTGATTTATGACACCCCGCCACTAGGAGGTTTGGCAGACGCGCATTTGATCGCGGCTCACACAGACGCTACGATTATGGTCGTGCAAATTGGGAAAACAGACCGATCGCAAGTTCGCAAAGTTTTAGAAGAATTAAAAATTTCTGGAGCTTCCGTCTTGGGAATCGTTGCTAACGGCTGCAAAAACTCTGGTCACAGCTATCGGCAGCGCCCAGTCGTTTTAGAGACTGTCTACGACCAAAAACTATCGCCTTTAGGTACGCAAAATCATAATTAGACCAACTTTGAGGCAGGCGGCGCTGCGCCGCCTGCCTCAACCCGAAACGCACAACCCAACCTACACCCTCATTTTTTGAGAAAAGTACCATTTGAGAAAGAAAATGATAGACTAACGGACAGAGGCTCCTGTGTCAACCGAGATTGCGCGGATCTTTATTTCGAGATAATTATTCAGAAAATGATTGGGAAATAACCAAAAGTGGGTAAACTACATCTAGCAGAGCGTAATCTCAATCAGGCAAAGACACCTTTGAAGGCGAACGTTAATGCAAACGTTAATGTGAACGTTTCAACCCAGAAACTTGGTAGGGATTATTCTATGAGTACAGTTATGGTTGTTGATGATAGCGTCACTCTGCGGGAGATGATCGCCGACTTGCTCAAAGGTAGAGGACTCAACGTCACGGTAGCTAGTGATGGCGTAGAAGCTCTAGAGCAAATCAAGGCCAACCGCCCGGATTTAGTCGTTCTGGATATTGTGATGCCCCGGATGAACGGCTACGAAGTCTGTCGGCGGCTCAAGAGTGACCCCAAAACTCAAAATTTGCCGGTGGTAATGTGTTCGAGCAAAAGCGAAGAGTTCGATCGCTACTGGGGAATGAAACAAGGAGCCGACGCTTACATCGCCAAGCCATTTCACCCTCAAGAATTGGTCGGCACTATTAAGCAACTCCTGCGGGGTTGAGGTAGAGGAAGAGGGACAGAAAAAACTTGTCTTGGGTAGTAGTTCCAATTTCTGCTCCCGCAGCCTCTCAAACTACTCGATTGACAATAGTCCAAACATCTCCGTCCGATCGCACGTAGGGAACAGAAATACTCTTAAAACCAGTAATAAAAGGCTTGTAATAAACCTGCCAGTAGCTCGGGCTAATTTTGTCGGCGATCGCTTTTAGTTCCTTCACTTCGGCCGCCAGTTCCCCAGCCAGTTCATTAATCCGTTGCGCGTGTCCGCGAGCGAGAACTCTTCCTTCTTCTACTTGCTCCTCCATCGGAGTGATTCTTTGCAACTTTACCGACTGCTGCTGTTTTTTATTGAGTTGAGCTGACAGAGCGACGATCGCATCATCTATCCCCTTGATTTCTGCCGAAACTTGTGCTGTTTCCCTAGCGTGACGGCGGTAAGCATCCGCGATCGCTTGGGGCGAATCGCCTACGGGGGTAGCAGCGCCAATGCTAAGCTGCTGGCGTTCCCGGCGCAAGGCCTCAATTTCAGAGCAAATTCCCTCTATATCTGTCTCAAGTTTGTCCACTTAACTACCGTGGTTTTTGGATATCTTAGCATATTACCACCTGTAGCAGGTAATCGACATTGAGATGGCATATTTTGGGAGTTGCTCCCACTACGCCCCAGCAGAAAAAAATCAATTATTTTAAAAATACAAACTTTTATATTTTTGAGTTCAGTAATTCCCATAAATATTGAGTTTCATTAATCAAATCGTCTCCACTAAAATTACTATTATAGGTTAGTAGTGAGGACTTTAGTCCTTCGTTTTATGAGGACTAAAGTCCTCACTACAAACACAATTACTAATTACCAATTAAGTTATTTTAAGTTGTTAGCGCTTGCTTGGTCAAAGTGACGATCGCCTCCACCAAGACATTAGGAAGGATAGATTTAGCCAGATGCCGATCGAACTCCGCAGCAAAAACCCGATCGACTGCTACTTGTTCGCTGCTGCTGTCAGTACACATACGAGACGATCGCACTACACCCAGAAAATGACGATTCCGAGTGCAGTGTACCAACAAGATAATTAGGCAATAACGGCGGCTTTCATCGCAAAAATGCGGTCGATCGCATCCTCAACAACCTTATCGGGAGTCGAAGCACCCGAAGTCACGCCCACGACAATATTACCATCAGGGAGCCAACCATCAGCCACGACCAAATCTGCCCCTAAAGGCTTGTGTTCGATGCGATTTCCCGGTAAAATGCGTTCCGCACAATCAATGTGATAAGAAGGAATAGTATTGTCGATCGCAATCTCCTGCAAATGCGTAGTATTAGAAGAATTAAAACCCCCAATCACCAGCATCAGATCCAACTTTTCTTCAACCAAACTCAACATAGCATCTTGGCGTTCCTGAGTGGCATCGCAGATTGTATTAAAACTCAGAAAATGTGCATTCAAATTCTCCGGCCCAAACTTCCGCATCATCGTCTTTTCAAATAATTTGCCAATATTTTCGGTCTCAGTTTTGAGCATAGTAGTTTGGTTAGCAATTCCTACACTTTCCAAATCCACATCTGGGTCAAAACCAGCAGAATAAGCCTTGCTAAACTTAGCAAGAAACTCATCACGATCGCCGCCATGCAAGATATAATTGCTAACATATTCAGCTTCCCGCAAATTCAGCACAATCAAGTATTTATCAGCAAAAGAACTCGTCGCCACAGTTTCTTCGTGCTTGTACTGACCATGAATAATCGAAGTATAATCCCTCTTCTTGTGTTTTTCAACAGTATTCCAAACCTTAGAAACCCAAGGACAAGTAGTATCAACAATCTTGCAGCCCTTATCATTAAGCAACTGCATTTCTTGGACGCTCGCCCCAAAAGCTGGTAAAATGACCACATCGCCGCTATCGACAACCGAAAAATCCTTCAGTCCCTTTTCAACAGCAATAAAACCAACTTCCATATCCCGCAAATGCTGATTTACAGAGGGATTATGAATAATCTCATTAGTAATCCAAATCCGTTCGGAGGGGAAATGTTGGCGAGTCTCGTAAGCAATAGCCACAGCGCGTTCTACGCCCCAGCAAAAGCCAAAAGCCTGAGCCAGCCGGATCGTGACGCCGTTGCGTTCCAGCCTGTAATTATTATCACGAATTTGCTGGATCAGACTGCTTTGATAAGCCGTCTCCATTACATTCGCAACCTCAGCTTCGTGTCCGAAACCCTTGCGGTGGTAGTTCTCAGACTGTTGGAGCGAGCGCTTAAAAGCTTTAGTATCCATGCGGTATCGAGTAGAAATCTAGGTTAATTACCTTTGATTTTAGAATGCCTGGGGTGCGATCGGGAGTATTGGCACAGTACGGAGGTTGACGCACAGTGCTAACTTTTCTAACAATCATTAACATAAGCTACCAGATAGGTGATCTTTGGTGAATGGCATACATACCACTTAGAAAAGCGGTCGAATTTCTGGGATTGCATCCAAACACGCTAAGGAAGTACGCAGATGAAGGGCAGATCAAATCAATCAAAAATGGAGCAGGGCAACGCCTGTACGACGTTTCTGGACTCAATTTCAAAAGAAAAGGACTGCAAGCCTTACTGGTCAGATTTATGCGCCCAGATCAGCTCACGGTTGTTGTTGCCTGTAGAGACAGATTGTGTAGATTCGGATTTGAACTATTCGAGTTCATGGCAAAACAAAACGGTGGAGAAATCGTGGTTCTCTCAAATCCTGTTCACGCGAGCGAATCCGAACTTACAGCCGATCTTCTTGCCATCCTTCACGTCTTTAGTTGCCGAATGCACGGTCGAAGCTACAGCCAGAAAATCAAAGAAGATCCGACTATTCCTAAGCCCTGAACAAAAGGCAATACTCAAACAATGGTTTGGAGTTAGTCGTTTTGTCTACAACACAACTATCGAATATTTGCAGCAACCAGGCACTAAAGCCAATTGGATGTCAATCAAAACGGACATACTCAATGGATTACCTGACTGGGCAAAACCAGTACCGTTTCAAATCAAATCAATCGCCATCAAGGATGCTTGCACTGCTGTCAAGAAAGCCAAGGCAGACTTCAAGAAAACTGGCAAGATTTGTAGTTGTAAATTTCGCAGTAGAAAAGATACAAAGCAATCTCTTTATATCCCGAAGTCCGCCATTCAGTTAAAAGGAATTTATCATACAAAATTGGGTCAATCAAAGCTGAAAGAGGCATTACCCAAAGACTTCAGTGATGGACGGTTAACGCTTGCCTATGGCGAGTATTACATTGTTGTATCTGAAGAAGTGCAACCACGTCAGACCGATAACCAAGGTCGCGTGGTTGCCTTAGACCCCGGTGTTAGAACGTTCATAACTTTCTTTTCTGAGTTATCTTATGGATGGCTTGGGGATGATTCTAATCTTTGGATTCAAAAACTGTGTTTCAGGTTGGACAAGTTGATCTCAAGGATGAGTAAAACAAGTAGCCGGCAACGCAGAAGACTCAAGAAGGCGACGGACAGATTAAAGTCTAAGATTCAACATCTTGTCAAAGAGTTGCATCACAAGACTGCTAAGTTTTTAGTTGATAATTTTGACGTAATTCTACTCCCATCGTTTGAGTCTTCTCAAATGGTGAGCAAGTCACGCCGTAAGATTCGTTCTAAAACTGTTCGTCAAATGCTGACTCTGAGTCATTACCAGTTCAAAAAACATCTGGAGTGGAAAGCTTGGGAGCAAGGCAAAGTTGCTTTAACTTCTATCAACGAAGCTTATACCTCAAAGACTGTTTCATGGACTGGAGAAGTCAAAAAGATTGGTGGTAGTAGAACGATTAAAGATTCTGATGGAAATCAGATGAACCGGGATCTAAATGGTGCTCGTGGGATCTTCCTTCGGGCATCGGTTGATACGCCTTGGTTGAGATCAAACCTCAACTTATGTATTTGTTAGCGAAAGTTAACGAAACAGTATCGGCATCAAACGCATAATCCTCTCCTCTTAATCCTTCTTCCTCTTCCTTCTTCGCGCTCTTTGCGTCTTCGCGGTTCGTTAAAAAAGACTTAAAAAAAAGCGTAGAGACGCAGGTATCTGGATCTCTACACGATCGAACTTATTCAAAAAAATCAGCTTCCAACCTTCTTCGGCGCAAAAGGAGAACCACCAGATTCAAAGGAACTGAAACCGCCGGCAAAATCCTCGCCGTAAGCTTCTTCCCCGTGCTGACCGATATCCAAACCTTGGTCTTCAGCAGATGACGGCACTCGCAGTTCCATAAACTGCTCTAGAATTTTCAGGATTGCAAAAGTGCCAACAGCGGCAAACGCGTAAGTAGCTAGAACGCCGACAAACTGGATTCCGAGTAGCCCCGCATTCCCGAAAAGCAGCCCGTTATTTCCAGCAGCGTTAACCGCTTTAGTCGCAAACACGCCAGTCAGCAGTGCGCCTACAGTCCCGCCGACGCCGTGAACCGGGAAGGTATCCAAAGAGTCGTCAAATCCCAGCTTAGCGCGCAAACTAACGGCAAAGAAGCAGCAAACTGAAGTGATCGATCCGATCAAAAGCGCTCCCACTGGCAGCACGAATCCAGCCGCAGGTGTGATGCCCACCAATCCCGCTAGGAAACCGCTAGCAATGCCGACTGCTGTCGGTTTGCCTCTGAGCACCCATTCCATAATTGTCCAAGTTAAACCGCCGGCTGCTGCAGAAATCATGGTGGTGACAAAAGCAACGGTTGCTAAAGAACCGGAACCCAAAGCGCTACCGCCGTTGAAGCCAAACCAGCCGAACCACAGCAAGCCAATTCCCAGCAAGACGTAGGGTACGTTGTGGGGGGTGTGGGGCTTGTTCAAGTGGTCTTTGCGGGGCCCGATTACCCAAGCTGCGACTACGGCTGATACGCCGGAACTGATGTGTACAACGGTGCCACCGGCAAAGTCTAAGGCTCCGATCGCCCCCAGCCAGCCTCTACCCCAAACCCAGTGGGCTAAAGGAGAGTAGATGAAGGTAGACCACAGCAGGACAAACCAGAAATAGGTTTTAAATGTTACCCGTTCGACGATCGCCCCGGAAATCAATGCTGGAGTGATGATGGCGAACATCATTTGATACACCATGAATACTTGGTGGGGTATTGTTGGTGCGTAGCCGATCGGATCTGGTTTGTCGGCTGCGACGTTGTTCAAGAACATCCAGTCGAACCCACCGATGAAGGTTTCGAGTCCTTTACCAAAGCCTTCGGAGGCTGGAGTGGAAACGTCAAAGGCTAAGCTGTAGCCCCACAGCGTCCAGGTGACGCCGATCAGTCCCATCATGACTAAGCTCATCATCATGGTGTTGAGGACGTTGCGCGATCGCACCAGTCCCCCATAGAAAAACGCTAGCCCTGGTGTCATCAGTAATACCAGTGCTGAGGAGATCAACATCCAGGCTGTATCGCCACTGTCGATCGGATTCGGTACCACCGCAGCAGCATCAGCAGCAGCAGGAACTTGAGCTAAGGCATTATCCATCAGCGGCCCGCTTAACAGCCACAGTGCGATCATGCCGATCGTTAAACTTTTTTTGAGCACGTTATTTTTACCTTTTATTAGTCCTCAGCAATTTGCAGGAAAGATGGAGCGAATTTTAGATGTGAGGATTTTTAGATGCAATAGTTATTTGGTTTTAAGTCCCTGTTTTAGCAGAACAAATCTTTAATAGATAATTCCCAAATCCTCAAGCCCCGGCTTACATAGCCGGACTCATCTAAATTCGTCAACGATCGATCCAATACTCTCTGCCTTTTGGATTGCACCATTTGTAGAAAGTGTTATTCTGTATCAGAATATACTAAAGTTTAAAGTATTATATTTTCTTAATCTATCTCCAGGTACTTGACATGACTCCTGGCTTCGGAGTAAGCGGTTTTCAGGCAGGCGGACAGGCGGAGAGAGAGGGAGAAAGGGAGGGAGAAAGGGAGGGAGAGTTGGGGAAAGAGAGGGAGAGTTGGGGAGAATATGACTTCATCCTTCATCCTTCTGACAACAGTCAACAGTCAACAGTCAACAGTCAACTGACTAATTTTTCAACTGCATCTGATTGAACATTTGTAGGGCCGATCGCCAAACGAGATAACCTCGATCGTTAAGGTGCAACCCGTCTGTGCTGAGTTCCTTTGGCAAATTGCCGTCAGCATCCGCAAACAGTGGCTGCAAATCCAGATAGGAAACATTTTCAGAATTAGCAATTTCTTTCAGCCGCCGATTGATAGCACGAATTCGACTGTTAGGAATCGCCAATAGTCGATCGCGATTTTCCCAAGTAGATTGTTCTCCGCTGTGCGGCAAAATCGACTGCACTACCACTTGTGCTTTCGGGTGTGCCCATCGCAAATCGCGGATAATCTGTCGCTGGTTATTCAAAATTCCTTCGTCGCTAGCGCCACGCAACAAATCGTTAATCCCAATCATCACAAACACCGTATCCGGGAAAGTTCGATCGAACAACTGCAAGCGCTTCAGCAAACCCACCGAAGTCTCCCCGGAAATCCCTTGATTCAGCCAAATGCGATCGGGCGGTAACAACTTCGTCGGAAACCACATACTCAGAGAATCCCCAGCCAAAACACTAAGTTTCGGTGGGCGATTGCTCGCCGCCGCCTCAGCTTCGCGGCCTAACTGCGTCACCCACTGCTGATAACTCCATTTGTGTCGCTGTCCCGGAACTGGCGCCTCCAGCAAGGATTTTCCAGATTTTGTTGCCGCCAGAGGGCGAATGTGTTCCTCGGGGCTTTGTACTGTCACCGCAGCACTCGCCGGGGAACTTTCTGTCAAGTTTTGCCCTCGCAGCAGTTGAGCGACTGCGAGAATTAGTATGCCGTTCGTCAGCAGAGATAGCAAAGCCCAAACCGGAATAGCTTTCGATCGACTAACTTCCATCCCTAAGAGGGATTTATGAGTTCTACTTCTGCTAACTCCTCCAAACTTCTCCATAAACTCAAGCTATTTGCAGACACCACACTGAAATAATTGGCACTGATTGCTACATCAAATCTTGGCCCCTCAATTAAAGCCTCAATTCTTGTAAGAATCAAGCGCTGTAATGTCTTGGGCGTGACGGCGATGCAGAACGAGAGCTTTTTGGCACTACTTTACCACAATTCGTATCGAAGATTTGAGGGCGATCGTCAAAACCAGTTCAACAGTTGACTGTTGACTGTTGACTGTTGACTGTTGACTGTTGACTGTTGACTGTTGACTGTTTGAGAGCGACCTCTACCTAGGAATGAAAAATAAATAACTTGCACAATTAAACCCCAGAAGCATTGATCCAAGGTAAACTATCTCTCCATTAGTCACCTTATTTATTTTTCATTCCCTAGAAGCAAGAGGATTGGAGTAATGAATAGTCTGATTTTTATTTCTCCCTCACTCGCTTTCTTGCTTTCAATCCATTATTTCTGGTAAGGAGTGCAATTTTGGAGGCAGAAAACCAGTTTCTGAAAGTAATTGGGTGATTTTGTCTAGAAATCGTGTTCGACGGTTATGACACTTCGACTGAGCTGAGTGCTTCGTACTCTGGAACGCTGAAAATATTGCTGCGACTGCATTTTTTTGTTGCTTCTTTCTGTTTCCTTCTTCCTTTTGCCATAGTAAAAGACTGAGAACGATCGATCGGGTTTGTGATTGTCAAGAAGTATCCGCTCAATAAGTAGGGGTAGCAGTTATTCTAGTTGCCAAGACAAGCCCAAGGGATGAAGAGAAGACTTTTCATGAATAATAGTGGACAGAGAGGGAATAACTCCAAGTTGAGAAATTCGATCACGCACATAATCAA
>JANMLZ010000146.1:0-13385 GCA_031372825.1 Cyanobacteria bacterium OTE_58_metabat_593 | reverse complement strand
ATAATTTCCCTGAGTAGTTCCCGAATCTCGCTGCTTGAAATTAATCTCCGGTTTGATCTCCAATATCTGCTGCACTCGATCGCGCAATTCGCCCGTAGACACCCCATTCCGCAAAGCAGTTTTCAAGTCAATTTGCCCCGTTTCGTTCAGCAGACAAGGCCGCAGCCACCCGTCAGCAGACAAACGCATCCGGTTGCACCGATCGCACAAACACTCAGACATCTGACTAATAAACCCCAAAGTACCCTTCGCCCCCGGAATTTGAAACACATCCGCCGGCCCATTTCCCCGCACTCCCGACTCAGCCAACCCGTATTTTTCGCTAATTTGTTGCCGCAAATCTGCCGATGCTACCCAACCTTTATCGCCAAATAAGTCGCCATTGCCGATCGGCATAAACTCAATAAAACGAACGTGCCAATTCCGGTTAATAGTTAATTCTGCCAACTCCAATATTTCGCCATCATTCACACCGGGAATCACCACCACATTCAACTTCAGCGGATCGAATCCAGCTTGATAAGCTGCTTGAATTCCCTGCCAAACTTGCATCCAGCGCGATCGACCCCGACTACCAATTATCTTATCAAAAGTCTCCGGTTCCAGGGAATCCAAACTAATATTAATCCGGCGCAAACCAGCATTGTAGAGATTTTCGGCCATTCCCGCCAGCAAAAAGCCGTTAGTTGTCATTGACAAATCTTGCGTTTCGGGCATTGAGGCGATCGCCCCAACCAACTCCACCACCCCAGGGCGCAACAGCGGTTCCCCACCCGTCAACCGAAACTTAGTAAATCCCACAGGTATGAAAACTTCCCGCAGCAAAGTTAGCAATTCCGAGTGAGTTAGCAACTGCTGCTGCAAAACATAGTCCAAGTCGCTACCTTCTGGCATACAATAGAGACAGCGGAAATTGCAGCGGTCTATTAAACTAATCCGAAGGTAGTCTACGGGATTCATATCAATACTGTATAATATTACTTAAGTATAAATCCTGATTCAATTTTCTGCAATTATTGATAGAAAGCAAAAACCTGCATCTCAATTTGGGAAGGGCGAAGCATTGCGGCAGGCAATTTATTAGTGAGAACCAGAGATTTACTGCCGCAATGCTTCGCCCCTACGAATATATTTGCAGAAATGCACTGTGTTCTTTGAGGTCAACAATTGCAGCGGTTTTGTTGCCTAAATTGTCAGTTAAAAATTGAACGCCCCGCATTGTGTAGTTTGGCATATATCAGAGTTAGTAATGTGTAGGGGACTTACGAAGAGATCCCCCCAACCCCCCTTAAAAAGGGGGGCTTTCAAATTCCCCCCTTTTTAAGGGGGGCGCCAGGGAGATCGAGGTTTAAGACTCTCGGTGCGTAAGTCCTGGTGTACTAAAATTATAGGTGAGGCAGAATGAGTTAGCATGAATCATCAATCTTGGTTGACGTTACTAAAAAAACATCGAGCGATCGCAGTGATCCGTTCCTCCGAAAAAGAACTGGCTTGGCAGATGGCTTCATCGGTTGCAGCCGGAGGAATGCAGTTTATTGAAATCACTTGGAACACCCATAAAGCCGCTGAATTAATTGCTGAACTCCGCTCCGAATTCCCTAATTTTAGTATTGGTACCGGCACTTTATTAAACTTAGAACAGTTACAACGAGCGATCGACTGTGGCGCTCAATTTATGTTTACTCCCCACACCGATCTAGCTATGATTAAAGCAGCAGTTGATGCCGGAGTGCCGATCGTCCCTGGTGCTTTTTCTCCTACAGAAATTTTGACGGCGTGGCAAGCTGGCGCTACCTGCGTTAAAGTATTTCCGATATCGGCTTTGGGAGGCGCCGCTTACCTGAAAAGCCTGCAAGGCCCTCTGGGACACATTCCTTTGATTCCCACTGGCGGGGTGACGCTGGAAAATGCGAAACTATTTATTGACGCTGGGGCGATCGCCGTTGGTTTGGCCGGAGACTTGTTTCCCAAAGACTTAGTGGAAAATCGAGACTGGGAGGCGATCGGTCAAATTGCCCGCAATCTCACCCGAAACTTAACAACTTGTTAAGCCATCTTTCCAATCTAAAATCTACAATCTAAAATAGTAGAACAAGGTGTGAAAGTCTACCAATCTAAAATCTAAAATCGTCTTGGGTGTGAGGAATGAAAAGCATTATCAACTCAACTTACTTGCGCCGTGCCGGAACTTTTTGTGCAGCCTGCGCTCTAACAGTTGCTGCATTCAGCGGCGCGCCAAATCCTGCAATTGCGAGCCCGCAGCACAACACAATTGCCAATAGAATTTTGCAGTTGCAAGAATCCAGCCAGCGCTGGATTGAAATTGATTTATCCCGACAAAAATTAATAGCTTGGGAAGGAAATAAACCAGTTTACGCCGTGGTTATTTCTAGCGGCAAATCATCGACTCCCACTCGCACGGGAACCTTTGCCGTTCAAACCAAACACCGCGTTGCGAGAATGACTGGGGATGACTACGACGTGCCCGACGTTCCCTATACAATGTATTACGACGGCGGCATGGCAATTCACGGCGCTTACTGGCACAATTTGTTTGGTAATCCGGTTTCTCACGGCTGCACAAATGTCGCTGTAAATCATGCTAAATGGCTGTTCAACTGGGCCTCGGTGGGGACGCCAGTAGTTGTGCACAAATCTGAGATTTAGGGAATTCGGAATTCGGAATTGGGAATAGCTACTAATAATTCCGGCTGCGCCGGAATAATATAGAGGAGACGGCACTGCCGTGTCCTCCGTCTTCTCTTATTCCTAACTCAACTGCACAACGGGTTTATCCTCTAACAAAGTTGCATTTGTCAGCAAATCTTCCACGTTAATGCGTAAAAAACGCTGTTCGTCAACGCGAAACAAGATTTTGATGCGATCGCCTCCCGGATATCCAGGCGGTGTCAATTGTGCAATACTACGCGCTCCATCCTTGTCATTTAAAGGCTGTGCCGATGTTTGACCTGCCAGTTGCTTAGTAATCAATCTATCGCCATCAAAATATATCTCAGTCCCGCCAGTTTCCGCTCCCAATTCGCCGATAATTAATTCTATACTCGGCTGATTTTCCACAGAAGCACCCAACACTAATTCTACCGGTTCGCTCATCGGATAAGACTGGCCGGATTTGATTAAATTGTGCCAACTGTGGCAATTTTCGCGGCGGTTCCAGTAGCGGATGCCGTAACTGTGATAGAGAAAATCTTTGATTTCTATGCCTTGACTCAGTTGCAGAGCACCTTGGGCGATCGCTTCAAAAGGTCGATCGCACTTAATCTTTTCCCTGTCGAAATATTGCTCAACCCACCGCCCGACAGCGGGAATTTGGACAGTACCCCCAACTAGCAAAACTGCATCGATATCCCCAATTTCCAAGCCTTGACGCCGCGCCTGCTGCAATACTTGATTCATGCACTCGTCTAGGTTCTCAAAAAACTGATGTTCGGCGAGAATGGATTCAAATTCAGTGCGCTCCAATTCTAATTCGTAAGTCTCAAAATTTTCATCGTCAAAATAAACCTCACTCGCTCTCTCTAACAAAGATAACTGAATTTTTATTCGTTCTGCTAATCGCGCTGTAATCGGAGATTTCACAACTCCTTTGGTTTTGACAAAATAATCAACCAGCCAATTGTCAATATCAGAACCGCCCAAATTTTGTCCGACTTTAGCCAAAACCCGAGCAACCTTTGGCTTTTGTCCCTCCAGGTCAGCCAGCAATCTTTCGCCCCATTTCAGCAGAAAACCTAGAGGCTTTTTGCTAGTGTTACTGTCAAGCCGTACCAAGGAAAGATCGAGAGTTCCGCCCCCAAAATCAATTACTAACAGATTTTCGCGATCGGCTAAACCGTAACCCAAAGCCGCCGCCGTCGGTTCGTCCAACATCCGCACCTGTTCTACTTGCAGAGATTGAGACACTTTACCCAACCAATGGCGGTAAGCTTCAAAACTATCTACCGGCACAGTAAAAATTAAAGAATCTACCGGCAAAGATAGTTCGCGAATTGAACTCACAATTTGGCTCAAATACCACTCACCTACTCGTTCAAAATTCACAATTTGCCCGTCAAGTTCCGGCACAAAACCCTGAACAGAAGTGCCGATTCCCCGCTTGAAATTACGGAAAAACCGAGAATCTCCACTCAAATCGAGACCTCGATCGCGGACTTGCTGACCCACTATGACTTTACCTTGAGCAGCATCCTCAACGTAGAGCAAACTGGGAATTAGGGGCGGATTTTGACCCGAGATTGCCGACAATCCCGGTAATTTCAAAGTTTCCGGCTGCGAAGCTGCTGGATTCCAGCGAGCGACGACGGTGTTGCTAGTTCCAAAATCGATTGCGATCGCCATGAGCGCCAAAATAAACAGCTACTAGGGATTAGAGCATATTATGGTATTTGGAGCCGCAAATGCAAACAGATTATTAAATTGTGCTTATATCAATAGTATGGACTGTTTTTAATTCGTAGCCTGAAACACTCTATTTTCCGTTAGTAGATGCTCGAATCGTCTTAAAACCTTTCTTCTATAGTTGGCAATCAAAAACTGTGCGAAGTATTGATAATTTGCCAAACTTTTTTAATGGTAATTACTTAGGCATGACTTGTGCACGCTACATATATTCGCCCGAGAAATCGCGATTGCGAAACCTACTTTTTTAAATATTCCAAGACGGAGCAACCGGGTTTTTTCCGCAAGAGAGGGCGAAAAATAGCGGTTAATAAATAGAGGTTTATTCTCTGATTCGCGCCTCCAGGACTGTCATTCGGGCGATCGCCCTGCTGGTATTTGAGAAAACCACCATCTTTGAATCCTGACCAAATACGATATTTTGTTAAGCAATACCGACACTACAGTTACCCAAAAAATTACAGTAGCCGAGCGGTGTTTAGATCCTTTGGAGCGATCGGGAAATCTACATTCTCAAGGTAAAAAGTTCCCTCTTTGAGGTTGCAGCATAAAATTTTGCCTGATGCGATGTCAATAAATCGGAATATTGTAACCAATGCTACCTTTAGCCCCCCACAGCAAAGGTGGGGTGCTTTTCGGTTTCCCGTACATCCCTGTTTGTTGAATAGGTAAATGCTGTTATGTTAGACAGGAAGTGTTCTCAAGCTTGGTGTCAGCCCCAAAAAAAGCTACTGTTTGAGCAGGTATCTGTCTTCAGGAGGAACTTTCGCCCCCAAGAAAAATTCCCCCTACAGGAACTGTTTCGCGAGCCCATCAATCGTTATTATCAATTCAATGAGTGAAGTTGTTGCAGATTGATCGCTTGGTGTTGCGAACAGTCACTCTTGTTCGATTCTATGTACACACCAGGAAAGCGGTAATTCATATTCACCCGCCCCTCTTTCCTGTCTGTCTCTAACAAAGCGCGCTCGTAGCAGCGCCGAAAGCGAGTCGGAGTCTTCAGCGGGACTTAAAAATGAAAATCACGTTTGTTCTTCCTACTCTGTGTCTGACTGGTGGAATACGAGTAGTCTCTATTTTCGCAGAACGTTTGAGAAAGCGAGGGCACGAAGTGTTCGTCATCTCCATACCCCACGCCCAACCGAGTCTGCGCCAGCAAGTCAAGTCGGTGCTGCGGGGACGGGGTTGGATTTCCACACCTGAAAACGATCCCATATTTTTCGACAACTTAGGTGTAGAAAACAAAATTATCGATCACCACCGCCCCGTAGAGGACAAAGATGTACCTGACTCTGACGTAATAGTTGCAACCTGGTGGGAAACCGCCGAGTGGGTAGCAAAACTCTCTCCCAGCAAAGGAGCAAAAGCTTATTTTCTCCAGCACCACGAAGTTTTTGAGTATCTACCTCAAGATAGAGTAGAAGCAACCTGGATGCTGCCCATGCACAAAATTACGATATCTCAGTGGTTAGTTGACCTAGCTCGGACTAAATACGGCGATCGCCAAGTTTCCTTAGCTCCTCCGAGCGTTGACACCAAGCAATTTTATGCCTCTCCTCGCCACAAACAATCAGTTCCTACAGTGGGAATCATGTACTCTACAATCTACTGGAAAGGAACTGACATCGCCCTCAAAGCTTTTTCCCTAGCTGCTGCAAACATCCCCAACCTCCGTCTGGTTGCCTTCGGTTCAGAGGCCCCATCCCCGGAATTGCCCCTACCGGCCAATGCCGAGTATGTAATTCAACCTGACCAAGACAAAATCAAAGACTATTACAGCAAATGCGATGCGTGGCTGCTGGCCAGCCGCTCTGAAGGCTTCGGCTTGCCAATTATCGAAGCGATGGCGTGCCGCACTCCCGTCATCAGTACCCCAGCAGGCGCTGCTCCTGAAATTTTAAGCGGCGGTAGTGGCCTACTTGTCAGACCAGAAGATCCCCAAGAAATGGCAAAAGCCATAGAGTATATCTGTCAGTTGCCCAATGCTAAGTGGCAAGCCATGTCTGAAGCAGCCTATGCCAAGGTAGTCAATTATACTTGGGAAAATGCCACGGATTATTTTGAAGCGGGATTGAAAGTTGCTGTAGACAAATCTCAACAGCGCGACGTTAAGATAGTTTCCTTTTCTCCCTACTATGCGGCCCAATCTGGGGAGCTTAAAAAAGTTGAGGTTGGATGCTAACTGGTGAAATTTGAAATTCTGCCCGCCACGCCAAGAGCACAGGATTCTCAGCAGCAATTCAATATCGTTTGGTGGGGTGCTTCTGCCAAAACTCAAATCGCCCGTGTCCTGTTTTATACTTAGCAGTCTCGTCCACAAGAATTATGACGGCATCGACTAGCGAATACTGGTTTAATGTTGCCGTCTGCCAAAATTTGAACCCGAGTGCAACGGAGTTTTTAAGGCTCGCGCCGTTACAGGTTAGACTTGTCTAGTCTTCCCAGATATCCCGATCTCTAATTGGGAAAAGTCCCTGACAACAAAGTAAGTTAGGGTCGAGTATCAAGTGACGATCGCCGACCGCATTCGCCCGCACCCTGCACAAAAGCCAAAAAGAGAGTCGTTAGTGCGATCGAACTGTGATGGAGAAGTTTTATAAACCAGTATCAATCTTCCGTATCCATTCATGAAAATTACTTTTGTCCTTCCCTTCCTTAGTCTTTCAGGTGGCATGAGGGTGTTATCTATCTACACAGAACTTCTCCAAAAGCGAGGACACACAATACTGCTCGTCTCTATACCCCCGGCACAACCGACTTTGATCCAACAGTTGCGATCGCTGGTGAGGGGTAGGGGTTGGCAGTCCGCTCCAATCCAAGAAGTATCTCACTTTGACAAAATGGAAGTCGAACACGTAGTCCTGGAAACTAACCGTCGAATTACTGACCGTGACGTACCTGATGCCGATATCATCATGGCTACTTGGTGGGAAACTGCCGAGTCGGTGGCAAAACTCTCTCCCAGCAAAGGAGCGAAAGTATATTTTCTCCAACACTACGAGGCTTTTGACTACTTACCAAAAGGTCGAGTAGAGGCAACTTGGCGACTGCCCATGCACAAAATCGCTGTGGCCCAGTGGCTGGTAGACATAGCTCGGAATAAATACGGCGATTTGTCTGTATCTCTCGTCCCTCCCACAGTGGACACTAAACAATTTTACGACCCCCAGTCGCGATCGAAGCAGCAACAAGGCAAGCAGTCAGTTCCCACAGTCGGACTGTACTATTCTACAACTCGTTGGAAAGGCTGCGATATAGCACTGGAAGCTTTCTCTATAGCGGCTAAAAAAATTCCCAACCTTCGTTTAGTTGCCTTTGGTTGTGGCGAAACTCCTCCTCCCTCTTTGCCACTGCCGGATAATACTGAGTATATAATGACACCTAGTCAAGGCCAACTCAGAGAATGCTATAGCAAATGCGACGCTTGGTTGTTTGCTAGCCGCTCCGAAGGCTTCGGCTTGCCAATTATTGAAGCAATGGCTTGCGGCACTCCAGTCATCGGCACTCCTGCGGGTGCGGCTCCGCAACTCCTTGCTGGCGGGGGTGGAATACTTGTCAAGCCAGAAGACCCAGAGGATATGGCAAAAGCCATCGAGCAGATTTGTCAGTTATCTGATGCCCAATGGAAGGCAATGTCTGAGACTGCTTGGGAGACGGTGAGCAATTATACCTGGGAGGATGCAACCGATCTCTTCGAGGCTGCACTGTACGCTGCTGTCAATAACTCGCCGAAGCAACTCTCCGGACTATAGCGGAAGCTTGTAAAAGCTATAACTTGACCAGGTTAAGCTCTACAATAACTACGTTATTTGTATCAAAAAACCTGAGAATACGTGCCACTTTTGAGCTATTTTCTACAACTTTAAACAGGCTTAACGAATTAAACCAGCGAGTTGTTCCGGCGCAAGTTCAGATCGCATTGCCCAAGCAAACCTAACCAAGAAATTGAGAAATGCAGTAATGCGTACCTTTGTTTTAGATAAAAACCTCAAACATCTTGACTTCTACCATCGGGCACGGGCTAGAGAACTACTCAAAAAAGGGCAAGCCAGAGTCTTCAGACGCTATCCGTTTACCCTGCGTGTTACAGGATAGAAGCATGGAATATTCTGTAACTCATCCTTCCTTACAGAACCAAGATTGACCCCGGAGCAAGGTAACAGGTATTGCCGTTCAAAAGCAAACAGGAAGACTCACCAATGCCTTAGAGATAACTCACGGAGGACAGCAAATCAAGAACGCCCTTGAATCTCGCAGCGCTTTAAGGAGAGGGCGACGTAACTGCAAGACTCGTGACCGTAAACCGCGATTTTTCAATCGGACTCGTATAGAATGATGGCTACTGCCCTCCCTTGAGAGTCGAATCGCCAACCTTGAAACCTGGGTTAGACGAATCAGGAAAGTTTGCCCTATTACAGCAATCTCTCAAGAGCTAGTGCGGTTTGAGTTGCAGCAGATCCAGAATCCTGAAATTAGCCCAATTGAGTATCAACGAGGTGAATTGTTTGGTTTTGAACTCAAAGAATATTTACTTCATAACTGGGGTATAAAATTTTTCTCTTGTGTTGCAGAAAATATCCCATTATAAATCGAACCTATTATTGCTAAAAGCAAAAGAGGTTCTAATCGCAGGGCTATTTCATTCTCAGACAAATCATCGTTTTGTAGGGGTAGTGCCAAGAATGCCTACCCTCCCCATCCACGATTTTACACTTGTTTCAGAGATTGGGGCGGGCACTCTTGGCACCGCCCCTACAAGAGAATGAAACAGCCCTGGTTCTAATCGAGTCAGCAACTTAACTCTACCCTGTCATTCCTGCAACCAAGCTAAGGGAAATAAACCTCTTGAGGAGTTTATAAAAAAGAAACCTAATCTTCTCAAACGAGTTTTAGTTCCAGCTAAAGCATCGTTAAAGGATGCAGCAGTAGCTAATGTAAAACGTTGGGAACTGTACAGACCACTGCAAGCAATGGGCTGCATCTGTTGAGACCGAAGAGGAAGGACAAAGTTCAATCGAACAACCAGAGGAATCAAGAAAACCCATTCCACAGATGCCGCTGGTATGGGAGCATCGACTCCAGAGAGCCTTCTTTTAAATCGGAATCAAGTCTTTTTGATACTCCCCAGCCCGCTCCGGGACGGGGATTCTTGAAGAGTCCAAATGCGAACTTTCAAAGGCGAAATCAAAGCGCCTCTACCCACTCAGCTTAAATAAATTCAAGCCTTGCGTATACTTTTAGCTTTTTTATGCTTTCGGAGTCCACCACTAATACCAAAGATACGGTACGCTCCACAACCTGCCTATTACTTGCCTATGCAAGCTTTCAGATTCTAGTCTGCCCTGCTGGATGCCTGAGTTTCTCAGTGCTAGGATGTCTCAACACGTAGATGGTTATTCTTACTTACTGCTCCCATTATATCAAATATTGAAGGCGGTTGAAACCGCTACCGACTTATCCCCATGTCTAAAGCCAGGGGCTTGCGTCTCGCTCTTTGGTCAATCAAAGCCTATGGTCATGGGAAGAGACAGCATTGCGGGAGTGACCTCTACGGATTCCCTATTGGTCACGCTCGCTCGAACCCAAAAGTTTTTCATGGGTTTCCAGACAGGCTCAACATAGTTAAAGCCAAGGTTTTGAGTGGCAAGTATATGGGGAGCTACACTGGAAGAATCGTTATTAGATTCAAACTAAGTTTCAAACCAACTACAAGAGGGAAAAATTTCGACGTGCATCCAAAATATCTGAAAACCATTCACAAGGCTGATGGATATGAAGAGCAAAGCTCAATCCGGATGATTCGCTGTCGCTCAATTTATTTGTTAGTGGCGATTCCCCAGACGCTAATTTTTCCAGGTATAACGTCTGGCCCATCGCCACGTCTGAGGTGGAACGTCAGCCAGAATTAACGGACGCGTAAAATTCAGGTTGATTTAAAATGTTGGGGTTGGGCGATCGTTTAAACGAGAATTTAGATCTGGAAAATTGAGTTCTTTTCTACAATTTTACTTCCAAAAAAGACCTATGGTTGCATTAATCCCAGTTGCTATGTTCGGCTTTATTCCCATCGTTTTTTACCTGTTTATGAGGTTTCCGGCTCAGCGGGCGGTAATTATAAGTTTTGTGGTAGCGTGGCTGTTTTTGCCACAAGCTTCTTATCCCATACCTATATTGCCAGCGTATACCAAAATATCGGCAGCTTGCTACGGCATTTTGCTGGCTACTATTTTTTACGATACTGCACGCATCACCACTTTTAAGCCCGGTTGGCTGGACGTGCCAATGGTAATTTGCTGTTTGTCTCCAATTGTTTCACAAGTTTCTAATGGCGGCAGCCCGATTTCTCCGACTTTCAACCAAATCATTACTTGGGGTCTTCCTTATTTTTTAGGACGCTTATATCTGTGTAATTTAGAGGGGCTGCGACAATTGGCGATCGGAATTTTTGCAGGTGGGTTAGCCTACATTCCTTTTACTTTAATTGAAGGGGTTAAGGGCCCACTTTTGCACCAAATAGTTTACGGTGTCAATGCCTTTGACGACTGGGGTCAAGCAAGGCGTATGGGGGGGTGGAGACCCGTAGTATTTATGCAGCATGGTTTGATGGTGGGCGTGTGGATGATGACAGCCGCCTTAATCGGAATTTGGCTCTGGCAAACTGGGACGCTCAAAAAGTTTTTTGGTCAAAACATCAAGACTTTAGCAATTGTATTAACTATCGCTTTTTTTCTGTGCCGTTCTACTGGCGCATATAGTTTATTTGGAATCGCGTTGATTATCTTATTCTGTGCCAAGTGGTTTCGCACCTCTTTGCCCCTGCTATTTATAATTGGATATGTAGTATTTTATCTGTACATATCTGCATCGGGTCAGTTTTCGAGCCAAGACGTGATTGGCTTCATCACTCAACTATTTGGCGAAGAACGAGCCGGCTCTCTGAAGTTTAGATTTGACATGGAAGAGATATTGGGGGAAAAAGCGCGGCAAAGATTTCTTTTTGGCTGGGGGGATGGGGGCGGAAACCGCGTGTACAACCAGTACGGTCAAGATATCTCGGTCACCGACAGCTTGTGGATTATTGCATTTGGCGTCTACGGTGCAGTCGGTTTAGTTAGTTTATTTTCTTCATTGTTACTTCCTGTTGTCGTCTTTTGCGTGAAGTATCCCGCCAGAACCTGGTCTAATCCCAAAGTAGCGCCCGCTGCCGCTCTGGGAGTAGCCTTAACTATGTACGTGTTTGACTGTGTTTTGAACGCTATGACTAACCCGATTTTTGCGTTCATTGCTGGGGGAATATCGGGTCTGGTCTTAAAAGCTCCAGAAAGTCTTAAGACCAAGAAAACCAGTTCGCCGCCCAGAAAACAGTCGCTGGTTCACCAAAAATCAGGATGATTTTCAGAAATGCGATCGCTCGCAGTGCGCTCAAAGCTTGAAAATATCTTACATTCGCTGGATACAAAAGCTCAAAAATCTACTGCCATTGCATCAAATCAAGTTCGAGAGTTGCGCTCTCTTTCTCAGTTGGTCAAAATTAGTGTAAAAAAATATTTTTTACATTAATTTATGATGCTTCAATTATTAGCAGGGAATTGCGTTTTTATGAAAACTATGTTGCAAGTTGTAAACACCAATTGGCTTGATACACTTTTTGCTAAAACGAGCTGATTCTTTACACAATCTTTAAAAATCTTGAGTGGACAAGTAGACTGTACGAGGATATACTTAAGAAAGTATATTCACGCCGCGTCGAAGTAGTTAAAACACAATGCTGTAGTGTGGGTTATCATAGTTTGAGTTGTAGTTTAATATAAAGCGGGAAGGGAATAATAAATGAAAACCGTTAATTTATTGAATGTCTCCATAGATAACTTGTCAATAACCGAGTTGTTTGAAAAACTAGACTGCGAAGGTGGTGTCGTATTTACGCCCAATGTAGACCACTTGATTAAGTTGCAGTATGACCGCGACTTCTATGAAGCTTACAATAAATCTAGTTATAGAGTCTGCGACAGTCAAATATTGATGTATGCCTCAAAATTTTTGGGTACTCCTCTCAAAGAAAAAATTTCTGGATCGGACTTGTTTCCTGCATTTTATATGTATCACAAGGATAACGAGAACATTAAAATATTTTTGCTAGGAGCTGCGGTCGGCATTGCTAAGCAAGCTCAGGAAAAAATCAATGAAAAAATTGGTAGAGAAATCGTGGTTGAAGCACTTTCTCCTTCTTTTGGGTTTGAAAATAATGAGGAAGAGTGTGAAACAATAATTGACACGATCAATAAATCAGGAGCTACAGTTCTGGCTATAGGAGTGGGATCGCCCAAGCAAGAGAAGTGGCTGGTTAAATACAAGAGCAAACTAACACACGTCAAAATTTTATTAGGTGTAGGTGCAACCATTGATTTTGAAGCTGGTTGCAAAGCAAGATCTCCCAAATGGATGAGCGAAGTTGGCATAGAATGGCTGTATCGACTGTTAAGCGAACCGAGAAGGTTGTGGAAAAGATATTTGATCGAAGGTCTGCCTTTTTTTCGATTAATTTTAGAACAAAAATTAGGGTTTTATAAAATGCCTTTTCTTGACAGCAAAAACACGAAGCTAGAATGGGAAGGCGGTTCCTAAAAACTGGATCGACAAATCTATAATGTAAATTAAGCTGAGTATGATATCTGGCGTTTGACTTCAAGGTAAGACGGATGCAAGCTGTGGATAGCCCGATCCGATCGCACTTTCTTCCAAAAATGTTCATTCTTGCTTTCAATTCCCGCTAAAATCGGAATGAAACTTTTTTGGGAAATCCCTAATCAGGGATTTAAATCATGAGGTAGTGCTTTTTTGTAAAGGAAGGAGAAAAATAGTAAAATAGAGCGACGATCGTGAAAGAGGAATGATGGAATGAAATTGGATTTAAGTTGCCCAACGTGTGGTTCTGACGACATCATGAAAAATGGGAGAACGCGCAG
>JANMLZ010000050.1:0-13856 GCA_031372825.1 Cyanobacteria bacterium OTE_58_metabat_593 | reverse complement strand
CGATCGTGGTAGGGAAACGGCAGTGCCGTGTCCTGATTTCGGGTAATATTAATTCCGATACAACCGGAATTGATATTACAGGTTTGTAGTCAGGACTTTTGTCCTCAAAAAATCATGAATTATGACTAAAATCCTCACTACGAACTTATTCGATAGCGGTTATTCGAGCTAACACAATATTACCCTTTATCCTGCAATTTCCCCAAACTAGCCAACACTTCTTTGGAGTGAATCGCCGGATTGACCTTGACAAAAGTTTCTCGCAAAATGCCTTCAGGGTCAATAATAAAACTGTGTCGCGCCGAGATAAAACTCATCCAAGAACCGTAAGCTTTGCTGACTTTGCCGTCGGTATCAGCTAACAGCGGAAATTTTAAACCTTCGGAATCGCAAAATTCCGCGTGGGAGTTGACATCATCAGCGCTAATCCCGATAATTTGAGTATTCTTTGCCAAGTATTTCGGCAAGTCTTGCTGGAATCGACGCGCTTCGATCGTACAACCGGATGTAAAGTCTTTCGGATAGAAGTAGACTACCAGCCACTTACCGCGATAATCTGACAGTGAAACTTGTCCGTTGCCACTGTTTGTCGGTAAACTAAAATCCGGTGCAGCTTGATTCACCTGCGGAAGTGTGCCGCCGAGGGCAAAGGCAGGGGCGGCAAAATTGAAAGTCAGAAAGACTAGACAAATTGCCAATAAAGTGCTAAAAAAATTGCGGCGGGAAATCATAAATTTAGAAGTAGAACTGTACTTAACACAAGTTTACATTTTTCTGATTAAATAGGTAGGGGCAATTCGCGGATTGCTTCTGGAACTCAAACATCACTTACTCAAATAGCAATTTACTTATGGCCGCTGCACTCCCGTTACCAGGCAAAGTTACAGTAGTACAGGTAATTAACGGTCAACCCGTTACGATCGAAGTTGACGGCACTAATGCCCCAATTACTGGGGGGAATTTTGTAGACTTAGTTGAACGCGGGACTTACGACGGGGTGATGTTTCACCGAGTCGTGCGCCAGCCCGATCCTTTTGTGGTGCAAGGAGGCGATCCGCGCAGCAAAGATACTACAATTCCAGCAGGTCAATTGGGAACGGGTAATTTTATTGACCCGGATACCAATCAGGGACGTTTTATTCCCTTGGAAATTAAGCCGCAAGGGGCCGCGCAACCTATTTACAACCAAGTTGTGACTCAGACGCCGCAGTTGAAGCATACTCGCGGGGCCGTGGCAATGGCTCGTTCTAATGCTTTGAATTCGGCGTCTTCGCAGTTCTATTTTGCTTTGGATGCTTTGCCGTTTTTGGACGGCAATTATGCTGTTTTTGGTAATGTTATTCAAGGTTTTGACACGGTGAATGCGGTGCAACAGGGCGATCGCATTTCGAGTGCAAGAGTTGTTCAAGGAATTGTTCCCGGTCGGATTTCCAGCGTAATTACCGATGTTAATTTGCTCAATGATTTCATTAATACTAGCAATCTCGTAAATCTGCCTTTGCGATCGCTCAGGCTGTCAAATACTCCTAACAACTATCAAGTCACTTCCCAAGATTCTCAACAAAATCCTAGCGGTGTAGTGGGAGGTTCAGTAAACGATCGCCTCATCGGTTCACCAACTAATGATGCAATTAACGGCAGCCAAGGCAATGATACCATCAGTGGCGAAGCCGGCGATGATTTTCTTAGAGGTGGCAAAGGAAACGATCTAATTAATGGTGGTTTTGGCAACGATATTCTGAACGGAAATCTCGGCGACGATGTTGTCAATGGCGATTCTGGTAACGACTTTTTGCGAGGGGGCAGAGGGAATGACGCTTTAATCGGGGGCGATGGCAATGATTTTTTGATTAACGATGCTGATAATGACACTCTCACTGGCGGTAATGGTGCAGATACTTTTATTCTAAGCACCTCGGACATAACTACGCTTTTGTTAAATAATGACACCGATATCATACTTGATTTTAAACCGGGAGAGGGCGATCGTATTGGCATTGCTACCAGCAATTTATCAACTGTCTCATTCATTCCGTCTGGAAGCAACACTCTCATTCGATTGATAGGTGGTGGAACGGCTGTGGTTCAAAATGTCGCCCCCGCAGTAGTTCAAAGTGCTACTTTTGCAATTACAGCTCCTAATTTTTCCCTATCTGGTGGCTTGCCACCCGGAGATCCCGTCCTCAGAATTGGCTAACTTTCACACTCCTGAACGTAGATTTCAACCGCAAAAACCCGGTTGATGTTTTTATCCTCAATCTAAAATGAGGGAATTAGATTAAAAAACTGGGTTTTTGTGTCCAGGATTATTTAAGAAGATTGGGTTGAGTTTCGCTCAACCCAATTTCCAATGCTTTTCGACTTAATACGCAAATTTATTTAATAACATAACTTTTTAATTTGAGAAGTTGCATCTTGATAATAATCCATTCTCCCCTGCTGCTTAAACAACCCTGCCGCCTTCTGAAAATCTTCAAATGCTCCCTGAACCTCTCTCAATTTATATCTAGTCACTCCTCGGTTGAAATAAGCTTTAGCAAAATCTCCATCGAGACGAATTGCTGATTCAAAATCAGCTAATGCTGCTAGGGAATTTTCCATTTGCAGGCGGATAGCGCCTCGGTTAAAGTAAGCTTGAGCTAAGTTGGGGTTGAGCAGGAGTGCTGAGTTGTAATCGGCGATCGCCGCAGTATAATCTTTTAAACGAGTCAGCATAAACCCCCGATTGCTGTGATACTTGGCTCGGTACGGATTGAGTTCGATCGCGGTAGTCAAATCTTCGATCGCAGACTGTTTGTAGCCTAATCTGTAGCGGGCTACACCTCGATCGTTGTAAGCAGATGCAAATTTGGGATTAATCTTAATTGTGGCAGTGAAATTTTTAATCGCACCGCGCAAGTCTTGTTGTTCTAGATTTTTTAAGCCCTGGGTGTAAATTTTTTTGGTGCTAACGTTTAAATTTGCCTCTTGTCGGGATTCAGCTTGCTCGTCCGAAAATACTTTGTCTGCAATATTATTGAATCCCAAAGATTCGATCGAATTGAAAATAGTTGTGACAACTAATTGACTGGCCAGAAGCGGGATAGTAGGCATAAGAGGGCTGGGGTTTAACTGTATGCCTCTATTTTCCTGGATATTTCAGCTACTGACAGTGATATCCGTACTCCCAAGAAGGTGATAAGTTCGATCGGGTTTGGTGATGCTTGGGTATTGACTCGTGTGATCAGAGTTGGGAAAAGGGGGTGATGCCGATCGCAATTCTCCATAATTGCGCCTACAACCCCCTAAATATCGTGTTTTCAGGCGAGCTGGGCGGTTTTTGACTTCCCATATTCAGCACTTCCTACCGGGATTGTTTGGAGTTATGCCGCTGCGGGATCGATCGCAACTACCGGAGGCCAGTGTTACCTTGTAGCGATATTCGATCTGGATTTGTCGATCGTCAACACGGGTGGCCATCTCACACCCAATTTTTACTCACATCTTGCACCATTCTCGGTTAACAGGCCCTGGATGCCTGTTACACAAATCACTAATATTTTTGATTAATATTGCTGGTAAAAGTTGGAAGTTGTTTGTTATGCTTTGACTATACATCAATAATTTATGGTGTAAATTAGTATTAATGAAAAGAGTTATGAGGTTGAAAACTTTCTTCGCGGCAGTGTTGGCGATCGTCCTGTTGACTCTCTACTTAACTCCTCCTGTGATGGCCGCGAATGTGGAGGATGTGAGTCAGCTATTAAAAGATAATTGGTGCGTCAGCTTTTTATGGAAGCAGTGCGATTTGAGCGCTGTCGATTTGCGGGGAGCTAATCTCCAAGCAGCCAACTTGTCCGGCGCTAATTTGTCCGGCGCTAATTTAAAAAATGCTGACCTTTCTGACGCCGACCTCAGCGGCGCTAATTTAGCAAATGCCGATATTTTGGGCACGGATCTCAGTCGAGCAAATTTGACCGAAGCTAATTTCAACCGCACGAAATTGTGGGATGCTAATCTGACTTTGGCAAATCTGACTCGCGCCAACTTACAAGATGCTAATTTGTTAGATTCTCGACTTTGGGGAAGCAATCTCACCGAAGCTAATTTAACTGATGCGACGCTACACGGTGCTGACTTGCAATATGCTAATTTGGCAGATACTAATTTGACGGGTGCTGACTTGCACAGCTTCTTTTTCCGAGGTTCCAAACAAGTCACAAATTTGAGCAATGCTAATTTAGAAGGCGCCAACTTAACAGGAACAAATCTCAGAGGTGCGGTGCTGGTAGGGACAATAATGCCAGACGGCTCTATCAATGAAGAAATTGGCTTTAATTTAAAGTAAATTCGGGCTGAATAATATCAATAACAGCCAAGATACCAGGGCTGTTTCATTCTCCGAAAAACCAGGATTTTGTAGGGGTAGTGCCAAGAATGCCTACCCCCTCCGCTAAGAGGGCAGCCACGGGGGGCGGCCCCTACAAGAGAATGAAACAGCCCTGGATAAGATACCTGTTTTACAACATATGAGTTTCCTGCTGGAATAGGGCCGAAAATTCATTGGAAATACTGGTGGACGATGGTGTAAAGATATTCATTTTAAATCAAGGTGCGATCGATCTAGCTTTTTTAGGGACACGGCAGTGCCGTGTCCCTACGGGGATATTGAACATACCTCATAAACCTGCAATCTGCTATATCTCAAATCTCAAACGGAACTTGCACGCATCTGTTACAATTTGAAATAGAGCCAGATATAGCACCGAGTCAGACGATGGAAACCCTGCAAACCCAACTTTACGAACTCGCACAATTTGCTAACAATTTAGTAAACACTCAACTGACACACCTGAGTTTTGTCAGCGTCGGAGTCATCTTTTTGGCAGGGTTGCTAACGAGCTTAACGCCCTGTATGCTTTCAATGTTGCCGATTACGATCGGCTACATCGGCGGATACGAAGCAAAAAGCCGCCTGCAAGCCGCCGCCCAGTCGGCATGGTTTTCCCTGGGATTGGCGACAACCCTCGCGGGTTTAGGGATTGTAGCATCCTTTGCTGGACAAGTTTATGGCAAAATTGGCATAGGTTTGCCGATCGTTGTCAGCATTATCGCTATTTTAATGGGGCTGAATTTGCTCGAAGCTTTACCCTTGCAAATGCCGTCTTTCGACGCTGTGGGCTGGGTTCCGAAAGATTTGCCTGCTGGCGTGCGATCGTACTTATTGGGATTAACTTTTGGTTTAGTAGCTTCTCCGTGCAGCACGCCGGTTTTAGCTACACTCTTAGCTTGGGTTTCCAAAACCGGAGATACAGTTTTAGGTGGTGTTTTACTACTGTTTTATGCTGCTGGTTATGTCGCTCCGCTAATAATAGCAGGTACTTTTACCGCGAGCATTAAAAAGTTGTTAGAATTACGCCGCTGGTCGAGTTGGATTACGCCAGTTAGCGGTGTTTTGCTAGTAGGATTTGGCGTTTTTTCGCTGATTTCCCGAATACTTCCAGCTTAATTAAAATCGCCATGATTCGGTGGGATGAATTGGCGGTATCAATCGGCGGTTGAAACCGCTACTATACAAACAAAGTCCGCCTCCGCGGACTAAGAAAAAACCGGGAGATTTAAGCAGGATTTGATATTATGTGTTACTCAGAAATAACCAGTAACCAGTAACGAATAACCAATAACCAATAACCAATAACCAATAACCCATGACATCAGAATCAAACTGGGCTAATGCCCCTCAAAGGTTTTTTAAGCGAGAAATCTTGCCTGTGCTCGCAGATTTGAGGCTGGCAATTATCTTGTTGCTGGCGATCGCATTTTTCAGCATTTCCGGCACAGTCGTCGAACAAGGTCAATCCGTAGAGTTTTATCAATCTAACTATCCAGAACATCCAGCCCTTTTCGGTTTCCTAACTTGGAAAGTTTTACTAATTGCAGGATTAGACCACGTATACCGCACTTGGTGGTTTTTGTCAATCCTAATTTTGTTCGGCAGTAGCTTGACAGCTTGCACTTTTACCCGACAATTTCCGGCATTAAAATCCGCCCGCCGCTGGAAATTTTATGAAGAACCGAAGCAGTTTGAAAAATTAGCCCTCAGTGCTGAATTAGAAACAGTTTCTTTAACTTCGTTAGAACAACTTTTGCAGCAGAAAAATTACCGCATATTTCGAGAAGGCGAAAAAGTTTATGCTCGCAAAGGGATAATTGGTAAGATTGGCCCGATTATTGTTCACGCCAGTATGCTAATTATTTTAGCTGGATCGATGTGGGGCTCGCTGACTGGGTTTCTCGGTCAAGAAATGGTGGCCAGCGGTGAAACTTTTAAGGTGCAGAATATTATGGATGCGGGGCCTTGGGCGGGGCCGCAAATCCCGAAGGATTGGTCGATGCGAGTTAATCGGTTCTGGATCGATTATAGTCCGAGCGGTGCGATCGACCAATTTTACTCTGACTTGTCAGTTTTGGACAAAACAGGCCAAGAGGTCGATCGTAAAACAATACACGTTAACGAACCGTTCAGATACCGGGGAGTCACATTTTATCAAGCAGATTGGGCCTTAGCCGCCGTGCGAGTTCGCCTCAACAAAAGCCCCGTTTTGCAACTACCAATGGCTCAGTTAGACACCCAAGGTAAAGGCAGAATTTGGGGTGCTTGGATTCCGACTAAACCCGACTTAAGTGCGGGAGTTTCTCTGCTAGCAAAAGACTTGCAAGGAACGATGTTAGTCTACGGTACCGATGGCAAATTGTTAACTACAGTTCGCGCCGGCACCGCAGTTGAAGTGAATGGAGTGATGCTATCAATTGATGAAGTTGTTGGCAGCACTGGCCTGCAAATAAAAGCCGATCCGGGAATCCCGCTCGTCTATACTGGCTTTGGGTTGCTGATGCTCAGCGTGATGATGAGTTATCTGTCTCACTCGCAGATTTGGGCTTTGGAAAAGGATGGCAAGCTTTATGTGGGCGGGCGCACTAATCGCGCTCAGGTGACTTTTGAAAGAGAAGTTGTGGAGATTTTGGACAAGTTGGCTGAATCGAAAATAGGGGAAGATAAAAGTGCGATCGCCGAGACTGCTCTAGCCAGTCAAAACTAATAGTAGGGTGGGAATTTCCCCACCTTACACCAGGAAAAAATGGATGATTAAAGAGGAAATAAAAGTGACAAAAAGGATTGAATTCAACTGGTTCCTAGGCTCTGCCTCGCTTTTAACTGGTTCCTAGGCTCTGCCTGGGAACCGATGTCACTCTTGCTCTGCCTCGCTTTTTGTGAAGGGGAAATTGGAGGCAGAGCCTCCGGATCTGCGTTACTAGGCAGAGCCTAGAAACGAGTAGAATAGGTCAAGATATGAAAAAGATTAGATACAGCCAAGATGTAGATGCGATGCTGATCGAAATTTCCGATCGCCCGATCGCATTTGCCGAAGATGAAGGGAATATGGTTCTCCACTATTCTAGCAGCGGAGAACTGGTGTTGATTGAAATATTAGATGTCAAACAATTTATGTCATTGGAATCTTTTTCCGAAGCAATTAAGTAGGGTGCGTCAGCTAGCACGTTATTTTCAATCCAAACCAACAATCTCACTGACGCACCCTTGCAAAAAAACGGTGCGTCAGAATCATTCTTTCCATGCTGATTGAGAATCTCAAACCTGACGCACCCTACCTGCTCAGCCTTCTACTTCTCGTGTCGCACCTCAACCACAGTATGCACGTTCCCTCGTGGCAAAAAATCACCCTTAATCGTCGCTTCCAACGGCGAACAAGCTGCGACAAAATCGTCTAAAATTTGATTGATCGATTCTTCGTGAGAAATGTAGCGATCGCGATAACTGTTAATATACAACTTCAGCGCCTTCAATTCCACCACCCGCTCGTCGGGGATGTAAGTAACGTGAATCGTGGCAAAATCGGGATAGCCAGAGAACGGACACTTGCAAGTAAACTCCGGTAAAGTAATGTTAACGAAGTAGCGCCGCCCGACTCGCGGATTCGGGAAAGTAATTAACTCCCCGTCCAAAATTTCGCGTTCGCCGTATTTCATTTCCTCGGTAGTTGACTTTTGTGACATACTTTGTTCTGTTGGATGGTTGTTCATAGCGATCGCAGGTAAACTGATAACATTTAATGAAACTAACTATTAATATCTGTTACAAATATAGCAACATTCTGGCTTATTAGGAAGTTTTTGATTGCAGAAACCATTCTGGGGAATTGCATTTGGGTTCTTCCTTCTGCCGTTCTTCTTTCTTTCCTCGGCTATATCTTGACGAATTGTGTGGCGATCGATCTAATTGCAAATACTCTCAGGCTAAACTTAAAAAAGTTCACCCTCGCCATCTACAATTATGCAAAATACTACCTTACCTGACAGTACATCCCCTGAAAACTCAAATAGTTACTCTCCATCCGTACCGATTTCGCTCTATCGAGAAGTCACAGCAGAATTGCAAGCCGCCCAAGCGATGCTCGACTCTCTCACAACCCACAACCAGCAATTAGTCCAACAAAATCAACAACTGCGGCGAGAAGTAGAAACAGTAGTTCAAGTATCCCAACAGCTACAGCAAGTAGTCAACTCGGCCCAGAGCGCCACCCAGACAGGGATACCTCAAATGCCGTCAGTCAAATTCAATTTCAGCGTTGAACCTGAGCCCCCAGCACCTGTACCTGTAAACTCGCGGATCAACTCCACCGTACCTCAACCACCTCAGACAGTGGCCTTCCCCTTCCCGCTACCGGAACCTTCGCCAACAGCAGGCCCGATACCAGAAAAACTTCCAGAAAAACTATTTACAGAAGTACCCGAAACTCCTTACCGCGTGCGCTCTCAACCCAAAAAAGCCTCTGACTTAAGCGGATTATGGTTAGCCATCGCAATTTTTCTGATTGTGATTGCGGCTTTCGGTGGAGGTTATTTAGTTGTTCGCCCCTTATTGAAGGGGAAGTAAATTTCAACAAGAATCCCACGACTGGAGCCGTGGGATTTTAACCAAAACCTAGCATAAAATATTCTAAAGTTACGCTAAATGGCTATTAAACTCTGGCGGCACTCGTTTCTACCGCACGAGACGCATACTGCTCTTCACAAGCAGATTCTAGGATGCCCACCCCGGGCTCGAAACCGCGCGTGAACTCGGTGAGTTTTACCTGTTTAGCTTCCAGAGCTGTCTGTAGCACCTTCATGGCCTTGTGAGGGTCGCCGGCTCCGCAGAAAAATAAGTCTGCGGCAAAATAACCGTGTTCAGGCCAAGTATGGATTGCTATATGAGACTCTGCCAAAGTAGCAGTAGCCGTCACTCCGTGAGGACTAAACTGGTGTACGCACAAATCGATGAGAGTAGCTCCTCCGGCTTCGATCGCATCGAGAATAGCGCGGCGGATACGTTCAGGATCGTTGAGCAGGTCTCCAGGAGACTGCCAAGCATCAGCGACCAGATGGGTTCCCAATTGTTTCATTCTGCGGGGTTTTACCTCTATTGATTTTTAAGTCTCAAACCTTTTAAGGTTAGCACGGTGTTCAAAGTTTTGCAAGTAGGTTTCCGAAAGTAAAGATGAAGATTAGTTGAAGGCTTTGCGATATCGACCGTTAGCATAATTCTCGAAGACGATCGAACTCTCGGGTTGCGGGCACAGATACCCCTAGGATCTGAGAAACCGGGTTTTTGGGAGAATACTGCGTTACAGACGACAGATCAAGTAAAAACCCTGTTGCTTAAGCGAAGCGTCGCACTGAGCGTAGTCGAAGTGTCGAAACCCGGTTTTTCTGTGCATAAATCGAGATTGATTTAGGTGAAAGGTCGATCGTCCTTTAGTATTTTTAGAGAAGAAGCTCGACCTCGCTTCCAAAAACCGGATACAGAGCCCGGGAACCAGCAAGGATGTTCGTGCTACAGAGGCTGTTATTACCAACTTTGAATCTCTACAAACTTCTGAAATAGCGGTACTTGAAAACGATAACCTGCTTCAGTCACCTCCAGCACTTCTTTATCCACAAGTCTCTGCCATGAACGACTTTCTGCTACCGACAAAACAGGTTCATCTACCAATTTATGCAAAAACTCTCGTTCGGATTCCGTGAACTCTTGATACCGTTCTCGAAATACAACCCCGCCTCGTTCCAAACTTTTGATAATCACAGCCTGCACGTCCTCTGCTGTTAATTGGCTTTGTTTTTCCCGATTTAACGTGGTATTTTTTCTATTGATTGCATTCAGGCGATCGACAAGTACGCAACACATCAATTGTACATAATAAGGCTGACACCGCGTTAAGTAAATAATTTCGTCAATCGCACATTCTGTATAAATTTCGGGAAAATTAGCAACAGGATTCAGAATTAAATCCCGCGCCTCTGATTCCTGCAAATACGTCATCCGTAAAGATTGGGTGTTAATTAAATAATCGCTCCAATACGGATTTAGTTCGTCCAAAGTATGGGAACCGCTGAACAGCAAAATCCAGTTATCGCGGTGCTGTACAATGTAGCGCAAAAAGTTCAAGGGCGATCGGCTTCCGGTATCTGTCACTACTTCCTCCAACCGCTCAAACTCATCCAGACACAACAAAAATCGCTTTCCCGGTGCATTTTTTTCAATTTGCACAAACCATTTTTGGAGAGTCAGAAACGGTTCTATCTTTAGCGATTCTCGGTCAATGGCGGGTAACTGCAAATTGCGGTTGCGTCGCGCCCCTTCGATAATTTCATCAGCGATAAACTCGGCTAAACCGCTCAAGGTTGTTGTCATTCCTCCGCCCTGAAAATCGACTAGCAGCGGCACTAATTCTGAGCCAACTTTCTGAGGTAAAAACTTGAGAGTGGAGGTTTTGCCCGTGCGACGGCCTCCATACAGCAACAATACAGGTGGTTGAGGGGAAACAGCCAAAGACTCAATTTCTCGAAATACGTCCAAACGCCCTTTGAAGCGACTGTCAGAATTTTCTGGGTTGAGGGCTGGCCCAGCGACATAAACTTGCCGGATTTCTGCTGAATCTAAAGCTGCTTCCTCTAAAGTTTTTCGTGATGTTTCTAAGATATCCAACCAGCGCTGCACAATGCTGCCAAAGCTAGTTGCTAAAGCTGGATTTTTGCCTAAAACCAGACTGTTTCGCAAACCATTGAGTTTTTTCAAAGGTGTTGCCAGCATTTCGTGCTGAAGGTAGGCAGAACTAGCATTTTCAGCAGCGCGGACATCTTGGCTGATTGCCAAAAATTCAGGTAGTATGGAACCGATTTCGGCTGGCGGTGGTGAGGGTATCCAGGCAAGTTGTTCGGTAATGGCAACGATATCTTGAGAGTTCTGACAGCGGTTGAGGGTATCAATGGCAATTCCCACCATTGCCTTTAATGCGACTTTTTGTTGGTTAGTTGAGTTAATCAGATAATTGAGGGTTTGTTGGGCTGCAACTGGATTCTGGTGATAAGCTTTGACGATAAAAGAGTCCATCAAAGGCATCGGTAAGTGAATGATTTGGTCGAAGTACGGCGGGAGACGCCGCAGCCATTTTGCCTCGTCTCCCTCCGGCACGAAACGCAACAGGAATAACATCCACAGTAATTCTGGAATCCAGAAGTAAAACCGCACAGTGCTGAGAATGAACACCATACCGAACGCCACACCCACCGCCACGCCCATCGTCACACCTCCCGCCACACCGGACACCACAGCGGACACACCCAACAACACACCCACCGCCACACCCACCGCCACACCCCCTGTCACAACGAACGCCACACCGGACACACCCAACAACAAACTCAACAACACACCCACCGCCGCACCCAACACCACGCTCAACAACATACCTAACGGCATACGAAACTCGAAACCCAACGGCATACGGAACTCGGAACCCAACCTTACTAAGCAGTTTCCGAGAAACCAGCCCATCCAAAAAAGGCTACTTCTCGACCAATTAAATGGTTCGACTACCAGCGAATAAATGATGCCAACTAGCAGTGTAGCTAATACAGGTACTGCTACTATCAACCACCAAACTTGTCCGGCATACCGCCGCAACTTAGGATTCCCGCTAAACTCCGCCCGCATCGTAAAAGGATTAGTTCTAGAGTTCAAATCGGGGTGAATTTCCTGCAGCCACTCCACCAAAGTCAAAGGTTTAAAGTAAATCCAGTAGAGAAGGCGAACACATTCAGCGAAATAATTCCAATTCATATTGCTCCTAACCATCACACCACTTCCCTAACACCGGACTCAAACTGCCACACAAAAACTTTTTGAACAACTCAAAAAGATAATTTTCAGGAACGATACGGGCGACACACATAATCGCCACAACTATCAAACTCAGACCCATTATCCAACTAAATATATCACCCAATTTCAACCCGAAATTTTTAGTTAAATTACCAATCCAAATTGGCATATCCCAGACTAGCCAACGTAGTGACTCCAAGAATTTCTGAGGGCGCTTTGGTCGAGCTTGCAATTGTAGAACAGTCCTAGCTTGGGATTGAAACTGCTGCTTTGCCCACTTCACACTTTGACGATTTTGTTCTACTTCCCAGAGATATTTTCCAGCTAATTGCAAACGCACAGGATGCTTTTCTCCCCACTGCAAAGCTAGTTGCTGATTTTTTTCATTTAAAACGGGTCTAGCCCCTGCTATACCTTGAGGCAGTTTAACCAATTCGCTTGCTTCTACTTCCGAGAACTTTTTCAATAAGCACTCTGAACCCACATTGAAAAAAGAAGAAGTAAGTTTATTTTGAGTCCGGTAAAAATCAAGAGGTTCTATAGATATCAAGACCAACATCATTGAACTATTATTGATTAAGGAGTGAAGATTGTCATAAAATCCTTCATCAAACTTTTCGCGATAACTCTCTTGAAACAGGGCTTCAAATTTATCTATACATAATACGGGTAATATTTTCTGTGCCTCACAAAGTCTAATGGCTTTAGCAAAGGTACTGCGAGTCCAATCCGGTGCTTGAAAAGCTGTAACTAAACTTGGCTTAGTTTGAATAATTGGCACTTTGCTCAACTCTTGAGCAATTTTTTGATATAAACTGTTTTCTTCTTGGCATTCACCATCTTGAAATGATAAATAAATGACTGCATAAGGGCTGGAATTGTTGCTATGGCGATTGCAACGTTTATAAAAATGCCAAAGCAGGGATGACTTGCCAATTTTATGCGGCCCCACAATATTAACACTGGTTGGCTGCGGGCCTGTCATTTGATTTTCAATAAATTTTAGTTCCTCTTTTCGCCCGACAAAGCAATCGGGGTTTTTCAGCATTGAGGGTGCAGAAAACGGACAAGGAGATGGCGAACGAGGAGCCATAGAGTTTATTTGACTAGAGGAGAAGCGGACTCGTATATTTATGGTACACTATAATTCAATACAGTTCAGATAAGAACAATCTGACTTCCTTTCATAATTCTGTAATATCAATTCCGGCTGCGCTGGAATGATATAGAGGACACGGCAGTGCCGTTTCCCTACCGTAATTAATTGTAGGGACACGGTACTACCGTGTCCTGATTTCGGGTAATATTAATTCCGATGCAACCGGAATTGATATAACTCCCATGAATTAGTGAAATGAAATTAGTCTGAAAGCACTAACTGAACCGTATTGCAGTATAATTTAGTTTAGTTATAGCAATCCTAAATGATTTGCAAAAATATACGCGAGCAAAATGCTTACACTGCAAGGATTCTGGCCTAAGTCGATTTTGCGAATGATTTAGGATCGCGCTATATAGCAATCCTAAATCATTTTCAATAACTGGTTCCCAGGCTCTACCTGGGAACCGATGTCAGCGAGGCTCTGCCTCGCCTGCGAAAATGGAGGCAGAGCCTCCGGATCTGCGTTACCAGGCAGAGCCTGGTAACGAGTAA
>JANMLZ010000016.1:0-29164 GCA_031372825.1 Cyanobacteria bacterium OTE_58_metabat_593 | reverse complement strand
GTTGATGGCGCGTTGTACGGATGGAGTTGTGGGATTGGGTGCTTCTTGTTGGGGTTCAATGGCAGTATGGGGCATTGCCATGACTTTGGCTGCCATCGCATCTGCTTCTAGTTCGTATTTGTCTCCTGGTGTGCTGACGGTGAGTTTGGCTTGTATTGATTGTGCAGTTTTTGATGTGTCGGATGATTTAGCAGCAGCAGCGGCATCTTCTCGCGCCCACCGCCTGATCATGGGGTCATTTTTTATCCAATCTGATGTCGGAAAGCGTGATAGATTTGGTTCTAAAAACCGTTTCTTCTGGATTTGGTTGTCTGCTGAGGGATTGCTAGAAGAGGTAGAATCGATGTTGCCTGTCTCTAGGCTGGGGCTGAAAGTTCGATCGTCCTCAGAGACGGGTTGCGCGACATCAGTTGTATTTGATGTGTCGGATGATTTAGCAGCCGCAGCAGCGGCATCTTCTCGCGCCCACCGCCTGATCAGGGGGTCATTTTTTATCCAATCTGATGTCGGAAGGCGAGAAATATCAACTTTCCCGTCTGGCGTGAGAGGCAGGGGTAAGGGTTTAAAATCATTCCGGGGCCTAGGAGAAAAATTCTGGTTTTGCTGCTGTAAAGAAACATCCGAATTCACTCTTTGCACTTTCTGGTGAAACATACAAGCCCCTGCACTGCACAGTTTTAGCGTTTAAGCGTTCTCAGTATATCCCGATCGCCGATCGCTGGCAATACCCACAATTTTCATCTAAAGAAAAAAACTGCAAACAACAATGACAACAAGTAGCGAGGACTGGTACAAAGCTAAGCTGTTAGTCATTTAAATTTATTGCTTGAACCGCTTTCAGCATTGATCTGAGTCACAGATAGTCCAGTTTTAATTTTGAGCAGCATCCCAAAATTTGATTAAAAAGATTTTTGTAAGAGCTCTATTATATGAAAAAATATTTTGCAAAAGGTCCATTAAAGAGGCACTTGGTTTGTGTATAGCGGTTCTCAGATAGATGAGGTATATATCAAAGGTCTAAAACCTTGATGTATATAGAATCTGGCATACCTCACCTTTGTGAGAAAGGCTATAGTAAGCTGTTTTGCATTTAAACTGCACAATCAAAATTTGATAAAGTTCTTGTGGGGTGGGCGTCTAGCACCCACAAAAAATACAATTTAGAGGTGGAAAATCTTAGCGGTTTCAACCGCCTATTTGTTTAGACTTATTTTGGCAGCGGTTCCAAAATTTTCTCAGAATGACTAGCAGCAACTGCCGTGAATAAAGCTTCATAATGATTCAAAGCTTCTTCAAATCCGTAATTCTCAACAGCATACTTTCTGCCTTGCTCGCCCAAGGCATCAACCTTAGCAGGATGCAAGTACAAATCCTCAACCCCATCTGCTAAAGCTTGCGGATCTTCCGGCGGTACTACTACACCGCCACCGCTTTGTTGCACTGCTTTATGAGCAGTACCAGTTTCAGGAACCGAAGCCAAAATAGCCCGACCACTAGCCAAAAGTACCTGAATCTTTGAAGGCATATTAAAGTTAGTAACGCGCAGTTTTTGCACGACCAAACTAACATCCGCAGCAGCTAACATTTCGGGCAATTTTTCTCGCGGTTCAAATTCCAGCAGCATTACATTAGTAGCTTTGTAAGTTTCGCAATCTTTTTGCAAGCGCGCGAGTGCTGTTGATTCCCCCACAATTACAAAAGCGATTTCTGGTATGTGTTTCAAACGAGCTGCTGCTTGAACAACTGTTTGCAAACCTTGAGTGAGGGCAATATTACCTGCGTAGAGAACGACAAATTTGCCGTTGAGTTTGTGAGTTTCGCGAAAGGAGTTATTTTGTTTCGGTAAAGGGCGAATGAAGTTGACATCGACCCAATTGGGAACGCAAACTATTTTTTCGGGGGGTACTCCCTGAGAGTGCAATTTTTTGACAAAACCGCTGTCGATGACGCTGACTTGGCTGGCTGTGCTGTAGGCAAATTTTTCTAAGGCGTCAGCAATGCGAATTAGCACTCCGTTTTTTTTGACTAAGCCGACGCGCACGGCTGCTTCTGAGACTATATCCTGAACGTTGAGGACGATCGGGCAACCGCGAATCCATCCGTAGAAAGCCACTGGGACGCAAATCGGTAAAGGGGGCATTGTTGAGAAAATTACATCAGGACGCCAGCCGCTGAAGGCTTGGACGGCGCTGGAGGCGACAAAACTGCCGTCTAGCAGCAGTCTGTCTAGCAGTGTAGGGTGGGGGCCGTTGACTCGCAGGTAGCTGCGCTGAATTGTGACCCCGTTGTGTTCTTCGGTGAGGTAGAATTTGCCCCGATATTCTGGATAAATCCGGCGCTGGGGATAGTTTGGCATTCCTGTGATGACTCGGACTTGGTGGCCGCGCTTGACTAGGCCTTGCGCTAGTTCTGTCATCAGGGGGGCGATGCCGATCGGCTCTGGATAGTAGTTATAGGAATAAATTAGAATACGCATCATATTTAGAAGAAAAGCAAATTGTCCTGCTGTGGCAAGCTTCGAGCCTGCACGCTTGCGAATTGCAGAGGATGTGGTTGGGTTCCTGTTAGCACCACAGGGAGCGGCGCTGTGACCTTCCACTCCTTGCGACAGAAGCCGCCCAGCCTTAGGGGGCATCGCGCCCTCAGATTAGGTTTTTTCGCATTACCAGGCAGTTGCGGCGATCGTCGGTACGGATATAGCGAAGCTCGTCTGTGAGCTTGTACATGAACACCAGTCCCCTTTCTCCTTCTCTGTCCAAGGGGTCGCGCTGCTCTTTCATGATCGAGTGCAGCTTTGCTTCGAGGTTGAAGGGTTGACCCCTGTCCCAAATCCGAATTTCTAAGTAATCGGCAAACACTTTTACCTCAATGTCGATCGGCGTCGCGGGGGGCAAGTTCTGGTGAGCATGGCGGACAGCGTTTGTAAAGCCTTCGTTGATGATCAGTCGGCACTGCCACCAAAAATCGGCTGGTAGCAGTGGCAAAACGATATTCTCCAACCATTCCAAAACGGATGTTAAAGCCTTCAGGTCTGTTTCAACCTGAAGGTGCGACTCGGCATGAGGTTGCTTGTCTTTCATCTTTCTTCCCCCTGGTCAGTCCCCACCACCGCTGTACTCGACGCCGGAGGGAGAGGAAAAGGAGGGCAAGGTCTTGGCAACATATTAGTTAAGTCAAGCTTGAGTTGAAGAAGCCCATTTTGCCTCAAGGTGAGCATTCCTTTCGCACCATTTACTCTTAGACAGGAAATGAGAGACTTCTGATAATACTGTAACCCGCCTCGGTAGGGCATTTAAATAGATAAAATTCCCGAGTCAACTACGGAGGAGTGATTTGAGCTTTAGCTTCGACTGTGTTAGCAGTCGATACTTTTCTAAATACAGGTGAGTTCTTGTCGTCAAGAGAAAACCATGCTGGCGTTATTCGAGTACGAACTCGAACTCGCAAATTGCTCATTAATACTCTGATGCCAGAGCTAGCAACGAGCTGCATATTTTCTGTGTAAATTTTAACACTTAATCCTAACCTAGGTATCGCGAACGATCGCCTGAACGGACGATCGTATCGAGTTCGAGTTCCCGCCGCCCGTCGGGAACAGCACCTGAAAGTTCAGCGGTGAGTCGTTGAGGACTCCTACACAGCGCCGCTATTTTTGTTAAACAGCACTGTTACAGTTTTAACAATTAGTTTCAGGTCATAGATCAGGCTCCAGTCTTGTTGGTATTTTAAATCTAAACGGATGACATCTTCAAAATCGCGGACTTGAGAGCGACCGTTGACTTGCCATTCGCCGGTCATCCCTGGTTTGACATCCAAACGCTGCCACTGAGGCACTTCGTAGCGCTCAACTTCGTCTGGGGTAGGCGGTCTGGTGCCGACTAGACTCATTTCGCCTTTGAGCACGTTCCAAAACTGTGGCAATTCGTCGAGACTGGTTTTGCGTAAGATGCGCCCGACTTTGGTAATCCGCGGGTCGTTGTCATTTTTGAAAAATGCGCCAGAAGCTTGGTTTTTGATTTGGGCTTTCATGGCTTCGGCGTTGGTACACATCGATCGAAATTTCCAAATCTGAAACTTTCTCCCCATCCAGCCGCAGCGGGTTTGGGCAAAAAATATCGGGCCCGGATCGTTGATGGTGATGGCTGCGGCTATTGGTACGAGCAAAATTCCTGTAATCACCAAACCGACTATTGCTCCAACGATGTCCACAAGCCGTTTCACCCACGATTGGACTGAGGGATGGGTCATCGGTAGCTGATTGTCCGAGCGGTTCGTCTCTGTGGGAGTTGAGGTTGCAGAAGGCTGCTCGATCGTCAGCACTTGATCTAGGCTGGTGAGAGCAAATACTGCCATCACCTGCGGCTTGAGGCTTCGCAGCACCAAGTCGCTGCCGCGCTGTTTGGCAAATTTGAGATTGCTGACTAAAGCACCGATCCCGCTACTGTCTATAAACGTAGTCTGAGCGAAGTCTAGGACAATTTTGCTGGGAACGGTGCTGTCAGAGAAAAGTTGCTGGCAGGTTGTCTTGAAGTTTACGGCTTCAAGTACGCTCAAGCGCACGGGTATGTGAACTGAGGGAATCTCGTCCAAGTACGTAACCCGAAAATCTGCCTCTGGGGTTTGACTGACCATGAAGTCCTGATTTCAAATTTCAAGCTGATGTCTTTAGCCTATTGTGTCCTAGCAACTCCAGCTTTACCAAATATTATTGTTAACAAAGGCTAGCTTTATACAAACTTTACAAAAACGCCTGAAAACTCTGTCGCCGATCGCGACCTCAAAAGCAAGGGTAGACTTTAATCTACCATTCCCAGTTTTGGCGGAAAGATTTTTGAACGCAGCCGCTGCCAAACTTTGACATCGGAATCAAGATTTTTGTGGATTCAAGACGATTAATCTTGTCGTTAACAATTCCGGTGTCTGTCTTGCAGCGGGGTAGGGGGCGCGGTGAAGGGTTAACCGTTAACCGGAAAGTCAACAGTTAACCCCTAACAGGAAAACCCCCGTACCAAGCGTCGGGGGATTCAGATCAAGAATTGTAGACGTTTTCTGACTGGGAGGTTTCGCGGGTGATGGGTTTGACTTTGGCCTTGGCTTTGGCTGCGTTGCGTTTCAGGGCCTGGAGACGAGCTTCGTATTTAGCGCGCTGCTGTTTTTTGGAGGTTTGCTCGATCAAGGTTTTTAAGGCGCTACCCAGACTTTTATAGGCGTTGGGGAGAGTGTAGCCGAAGCGGGTGGCGAGGGAAAGAGCTTTTTCGTCAGCGTCTACTGCTTCTTTTAAACTTTTCTCTCCATTGTTTTTTTGGTAAAGTCTCCAGCCGGAGACGCCGCACAGGGATAGGGCCAATACTAGCAGTAACCCGTCTTGCACCCAAAGTTCGCCGACAGCGCCACCCAAACCAATGGCTAGGGCTGCCATTTCCCAACCGTCTCTGGGGATGGTGTCGTTTTGGATTCTGGCGACTTCGTGCCAAAATAGCAGGTTGCGCTGATCCATTGCTAGCTGTTCCCAGCGGATCAGGTCTATTTGGATTTCTACCTGATCTTTGCCTATTTCTTCGCTGCGGATCAGGGTGGGATTAACTTCTATTGTTTTTTCTACTGTTACCCAACTTTGGAGTTCTGGGGGCAGTATGTTTTTCAAGCGCCGGATCTCACTCATCTCGGCTCTTGCTGTAGAGGTTGCATAGGATGTCATAGCTCCGGCCTTAAAATTTTCCAAAGGTTAATATGTGTCTATTTCTGGAGTATAGCAAACCTTGAATCCAAATATAGTCTGGCCACAGGGGTCGATCGACTCCTGTGGCAATTTTAGTTAATTTTACTCTCGTATGGGCGATCGTCGTAACTGCCAGGGCGATCGTTTTCTTTGGACTATTTCATCAACGGTTCGATTTCTTGTCGCAATTTCGACCAAGCCGACAAAACTTCCGGCTTAGAAGTTATACCTCTTTGAACCAAAACCACTCCATCCAATACTTCAGCAATTCCGTAAGAGCCAATTCGCAAAGCTTCGTCTGTAAAACGCACTCCCCCCCGAACTCTACCTCTGTCAATCGGAGCTTTTAAATTGTTCTGCTGTAACTGCCACAAGTCTAACAGCGCATAATCGACATCAACAGTTTTCCCCTCTTCATCTTTCATCTGCATCACCTCTAAACGGATGATGTTCCGCCGCCCGGAGAGATGCGAAACTATATAACCGCTGGTGGAAACACTCGCATCTTTTGGAATCGAATTAAAAACAGTCTTTAAATCAGCAGCGTGATCCAATTGAGCGCTTAAAGATTGATAAACCCAAGGTTGGATAGAGTAAGGAGAAATAAAATATAAAGCTCGGTGGGGATTAGAAGTATAGGTCAGCAGCATTGACAAACCAATGCACCCAATCCAAAAACGGTGCAGCCTAGGCTTAAATTTTTCTTGATGTTGCGACCACCAGAGTATTGTACCATAAAATAAGCCCGGAATTACAGCGAAGGTGTAGCGAGTATTGATGGAAGTAGCAGACTGATTAAAAACTTGCAGCAGTAGAACTGACAAAGGAAAAACTGTCATGATCCAGGCGCTAGGAGTAATAACAGGTACAAATGCTAGGGGCAACCAATGACCTAAAAGATATAAAATGCGTCTGGTGAAATTGGTAAACAATACTTCAATTATGATCTGAGGTTGGCTGATAATTGCCCAGAGCAGTTCTAGAGTTGAGGGAGTTTCTGTTTTGACAAATTTTCTAAAGTAATTCGCTAAATACAATCGGGAACTATCTACCGAAAACATCGGCATGATTGTATTAGTTATGAACACCACATAGCTGAAGCTGAGAGCGCACAAAGCTATCCCTACGCGCGGGTAACGGCGACTGAAAATTAAATATACTCCGATTCCGAATAAAGTAATTCCCGCATCTTCGCGAGTTCCTAAAGTTAAGGCTGCAAAAATCCAAAATAATACCCAACGCTGCTTTTCTAATGCTAAAAGCAAGCTAAATACAAATAGAGGAATTTGGCAGTGTTCGTAGAAATTGCCCAGCGTCGGCCCTATTACACCGTTTGCTCCGTAATAGCTGGCTGTTATCATTACCGATAGGGGAACAGATAGATAATGTCTTGCTAAAAAATACAAAACTATTCCGGCTGCTGCGATTAAAAATACTTGCAAAACAATTAGGGTAACGGGTGATGGAAATAAAGCATAAATCGGCAGCCAAAGTATAAAATCGATCACGAAGTGTTGCCCTAAATGGATGTAAGATGGGTATGACAGTTGTCTATCGATCAAGGAGGCGCTGGAGGCGGCTGAGGAAAGGGAACTTTGAAAGAATCGACCGTGTATGGTGTTCCAAAATACTTGGTTAAATAGGCCATGATCGTAGGTGAATAAAAAGCTCTCATAGTTGATTATACTAAAAGTTAATACCACTGTAAAAAAAGTAGTTGCCAGGATTGTAACTTGACGCAATCCTGTTTGATTGTTCCAGTAGTCGAGAGGTTTGAATTTCATGATTGTTTATGGAAGCAGATGTTTTTTCTAAGGTTGGGTGAAATTATGATTAAATTCCGAAATAGAAATAAATTTTCCTTGAGTTTTTAGTACAGTTAGATATTTTTCTAGTTTTTTAATCATTTTACTACCTGAATTTTTTTTGACGTAACCCGGTAATTTAAACTGAGAAATATCTGTGAATTCCCAGGGGTGAAAGTAGATGTTCAGATATGAGTCTGTTTCTAGGGTTAGCTTGGTTGCTAATTGTATCATTGACAGGGGGAAGTTCTTAAAACTCAACCAAAATAAGGGAAATCTGATCAGAGGAGTAACTGAAATGGGAAGGTTTAGCAGTTTATTGGTATAATATGCAGTTCGGGGTTTAGATAGGTTGTTGTATCTGCCGGGGATGTACGTTGGATTCATTGACGAGTTATATTCGTAGCCGGCTTTTTCTATTTCTGCATCGTCAATTGGTTGAAGTCTTGCCATCCTGAATCCAGTGACTTGAGTATTAGTTATTTGTTCTAAGGTTTGCTTGGATTTTTGTAAATCTTCTAGGCAAAATTGGGAGTGGTAAAAGCCGTGGGAGGCAATTTCATGTTTTTGTGATAGTTGTTTAATTATCTCTCGGTGGTGGAGTGCGAAGTTAGCAGTTACAAAAAATGTAGCAATGATATCTAATCTGTCTAGAAGTGAAATCACATTTAACAAGCCTCTTTTAGAGACTTCAAATTTGATGTCGTTTTCCAGGGGTTGACCGTATTCTTCGGGAATGTCAAATTCTTCTATGTCAAAGCTCAATAAAATGTATTTATTCATAGTTACCAGCGCGATTATTATAACGAATTTTTAACAAGCAGGAAAACATTTCTAGAGAATCTTTAACTATATTTACTTTGGAATTTTTGTATAAGTGTTGTTCCGAAACTCTGGCAGGAATTTCGCCGATTGTATATCCTTTCTTTTGTGCTAAAAAAAGTAGTTCAGCATCAAAGGAAAATCCAGTGATTGTTTGTTGCTTGAATATTTCTTGGGCTGCTTTTTTTTTAAATCCTTTAAGTCCAGCCTGCATATCTCTATAGGGCAGATTTAAGATTTTGCGGGAAATAAAGTTAAAGATTTTTCCAGATATTTTTCTCATTAAGGTAAGATTGCGGAAGTTTTGTTTGTCGAGATTTCTGCAACCAATTACTACATCAAATTTTTCTAATTTTTCTACTAAAGGTTCTAGATGTTCCAGGGAATAAGCTAAGTCGCCATCCATGAAGCAAATGCAGTCGGCGTCTGTACATTCGCCTCCTTTTTTCACAGCATAACCCTTTCCTTGGCGATCGCTGTAAGAGATTAGTTTGATATGATGCGTTGGGAAGGTTTTGAGTTTGTTTTCTATAATTTCCAGAGTATCATCGGTTGAGCCGTCATTCACAAAGATAAAGTTGTAAGCATGATTTTTTTGAGAGAATTCTAAAATTCTGTCAAAGGTTTTTTCTATGCAATTTGCTTCGTTGTAAACAGGCAGAATAACTGCAATTTTTATCATTATGATTGACTTGGACTTTCGCAGAAATTATGTTATCACCTTAGTAGGGAAATCACAAGTACAAAAGACTATATCGAAAAATCTTGATGGAGAGACAGATTAGCAAGTCAGCATAAAAATCGGCTTTAAGGAAGATCCCGCCGTGAAGACCAACTTGCACTATCTTGTTGGATCTGAGGCTTTCCGGCTTGGGGTGTCACCGAAAAGGGCTGCTGACGATCGCCCGATCGTTACAAATATATCTCAACTCATCAGGGCGAACCCGCGCCGGTTAGCTTTGGGCTGTTTTTGCAGGATAAGTGCGATCGAATTTAGGTCGATCGTACCGCTCCCGCTTACCTAACTCATCTGTAGACACAAAAAGCAACAATACTATACAATCTAGATGCAGACACAGCTCTGCCAAACCACCTAAACTCACTACCTCATTACTTCGTAATTGTCAATGGTAAATTTTTTAGTTGATAAATTGCCTAAGTATTTTCAACCCATTACCATCCGAAAAAAACGCATTCTTAATTTTTTCCTAGCATTCCTCCTAACTTTGATCAGTTATCAAGTAATTCTAGAACTCATTACAGTAGAAATTCCGGTTTTCGGTTTTCACGATATTGTTGACATTCAGAATCCCCAAGAAATACCACCACAGCGCCAAGACTTTCCCGGTGACTACAGCCTGCAAAAATTAGAACCTTTTTTAGAGTCTTTAGTTGCCAATAATTATTGGTTTTTGTCAACCCAAGAGCTGTATGATTACTTTGTGGCAAATCCTCAGAAAATAGTGCCTGCTGAATATCGCGATCGCAAGAAAGTCATGATTGCTTTTGACGACGGAAATAAAAGCATATATACGCATTTACTGCCTATGTTAGAAAAACTAGAAAATAAATACGGCACAAAAAATAAGGCAGTTGTATTTATCAATTCTGGCTTTCTCGGTCCTCATAACTCACTCATAAAGAAAGTCAATTGTCAAGACTTGAGAGATGGATTTAAAAAAGGTTTTTATGATATTCAATCTCACGGACTGAATCATGAAAACTTAACAAAAATTTCACTGGAAGCTTTAGACAGAGAATTGTCTCAAGACCAAATTAGATTGAGAAAATGCACCCAAGACTTAGACCCAAATCAAACAATCGCCTCTCACATCGCCTACCCCTTTGGCGCAGTCAACAAACAAGTTGAAAAATACGTTGCCAAATATTATACATCAGGATACTTGTACGACAGCTTAAAATTAAAGCTCCGTTTATTTCCACCCAACAAATATCGCATTTCCCGGCTGACAGTCAACAGCAAGCACTCAGCAAAAAGACTGATAAACTTAGCGTCAGGTAATTGGCTGCACAAATTAATTGGCAAATGACTCCAAAGCTTCTATAGTTGTCTAATCGACAATCGGTGAGTGCATTGGAATCTACAATATCAAAGTTACAAAACCAGTCAACAGAGGAAAATATTTTCGTAGTTGTGCCTATTCCCAAACGCGCCGATGCACTGGATGCTATGCGCGGACTAGCAGTTTTGGCGATGGTTTTATCGGGGACAATCGCCCGCAAAACATTGCCGGCATGGATGTATCACGCCCAAGAAGCACCACCCATCCATATCTTCAATCCCAAACTAGCTGGATTAACTTGGGTTGATTTAGTTTTCCCATTTTTTCTGTTTGCAATGGGGGCCGCTATACCGCTGGCTTTGTCTCGTCGCATCGCGAAGGGATGGGACTTTAAAAAAACTATTTTTTCTATTTTGCAAAGAGGGTTTCTATTAGCTTCCTTTGCGATATTTCTCCAGCATATTCGACCAACTGTCATTGATCCTAACGAACCAGGCCCGCAAAAATGGTGGCTAGGTATTTGTGGCTTTATAATCCTATTTTTGATGTTCGTTCGTTGGCCAACTAAGAAGCTTCCGTGGTTGCAAAAAGGCGCAACCGTTGCTGCTTGGAGTGCTGGGATTGGCTTCGTATCTCGCATCAAATACCCAAACGGAATTGGATTTGATTTTAACCGTAGCGATATCATCTTAGTTGTGCTTGCCAATATGGCTGTTTTTGGCTCGATAATTTGGCTATTTACTCGTTCAAATACGTGGTTGAGAGTAGGATTCTTGGGGTTTATATTCGCGATGCGATTGGCATCTCGTACAGATGGTTGGATTAAGTTAGTTTGGTTTTACTCTCCTGCACCTTGGATTTTTCAATTTGATTATTTCAAGTATTTATTTATTATAATTCCCGGTACAATTGTCGGGGATTTGCTTTATCGGTGGATAGAGTATCGTTCGCCTGAAGAGGAGATTTATGCTAATTGGAAGAGTCTGCGCTATTTCAGCATTATGATTTTGATGTTTGCTATCAATTTAGTTTTGTTGGTGGGGCTACAAGCTAGATTAGTGTGGCAGACTTCGCTAGTAACGCTTGTGCTGTGTTTGTGCGGTTTACTTTTGTTGAGAAATCCCGGTAATGTGACAGAGAATTTATTAAATCGTCTTTACAAGTGGGGGTTTTATTGGCTGATTTTGGGTTTGCTATTTGAACCTTATGAAGGCGGAATCAAGAAAGATTCAGCGACGATGAGTTACTTTTTTGTGACGACTGGAATGGCAATTTTCATGTTAATTGCGTTGACGATAATTATCGATGTGTTTCAAAAGAGATGGTGGTTGCAGTTATTCATTGATAATGGCGTGAATCCGATGATTGGCTATGTGGGATTTGCGAATATTGTTTGGCCGATTCTGGTTTTAAATCAATGGGAACCGAGGATTATTGAAATGACTTCAAATGATCCGTTTATGGGTTTTTTGAGGGGATTTGGATATACGGCAATTGTGGCATTAATTGTGGTGGTGTTTACGAGGTTGAAACTATTTTTGAGGACGTAAGATAATTAAAGGGCAGGAGTATCTTCACGTCTTGTAAATATAATTTCCTCATCAGCTTGCCTAAACTCAATATTAAACTTATCAAACACAACTTCTCGCCCCAAAAGCAATTGTTCTCCCCCTGTATTGTTTTGCAACCATGCTACAGGAGCGATGAAAGTATGTCCATCTATTGTCAACTCAACATCACGTAAGACATAATTAACTCTGCCACCTATAGTCTCTGCTAATAAACTTGATTCTGCATCAGCTAAAGCATATCCTAAATCCTGACCAACTTTTAATGAAATCAAACTTAATTCTGCGCCTGAGTCTACTAACATCATTGTAGAAAGCTCCAAATCTCTATGTTTTAAATTCACACGATAATTAGGCTGCCAGTCGTGGCGAGTGACTGTATGAAAGCGAATGGGTAAAATCTGAATAGAAGCTGTTTGACGGGGAACTAAGTAAACTACAAAAGGTTCTCCTGAAGCCTTGGCTAAATCCAAAACTTCCCGCAAATTTTCGCTGTGACTAATTAGTCGATTAGAATTGTATGCAACATATTGGTTACGATATAATTCTAATAACATCCGACGGTTTTGAGTCAACCATTTCAGCATTTCTTGGCTTTCTTGTTGAAAAACTGTTTCTTGCATATTGCTTGCTGATTGAAATTATTGTTTACTGTGAATCTTAGCATACAAACCACAGGAAATTAGGCATTTATGAAAGTGACTTCAAAATGCCACTTTCCAACTGATAAATTGCTGCCATAATTCCGGTTTCAGGATTTTTGAGCAGGGACTTTTTGAAATCGTTTAAGTAACTTACAAGGTGTTCGCGTAAAATTGGTCTTTCGACTTTGACTGTGCGATCGTAATCCCACAAATCCCACATGATAATCCCGACACCGACAATCGGATCGATCAAACCGACTCCTAACTGAGTCGCCACCGTACCGCCTGTTTTTGTGGCCATCTTGGCGGCGGCTTTGGTGGCAACTTTTGCCGTAACTTTGCTGCCAATTTTTGCTGCCATTCCCAATATTAATGGCTTAGCAAGTAAGTATCCACCACCGCCAACTAATGCTTTTAATGATAAATTCGAGATGTTTCCTTTGTCGCTAATTGTGGTGGCAATATCGTTCAGATATTTATCCCACTGCACTTGAGGTATGTTATAATTTGCTTGGACTACTTTAACATTTTTGCTGATTTCAGCTATATACAAATTAGCAGTATCTTGAGTGACTAATTGAAACCGCATTTGAGCGTTTTTTGGCAACAATACGCGGTTGGCAAATTCTCTTTGAAAGTCTTCGGTTAATTTTTCGGAAACAGCTTGAGAAGCTGCATTCATATCAAATCTGTTGAGTACGGCAGATTTGAGGAAGTTGAAAGGTACGGTAAACTCCATCTTTTTTTGGTTGAAGTAATCGAAGTACCAATCGAGGAAACTGTTGTCAACGCGCGCAATTACTTCGGTTTCCCATTTGTCCAATTCCTTGGATGCGAATGTCTCGGAAGTTGTACGGGCTGTTTGGATGGCGTTTTTAATGTCTTGGTTGACTTTGCTGAAATCGTGTGGCGGCGAGACTACGACTGCTGTGGTTGCAGTATTTGTTAAGGACTTGGAAATGATAAAATTACCTAACAGGGGAATGATGACTACCAGAAGTACGATCGTCCAAATCATCGGTGTCACGGTTTTGATAAACTGAGCGATCGCCTTGAGGCGCTGTGTTTTCTGTGAATAGGTGATTTTTTCCTTGTCCTGATTCATGGCGGTTGCTCAATTGATGGGAGGCTAGTTTCGATTATAGGCGGCGATTCCTGAGTTGTGTTACAGACCTGTGGGTTGGGATTCTGGAAGGGTTGGGGAATAAGGGCGTGAAGCGGAGCTATCCCAAAGGGAATCACCGATTTTTTATTCTTGACTGTATAGAAATTAAAGTGGTACTATTGTTTAATAGATCTCAAGCTTTTAGTATGACCTTAGATCCTTTTGTCCGCAAGCTAGCAGAAATAAATCAAGCTTTATCTTTCCTTTCAGCACAAACCTGCACTGAGCCGGGATGCAATCAACCAGTTTCAAAACCCGGTCACAAATTATGTTACGAGCATTGGAAAGCTAACAATGCTCAACCCGTGTCAGCGCCCAAACCTAAACCCCAACAATCGTCTTCCCCCTCACTTCTCTCTGCTACCAGCATCAGCGAGAAACTAGAAATATCAAAGCACAAAGTTAATCCAATTTTAGCGGAGTTAGGATTGGTGAACAAAGAGCGCAACGGCTGGGTAGCTACTAAGCGGGGGATTGGGTTTGGGGCGGTGCAAAAAACCTACCCTCAAGACAATACTCCTTATGTAATTTGGCCGGAATCTATACTGACAAATCAAGTTTTTTTGGCGACTATTGAGAGTCTTAAAGGTAACAATTACGAACAGAGCAAAACAGAGGTAAACACGAAGCTAGGGTTCCGCGAGAAGTTTCGGGCGAGCGCTCAGCATCGCACAACCGATGGCCATTTTGTGCGGTCTAAAGCTGAAGTTTTGATTGATAATTGGCTGTATATGGCCGAGCTAGTTCACGCCTACGAACGTCGGCTACCCATAGAGGAAGAAGCTTACTGTGACTTTTATATTCCTGGGGGGAAGGTGTATATTGAATACTGGGGATATGAGAACAACCCGGAGTATTTGGCGCGTAAGAAAGTGAAGCAAGAACTATATCAGAAGTACGAACTAAACCTGATTGAGTTAACAGATGAACATATCAAGAATTTGGATGATTATTTGCCGAGAATGTTATTGAAATTCGGCGTAATTGTAACTTGATTTAAAAGTGCGATCGCACTCTTCATCTGCGTTCATCTGCGTCAATCTGCCCTCATCAGCGGTTCAAAAAAAATACCTTTAACCGTCCCTCAAACTCGATCGTCCCAGTCCGGTTATTATCTTTTAGCCTGCTTTACTTAACACAACCAGAATGTACTGGTCAAGACTAACTCCTTCCCTTTCCGCTTTTTCTGCTAAACTCAAATGTAGAGATTTAGGAATCTGTAAAGATAGACTTCCACTATACTCAACTTCCGTTGCAGGTAAAGGAATCTCATCTTCACACTCATAAGCAGTTTCTATCCACAATTCCCTAGCTTCCTGAATATTCTCCATCGCTTCCGACAAAGTTTCACCCTGAGACATACAACCAGGAAGGTCTTTGATCGTCGCCGTGTAACCTTCGGATTCAGGATAAAAAGTGATAGAATACTTCAGGCTTAAGTAATAATCTAATACCATTTTTTCAAAATTTGTGTAGTTTTTTACACTCGCTCGCGGTGGCATAGGTGCGTCGCCCTGAGATTGTCTATATGTAGTTAGGGATTTCTCGCAGGCGACGCACCCTACAACTACTTAAGCCACTTGCTCAACATTGAGCCGCCCTTCAACCCGCTCATATTCATCTTCAAGCAGCCAAAGCCTTGCTTCCTCATAGCTAGAACAAGCAAAAGCAATCTTATAGTCTTCAGTCGGGTCGAAAATGCAAAAATTATTTTTATCATCACCGAGCAACATCAAAACATAAGGAGGGACAGAGGTAGGGTCAACCCATATTTCTGTAAACTGCCAGTTATTTGCTAGGTTGGGTACGGGGGATGACATGATATTTATCTCCTATCACTTTAATTTCACCGTAATGTAAAGGAATTTGGCTGCCATCACTCTCAATTCTATAACCAATTGGGCTGGCAAAGTAGAGTCCATATCGTTCGTGATTGCGAATAATGCCTGTGAATTCTCCATTTTCTATTATGGCTTGTGCCACCCTAATCATTGTAGCTTCATTGTTAAATACATGAGCAGATCCCCCTCGCTGCAATAACCTTTGCATTTGTGGTGTATCTGGGAGATGCTTGGCAATGTGTCTATTGTCTATAGTTAGTTCACGGTTAATACCACTCATTTAATCTGCAAATTTCAGTAATTTTTTAATAAAAACCCGGTTTATTAAATAAACCGGGTTTTTTATTCAAGGCGAAAAACGACTAAACCTTAGCTTCATTCTTCACCAAATTACCCCAACCCAAATCCTTCAGCGAATTATTCCGGCGCAGCGGGCGAGTCACCAACTCCAGAATATCCCGCGCATTCCCAAAGCCGTGAATCTGAGCAAACGTGAACTCAACTGACCACTTAGTATTGATTCCCCGCGCTTCCAAAGGATTAGCGTGAGCCATACCAGTAATTACCAAGTCGATATTCTGCGCGTAAATCCGCTGTAGCTGATTGTAATTGTCTGGTTTTTCGACAATCCGAGGAGTCGGAACTCCCATCTCGTGACAAGTCTTTTCTAACAAAGCTAATTCGGCCGCCTGATAGCGCTTATCCATGTAAGGAATGCCGATTTCTGGGCAAGTCATGCCGCAGCGAATCAAGAAACGTGCTAAAGAAATCTCTAGCAAGTTGTCGCCCATGAAGAAGACTGATTTGCCGCGAATGATTTGCAGGTAATCTTCTAAACCAGCCCAAATTTGCGCTTCCCGTTCGTCCAAACCTTTTGGTTCAATTCCCAACACTGAGCAAATCTTTTCAATCCAAGCGCGAGTTCCGTCAGGCCCGATCGGGAATGGAGCACCAATTAGCTTACACTTACGACGGCGCATCAACGTAGAAGCCGTACGGGACAAGAACGGATTCATGCCAGAGACATAATAGCCTTCTTCCAAAACTGGCAATTCAGTGTAGCGCTTGGAAGGCAGCCAACCGGAAACTTTGATGCCTTGCTTCTTCAATTCTAAGGTTAGCTGAGTGACAACTGGGTCGGGCAAAGAACCGAAAAGTACCAGCGGCGTGTGCTTGACATATTCCGATTCATCTGCTGCAACTTCCTCTTTTTTCTTGCCGAAATTCAGCAGTTGAGAGATAGCATTGCGTTCTACTTTCTGAGATTCCATCACCGGCGCTTTCTCAGGGCATTTAGCAGCCATTGCCGCTAAAACGGTATCTTCGCCTTGGGTAAAGGCGTAATCCAAGCCGTTGGCGCGGGCTGTGACGATGGGAATGCCAATTTCGGCTTCCAGCTTCGGTGCTAGGCCTTCCAAGTCCATTTTGATGATTTCGGTGGTGCAAGTGCCGATCCAGACAATTACACTGGGGTTACGATCGCGCTTAATTTGCAAACACAACCGCTTCAACTCATCATAGTCGTTCAACTGAGCGGAAATATCGCCCTCTTCCAACTCAGCCATCGCATAACGAGGCTCAGCAAAAATCATCACGCCCATAGCATTTTGCAAGAAATAGCCGCAAGTCTTAGTACCGATGACTAAGAAAAAGCTATCTTCAATTTTTTGATAAAGCCAAGCTACGCAGCTAATCGGACAAAAAGTGTGATAATTGCCTGTTTCGCATTCAAAGTTTAAAGCTTCCGGTTCAGTAGTGGTAATAGCAGTCATATCTCAAATCTTCTCCCTTTAAATTGTTTTTCTTCTCGAACTTTCTCAGGCTCGCCTAGCGAGGAAATACCTGTGTTTTGCGATCGCAATCTCTTGCTGCGGACAGGAATAAGTTGTTTTTGGTCTCGATCGCTCTCCAGGCGCAGGAGCGAGAAAACATCTGTTTTGGGCGATCGCGCTTATCAAAGCTAAAAATAATAGAAATACCTAGTTTTGGCGTAATTGCTCTAACAAGATAGATGCAGCTTACCTCAATATTTCCGCAGCCGCAGCATCAAAAATTTTAGCTAATAAATTCTGCGGCGAGGGCTTATAATCCCTCACAGCAGGGATTTAGTGTTTTTCAACTTTAGAGGCAAAAACCCTTTTTGCAGTTGTGAGTTTGAGTTAATTAAAAATTAACAACTCGTCACTCACAACTCACAAATAGAGCGGGAAACTTCAAGACTCCGAGAGAAGGAGGACGATCGCCACAACTCACTTAAAATCAGACAAAAAACCCGAAATTTCTTCATCATCATCATCGGAATCCAAATCGCCGAGACCTAGAGCATCTAAATCATCTTCATCAGGATTTCCGGTAGTTGCTTCCCCCAGATCGTCAAGTCCGAGATCGTCGAGGTCATCGTCATCAGATACAGAGAAATCGTCAATACCGTCTTCGTCCAAGTCGCCCAGATCCATGTCTAGGTCATCTGAGGTCGATGCCCCAAACGGATCGGGTATTTCTTCGGCGACAAAATCTGCATCTTCTTCCCCAAACGGATCGGATATTCCCGATTCGAGATCCCCAGAGGTCAAAGTCCCAAATTGTGAGGCTTCTTCTTCCTCGTCATCATCGAGGCCGAGACCGCCCAAAGCCGAGACTTCTTCCTCGTCATCGCCTATATCGAAGTCAGATAAGGCATCTTCCTCGTCATCGCCCATATCGAAGACAGATACGGCATCTTCCTCATCGTCACCCATATCGAAGTCCGATACGGAGTCTTCCTCATCGTCCCCAAGACCGAGATCGTCCAAAGCCGAGGCTTCTTCCTCATCATCGTCCATGTCGAAGTCGGAGACAGCTTCTTCCTCGTCATCGTCCATGTCGAAGTCAGAGACAGCTTCTTCCTCGTCATCGTCCATGTCGAAGTCAGAGTCAGCTTCTTCCTCAAACTCATCTGAGGATTCTTCCTGGGAGCTCAGTGCTGACGCAGCAGCAGCCAGACCGGCGACTCCGGCGACTCCGGCGACTCCGGCTGCTGCTGCTAATGCCACACCACCGAATTTATTAGATTTGGCTGTTTCGGGTGCAGCTTGCTCGAGACCGGCTGCGGGTGCAGCAGTTGCTGTTTGAGCGGCTGCGGGTGCAGCAGTTGCTGTTTGAGCGGCTGCGGGTGCAGCTTGCTCGAGACCGGCTGCGGGTGCAGCAGTTGCTGTTTGAGGGGCTGCGGGTGCAGCAGTTGCTGTTTGAGCGGCTGCGGGTGCAGCAGTTGCTGTTTGAGCGGCTGCGGGTGCAGCAGTTGCTGTTTGAGCGGCTGTCTGTGGCGCGGTATTTGAGGACATACCCAGCGCCATGTCTGGGTCAAAATTGAGACCCAACACTTCGATCAGGCTATCTGCATCCGGCTTTAGTCTTGAGAAGGGCAGCATTAATTGCTGGAGTTCCGGCTCCAGGGCAGCCGCAATTCCCAGGATGAGGTAAGAAACAGGCCTTTTCCCGCCGTCGGGTGTGGCGACCGTGTTGTCAGCCGTCATGTGCAGGAGCAGCCAAGATCGATTTGCCTGGTAGTAGTCCAACCACTTCTGTTTGAGAGCAACTGAAAAAGTATCAAAAAAAGCCATAACCTCTTTATCCTCATCCTGATCGCTAGACCTATTAAACCATCATCAGGTCTAGCTCATCTTCCTCCTTCTTGACCACCGGTTGCACTGGATTTAGGTAAAAATCTGACAGCAAGGAGAATAATTCGCGATCGGGCGTATCATTTGGCACTACTCCTTCGGGCATTGCCAAGATTTGGTCGGCGATGTTGAGGTAGTAATCGCAGACGTAGTTGAGGGATGGGTCAGACTCTGCCATTTCAAACAAAGTTTTGCCTTTGACGCGAGAAACGCGGATGTCTTCAATGAGGGGCAGCACTTCCAGCACCGGCATGGGTACTGTGTCTATGTACTTGTCAATCAAGTCACGGCTGGAGGTGCGGTTGCCAATTAAGCCAGCTAGTCGCAAGGGGTGAGTGCGGGCTTTTTCGCGGACTGAGGCGGCGATGCGGTTGGCTGCAAACAAAGCGTCAAATCCGTTGTCGGTGACAATCATGCAGTAGTCGGCGTAGTTCAACGGGGCTGCAAAACCGCCACATACTACGTCGCCGAGTACGTCGAACAGGATGATGTCGTATTCCTCGAAGGCGTTGAGTTCTTTGAGCAGTTTGACGGTTTCGCCGACTACGTAGCCGCCGCAACCAGCTCCTGCTGGAGGGCCGCCTGCTTCTACGCAGTCAACGCCGCCGTAGCCTTTGTAGATGACATCTTCTGGCCAAACGTCTTCGTAGTGATAGTCCTTTTCTTGAAGAGTGTCAATAATTGTGGGGATCAAGAAGCCGGTGAGCGTAAATGTGCTGTCGTGCTTTGGATCGCAACCGATTTGCAAAACTTTCTTGCCGCGCTTGGCTAGGGCAACGGAGATGTTGCAGCTTGTTGTTGATTTACCGATTCCACCTTTTCCGTAAACTGCGAGTTTCACTCTTTGTTCTCCTATAGGTTTCTATCAAAACTATCGGGGCTGGGGTTTCACGCTTTGATAGTGCGATCGACCAAATTCAATGATTTTACTGCAATAGCCCAACTGCAATAGCCTTTCTTTTCAATTTGGGTGTTGACCGTGCGTTAGCTCGTTAAAAGCATTATTAGCTAACTTGCGAGGAAAAGAAAGAGGGCGTACAAATGAAAATGCTAGTAAATTTGTTTATTTTGCACCTTTGGGCATCTTAGCGGTTTTTTTGATTTACTAATCTATTTTTAGAATGTTTTTAGATTTTAAATTGATTTTAGAATACTTTCTTAATATAAAGAGGTACAAAAATAAAACAAAAATTAACTTTTCAAACAATCTCGGCTTTAGGCTTTGGGGCGGTAGATGCAGGCAGTTGATGACTTGTGCAACTGGCCTTGAACGAGCACACAGGCGCTGGTGGATGAGGCAAACGGCAGAATGAGTTCGGCTGACTCCATTCTGGGGAGAGCAAAGTTATACCATTTGAGATTGGAAATTTGAGATTTGAGATTGGGAAAGAGTGATTTTGCTGGGGTTTTGAGTTTTGTGTAAAAAATTGTGAATTTTTAGGAATTGGCGGGCGGGGTGGAGATTGGGAGATTGGGAAAATCTTCCTTCAACATCTAACTAATGACTGTTGACTGTTGACTGGTGACTGTTGACTGTTGACTGTTGACTGTTGACTGTTGACTGTTGACTGGTGACTGGTGACTGGTGACTGTTGACTGTTGACTGTTGACTGGTGACTGGTGACTGTTGACTACTGACTACTGACTACTGACTACTGACTACTGACTACTGACTAATCAATATTGGAATCTCGATCGCAAATTCAGTCCCCTGTCCAACTTCCGAAATGCACTCGATCCGCCCCCCGTGCTTTTCCACAACTAAGTGGTAGGAAATAGACAGCCCCAGCCCAGTCCCCTTACCGACTGGTTTGGTAGTAAAAAACGGGTCAAATAATTGACGGCGAATCTCCTCGGGTATGCCCCGCCCATTGTCAGAAATGCGGATCGCCACAAAATCGCCCGCAACTTCAGTGCGAATTGTAATAGCGGGAAGAGTCAAGGGAGAATTAGGAATTGACGGCGGTGAATTTTTGCCATTTTTCCTCGCCAATTCCCTGTGCTGGATTTCTTCATCAATCGCATCTATCGCATTGCCGAGAATATTCATAAACACCTGATTGAGCTGACCGGCACAACACTCGATGCGGGGCAAATTGCCGTATTCTTTAATAATCTGAATAGCTGGATGTCCACCGTAAGGTTTGAGGCGGTGCTGCAAAATCAACAAAGTGCTGTCGAGTCCCTCGTGAATGTCAACGAGCTTGATGTTAGATTGATCGGAGCGCGAAAAATTACGCATCGACAAAACTATTTGGCGGATGCGTTCGGTTCCTACTTGCATGGAAGTCAGCATTTTAGATAAGTCTTCTACCAAAAAATCGATTTCCATTTCTGCTGCTGCTTCCCGAATGGACGAGACTGGTTCGGGATAGTGCTGCTGGTAAAGTTCTAAGAGTCGGCTCAATTCCTTGACGTAGTGGCTGGCGTGGGAAAGATTGCCATAGATAAAGTTAACCGGATTGTTAATTTCGTGAGCAATGCCGGCAATCATTTGTCCCAAAGAAGACATTTTTTCGGTTTGCACAAGTTGAGTTTGAGTTTGCTGCAACTTCCGTACAGTTTCTTCTAATTTCTGCGCTTGATTTCTCAAGCAAGTTTGCTTGAGCCGCAGCACTTCTTCGACTCGCTGACGCTTGATAATATCCCGTCTCAACAATTCATTTGATGCTAAAAGTTGAGCGGTGCGTTCTTCTACTTGTTTTTTTAAGTCGTCGTGGGCTTGGCGCAGGGCTTCTTGGGCTCGCTGACGCTCTAATATTTCTTGCTGTAAAAGTTGGTTGGTTTGCTGCAATTGGGCGGCTCTATCGTCCACGGCTTGCTGCAAAAGCTCGATCGTCCCGTACATTTCAGATTGGTTGAAAACTTGCGGCAAACTGGTCTCGGAAACAATGCCCAAAAGTTCTCCGACGGGGCTAACTACTACCAAACGGCGGACGCAGTGGCGCTGCATTTCCTGGTGGGATCGAAATAGGGAATCGGTGGGAGATATGCAAAATAAAGGCGCACTCATCGCCTCAGCGGCCGATATTTGGGAGAGGTTTAATTCGAGGGCGTGAAACTGCACGATGTCGCGCTCGGTGACAATGCCGATCGGAATTTGGTAATTTTCTATTGGTACAAGAGCGCGCTGTGGATGCTGAATTTGCTCTTCGACAATCACAACGCAACTAGCTTGATGCTTGACCATAAGCTGGGCTAAATCGAGGGCTGAGGCGGTTTTTGGGGCCGAAATGACTTGCTTCGCCATCACATCTGCCGCACAGCGCAAATTGGTGAGCAAGTTAACTGGTTGTAGGGCTTCGCCGATGGCTTCGCGGGTGATGATACCGACAAGTCGCGCATCTTCGTCCACTACGGGTAAATGTCTGATGTAGTGCTGGCGCAACGTGAACATGGCTGTGAAAATATCTTGAGACTCGGATTGTTTGAGGGTAATGGGCGATCGAGTCATTACGTCAGCAATTGTCAGTCCTACCGTACAATTTACGACGGTAGTTAGTTTGACGATATCTCGTTCTGTAAAAATGCCGATCAGGCGACGATCTTCCACGACTAAGACGCAACTGCGCTTAACCGGGCCCGGAAGAGCGTTTGGTTTTTCGTCGCAAAGCTGACAGGAGACGCGCATCGGGTTCATGAGAGCCAACACTTCGGCGATCGGGGTTTCTGGAGCTACTGTGAGGGGGTGGCGGTCGATCGCCCGATCTAAAGGTGACAAGTAAATCGGCGGGCTGTTGACTGCTAGGGCGGGTTCTGATGGTTGAATTGCTAGCTGCGGGACTGAAGAAAGAAAATGATGTGATTGTTCTTCTTGTAGCATGGTTGATTATTAATTTTGCTTAATGAATTGTTACAATTTTGCGTACATGAGTTGGGAGACTTAGCATTAGTTAAGGGGTGACAGATGGTCGATTTCCTAAAATATGATTACTAGAACACCCTTATTTAATTTTTAATTTTTAAATCCTATGTCGTGGACGCCTTTAAGTCATCGAATTCATCATTTGCCGCTGCTCCTGGCGGGCCCGATTCTACGCCGGACCCAAAGTCGGGCTGTGACAGTTTGGCTAGCCCTGAAAGCACCGCGCCAAGTAGAACTCAAGGTTTACTCGACTGAGGGCGGAACTGGCGAAATTCTCGATCGACCGTTACTCCAGGGTGCGAGTTCTACTGTGCAACTAGGCAAATACCTGCACGTAGCGGTAGTGACTGCAATCCCGATCGACAGCAATTGCTTGATATCTGGGCAAATATATGCTTACGATATCGAGTTTGCCGAATCGGGAGTTTCAGGACTCGAAAATGAGAGAGACAATCTCATTTCTAGCTTGTGGCCGGCCGCCCCTGATGTGTCGCCTTTGGGGGCACAGACAATTAGTTATTTCGATCACCAGTTGCCGACTTTTGCTCTACCGCCGGACGATTTAAACTATTTGCGACTTGTTCATGGTTCTTGCCGCAAGCCCCACGGAGGCGGACGAGATGCACTTCCAATCTTGGATAGTTCGATCGAACAATTTGCAGGTATGGCAAATTCTCGGCCCCACCAATTATTTCTAACGGGCGACCAAATTTACGGCGATGACGTAGCCGATCCAATGTTGTGGGCTTTGACAGATGCTGGCGATACAATTTTGGGCTGGAAAGAGAATTTGCCCCTGATGGATGCCCAAATTAATAAGAATTTGTGTAACAGTATACCTGAAAATCTGGCAAAGGGACAGATAATTCGCGAAACAAGGGAAAATTCTAGTGAGTCGCAAATTCACAAGCAGACTGATGCTGAGTATCGGTACAAAGAACCCGTTGAGTTAAAGCCTGGGAATCGTAGCGATATTGCTAGAGATTTTGGCGGGTTGACGGCGATGTTGGTGAATAAACCCGACAATGCGAAAAGTCACTTGTTTGGGCTGGGCGAATATTATGCGATGTATTTGTTAGTTTGGTCGCCTGTGCTTTGGTGCGATCGTTTTCCGCAGGGTAAGGATGTTTGTGAAAATGCCAAGCGGGCTAAAGTCTGGGATCGAGAGGCTTTTGAACTGGAAAGTTTTTCTCGCAATCTGTGGAGAGTCAGAAGGGCGATCGCGAATGTTCCTACTTATACCATTTGCGACGACCATGATGTTAGCGATGACTGGTATTTGAATCGAGAATGGTGTTATCGGGTGTTGGGGAAGCCGCTGGGTCGGCGGGTGGTGCAGAATGCTTTGCTGGCCTATGCTGTGTTTCAGGCTTGGGGAAATACGCCCGCACAGTTTAATGCTGGAAAAGTGGGAAATAAGTTATTAACAAGTGCCCAAAAATGGTCTGAGTCGGCTGGTAGTGATGATTTAGCTTGGCAAAATGTTGCTAAGTATTTGGGGATTCCGCGAATCGATATTGAGACTGGTTTGCCGAAGTTTAAATTAGATGAAGATGTGTTGATTTTGGATCGGGATGAGGAGGTTTTGGAGTGGCATTTTACGATCAGAAGTTTTAAGCATGAGGTGATTGTGCTGGATACGCGGACTTGGCGGGGCTATCCGACGGAAAGTGCGATCGATCCGCCGATGCTTTTGACTCACAAAGGTTTTGAGGAGCAAATTCAGCAACCTTTGGGAGAGACTGAATCGTTGAATGCAACTGGGGAGTTTGCGATTGAAGCAACGTTGGTGGTTGTACCGACTAATTTAGTGGGTTTGTGGGTTATTGATGCTGTGCAAAAGCGGGAGGTGGAACAGGGGAAGGTGTTTAATAGTGATGCGGGAGATGCTTGGAATTTTCATGAGTTGGCTTTTGTAAAGCTGTTATCGGAGTTTTTCAAGCAGCGCGCGAGGGTGATTGTGTTGACTGGGGATATTCATTATGCTGCTGCTGTGCGGCTGAGTTATTGGTCGGATTGTCATTTTGGGGATTCTCCGACAGAGATTAACAGGGGGGACGCCTATTCCACAAATAACAGGCAAGATGCCTGTTCCACAGCAGAGGGAAAAGAGGGGGTTTTGGGTTTGAATGCGGCGAATTATCAGTCAAGTTGTCAGTATTCTGTGTTGGCGCAGTTGACTGCTAGTGCTTTGATTAATGAGGAGTGGAAAACGCATTTGATTCATACTAAGATTAAGTCGTTGCTTCCTGAGCGCAGACACGAACGTTTGGGGTGGAATGAACCTCTGGAATTAGTTAAAATTTCGAGGACTAACAGAAAAAGGGCGATCGCCGCTGCTGTTAAAAGTAAACAATCCTTGCCGGATTGGGGCTATCGGATTGATTGGATGAAACGACAAAGGGCTCGAGTATTTTTGAAGCATATAACTGAGGGTTTGTCAACTGCTCAGCGGCAGAAACAGCAGTTTTCTTTGGTGCAGAGGTTGTGGAATTTTATATCGCTGTTGTGGCGGAATCGCTGGCTGCAAGAGGGTGATGAGATTGTGGGATACAGCAATATTGCGATCGTCAGTTTTCAGTGGCCTGCTGATGGTGATGGCGAGAAAGCGGTGATTCAAAATGTTTATTGGCGGCCGCTTTGGGCACAGGATAGTGTGGTGTATAGTCAGTATTTTGTGTCGTTGGGATTGGATGAGGATGATTAGATTCCCGGCGGTTGGAAACCGCGAAGTTTTACGGGCACACAGACAAAACCCGCCGAGGCGGGTTGAAGAGTCGATCGCACATTTATATCAAATTCGATATTTCTTCGTCTGCGGAGGCGGACATTGTTTGTGTAGACGCGGTTTCCAACCGCCCGGTTCAATAAATCGGTTGAATTTGACAAAATGTAATATTTATACTAAAATTGCGAGATATATCGCAATTAAAGCTCAGCTATAAATGTATGGAAGCTGTAATTGAAAGCATTGTAGATAAGCTGCGTTATTTAGCTAAACCGCAGCTAGAAGTTGTTCTTAATTTTGTTGATTTTCTAACTTGGAAGTCAGCACCTGGTCTGTTATCAACAGTAAGTGATTCTGATGCAGAAATCGGCGATCGCGAGTTTGAAATACTTTTAGATGAATTGGCTGATGATTCCATCAGAAACAGGGGAGTAAATGTCCCTATGCTATCGGATTTTGCGGTGAGTCGTGCTGGTATCTATGAGGATCGTGCATAGGAATGTTATGCCTTGTAGATACGAATATTCTGCTCAGGTTTGCCGATCGCTCTCATCCTTTATATCCTACAATCCGAACTGCAGTCAAAAAATTGCGAGAGGATGGATACAAACTGCAAGTAGCATCACAAAACTGCGTTGAGTTTTGGAATGTTGTGACTCGCCCGATCGAGAAAAATGGCTTTGGGTTGACTCCTGAGAAGTGCCGATCGCCAGTTAAAGCGGATCGAGCGTCTTTTTCCCTTGTTTCCCGACACAAATTTAACATACTCTGAGTGGCGTAGGTTAGTTGTTACCTACAGAGTTTCGGGTGTTCAGGTACATGATGCTCGTCTTGTGGCTATTATGAAAGCAAACGGTGCCGCACATATTTTGACATTAAATGTGAAGGATTTTACTCGCTACGCCAGTGAAGGAATTGTGCCGATCGATCCAAATACTATCTCTGAATAATAAAAGCCGATCGACCATCAATCCAAAAATGCGATCGGCGAGGGCCCAGAAACCGGGTTTTTTACGAAGATACTTCGTTACAACCGGCAGATTCGGCTAAAAACCCGGTTTCTTGGTGGCGAGGCCCCAGAAACCGGGTTTTTTACGAAAATAATTGATTTTAGTCCAAAAATTCGGTAAAAACCCGGTTTCTTTTTCGGGGTAACTACTGACACGCCCTCATCCCAACAACAACTCCTGAAACCGCACATCACCCCGAATCCCATCAAAATCCGCATCCGTTTTCGCTGACTCTCGATATCTTTTCCATTTGGGTCGAATCGCGCGCTGCAAATTTTCCAGAGATAACTCAACATTTTTTTGCAAGGCGTAAATGCAAGCTTTTCGATAATAAGTATAATGACATTTTGGCTTCATTTCAAGAGTTTTATCTAAATTATTTATCGCTTCCTGATACCGACCTAATGTTACCAAAGCAGAAGCTCGATTATTCCAAATATTACAATCATTTGGTGTCAGTTACAAAGCTCTGTCATAGCTGGATATTGCTTCTTCAGCACATCCGGCTTTTACTAAAAAAGCGCCGCGATACTGCCAGAAAGAGGCGTCATTTGGTTTAATTTGTAGGGCGAAATCCCAACAGCAAATAGCTGCTTGTTTGTAGGATATTGATGTTGACGGGGATAGCGATATACCTTGTTTATACCAAAACTGCCAGTCATCAGGCTCGACACTCATAGCTCGCTCCCAGCTCGCACGCACAGCATCTTGAGTGCCACACTGGATTAACGCCAAGCCTCGGTAAAACCAAAAATCTCGGTTTTCTCCTTCTATTTCTATAGCTTTGTCGAAACTGGCGACAGCTTCTTTAGAAAGCTGTAAATACCACAAAACCTTACCGAGTTCAAACCAAACAACAGGCACATCTGCTGTCAACTCCGCAACTTCAATTAATTTTAGTACCGCTGTTTTATGCTGCCCTTGTTCGGCCAGCAGAAGACCATCGTAGAACAAAGTAACCGGATTATTTAGCAATTGCGCTGCCAGTTGCGTTTGATCCTCTTCCAAAACCTGCGCCGACTTGCGAATTGCCCCTTGAATTAATTTCAGCGTTTGCGCTTGCTCCTTCGACAGCAACAGATCGGAATTTATCGCTAAATCGTAATTCTCAATTAGCGACTGCACCCCCAACAATTCCAACTTCGCCTCAATGAAATCGAAATCCGTTAACAACTGATAAAGCTGTTCCCCTTGCGTACTCTCTCCCAAATGCCCCGGCAGAGTTTCCAAAGCCAAAAGCCGCTCTTGTGGCGACATTTTCCCCAACCGTTTTTTATAACTATTCATCGCCGTATACATCCTCCCGAAAATTATCTGCAACCTAAATTGATATCAAATATAATTAATTATCTCGAACTTCTCTTTCTTGCAAAAGTTGGCTTGCCCAAACCCGGTCTTCTTCCGATAAAGACGGTACGGGTTCTAGATCGTAATCGATCCGATAGTCATAGCCAGCGCGATCGTAAATACCTGCAAATATTTCTGGTAAATTAACAATAGGTTCTACATCTTCCTCGCGCAAGGGAAGCGGAAATATAGGAAAAGAATCGCGGAGATTAAAAGCATAAAGAGCGGCAAACGGGCGACTATTTCTGGGGCTGACTAAAATCCGATAATCGCTTTCAATGGAATTGTTAAGGATGGGCATAGATTCCCATTTTCGTAGCAAGTCAATTTCTACTAAATTGGTTAAGCTACCTAAAATACTCTGGCGTTTTTTGAGATAAGTAATTCTACCTTCTCCACTACGTTTGTTGACAGGAGAAAGAATTTCAATTGCGGTGACAACTTGTTTTGTTGTCATTTCTCGCACTTCTAGATAAGTCTGTGTAATTTTTTCAGTAGTTGGCACCTTGACGGTAGTCGGAAGTGCGATCGTTAAAGTGGCAACTGAACTGGTAGAAATATTGGGGCTATTAGATTGATGCTTAATCGCGACATCGGGGATACCGACTAAAAGGGAGTCGCCGTTACTGTCATTTGGATCGGTAATTTCATAGATGCGTTTGTCAATTGCCACCTCATATTTAGGACGAATTTGAGGCATGATGGTATCAGCGATCGCGATAATCAATCGATTGTGAGTTTCCTGCCAGAAATCGGGGTGTTCTAAGTAGGGGTCCATTCCAGGAAAGGGTGAAGGCATAGGACTTTTTTCCGATGTATTGACTTTGAAGTCATTTTAGCATTTTTAATTTTGTAGGTGCGTCGCTTTAATATCAATTCCGCTCTTCAAATGATACAAAAGGAGGAGACGGCAGTGCCGTGTCCGTTAAAATTTTAGTGGTAGGGAAACCGCACAGCCGTCTCCACT
>JANMLZ010000007.1:0-3671 GCA_031372825.1 Cyanobacteria bacterium OTE_58_metabat_593 | reverse complement strand
GGAATTTCCTAATGGTGTTAAAGGCGTTGGAGACAGTCGGCGACGAATTATATTTTCTGGTTTGATGTCGCGGTGAATAACTTTTGATTTGTGAACAAAGTGGAGTACAGGCAATAAATCATTGAGGATTTGTCGGATTTGAGTTTCGCTGAATGCTCCTTTTTGTTCTAATTCTTGAGCTAAGTTTTTGCCGTTGATAAATTCTTGTACTAAATATTGTCTACCGTCTTGTTCAAAATGTGCTATCAATTGGGGGATTTGGGGATGTTTGCCTAATGTTTCTAGCTGGGATGCTTCTTGGTGAAATAGTTGAGTGGCTTTTTCGGCTGCGTTCTTTTGGGGTAAAGATTGTTTGATTACGCACTGAGAAAAATTTATAGGTTTGCTTTCATCTACTGCTAGGAATGTTCTGCCAAATCCTCCTTGTCCGATCGGCTTTATGGTACGGTAGCGAGAGGCTGGGGAGGCTTGTGCGTCAGGAGTTAACAATAATTTTGAGCCGCAACTTTGGCAAATTTCTGCATCACTGAGGTTTTGCGGATTTTGACAAGTTTGGTTTAAGCAATAGCTCATTTGATTTTAGAATGGGGCATTGGGCATTGGGCATTGGAAATTGGAAATTGGAAATTGGAAATTGGAGATAACTAATAGCCAATAGCCAATAGCCAATGACTAATGACTAATGACTACTGACTAATGACTACTGATTTAAGTTGGTACGAGTTCGCCCGGCCGCAATTTTGCCCATTTGCCGGTCTCTTGTTTGAAACTTTGACAACCGACTACATCCCATTCCATTTCAATTTCATCTTGACGGGGACGAATGTTGACGTTGATTGTTGGTTCTACTGGGTCGAAATCGGGTGTTTCGGTGAGATGAATCTGTTCGTGCTGTCCTTCTACGGCGTGGTAGGTGAAGCAGCGGTCTACATAGTGGCAGTTAATACAAATACACATTCTTGATATCCTCTGTGCATTTCAAAAAGATTGGTGAATTTTGAGCTTTCTGTTAATCTAGCGTAGCAAGAGCTTTATTGTTTGTAAGTTTATTTATTTTTGTTGCGATGCCGATTAATTTGCCACCTGCGCTATCTCCTGATACTTGGCCGTTTGATTTGGAACTGCTGACGCCGCCTGTTTATTTGGTGGGCGGTGCGGTGCGGGATGCGCTGCTCTTGAGACGATCGCACTATTTTGATTTGGACTTCGTTATGCTAACACGGGCGGTGAAGACAGCTCGAAAAATTGCCGATCGCACGAAAGCTGGATTTGTTTTGTTGGATGCGGAACGGCAGATTGCACGGGTGGTGTTTGCGGGCGGCACGGTGGATTTTGCACAGGCTGAAGGGGGGAGTCTGGAGGGGGATTTGTGGCGCCGAGATTTTCGGATTAATGCGATCGCCTGCAATCCTTTTACCGGAGAAATCATCGATCCTGTGGACGGTCAAACTGATTTGCGGTTGGGTTTGCTGCGGATGATTTCGCGGTCAAATTTGGAGGACGATCCGCTAAGGTTATTAAGAGCTTACCGCCAAGCGGCGCAGTTGGGTTTTGCGATCGAACCTGAAACTCAATCGGCGATTCGGGAATTGGCGCCGTTGTTGAGTCGGGTAGCGGTGGAACGGGTGCGGACGGAATTGGGTTATTTGTTAAGCAATCCTAACGGTGTTCCTTGGATTTGTCGCGGTTGGGAAGATGGTTTGTTTTCGATTTGGTTTGAAAGTGCGATCGACCGTTTTGATATTTTGACCAAAATTGACGCATCTGCTGACAAATTAGCGGCAATTTATCCCGAATTAGCCAAGGAATTCGGACGCCAAATTCGAGATACGATTAAAACACCTTTATTAGCCATTGCCAAGTTAGCTATGCTGGCAGATTCTGACCCGACAATTGCTGAAACCCAGTTGCTGCGGTTGAAGTACAGCAATGCGGAGATTAAAAGTGCGATCGAGCTTTTGAAATACTTGCCAATTTTGGCAGCAAAACCTATTTCGGAAATGTCTTTGCGAGAACAGTATTTTCTGTTTCGAGATGTCGGAATAGTATTTCCGGTTTTAGCAGCTTTGGCCGTAGCGGCGGGAGTTGCAGTTGATGATTTTTCACCCTTAATTAATCGCTATCTGGATGCTGATGATATTATTGCTCACCCGACACAATTAGTAAGCGGTAACGATTTAATGGAATATTTGAATGTGCCGAGAAGTCCGCAAATCGGTCAATTGTTGATGGAGATCCAATTAGCGCGGGTGGAGGGGAGAATTGCGACTCGCGAAGAGGCGCTGAAATTGGCAAAAGAGTTTGTTGACAAGTCTGTTTAAATTTAGATGTTGCACTAATGTTAGAAACGGGCAAGATGCCCGTTCCACAAAAGATAAAATTTCTTGTGGGGTGGGCTTCTAGCCAGCCCTCAAAAGATAAAATTTCCTGTGGTGTGGGCTTCTAGCCAGCCCTCAAAAGTCAGTAGACAATGGTGCAAAATGTACTTCTTAAACAACGCCCCGTAATTCTTCCGGCAACTCAAACTTGCCATTTGCACCCGCTTCAAACTCAATAACTTTCAACACAGCATCAACATTCAGTGGCCCATAAATGTGCGGGTAATTCTCACCCGCAGCAAGTTCATACTTAAGTTCAGATTCTACTTTGTCCGAGTCAATCCACAGCAGCAGCAATCCTGTTTGTCCAGCAAAAAATTTGTTGGAAGTTCTAACAATTTGCTGCAGAGTCGAACAGTGGATAAATCCTTCTGTATCTAGTGTATCCCCACGATAGGATTGAAATTGTTTTGCTTCTTCCCACTGTTGACTGCGGGTGATGTGAAAGATAACGCTCATAATGGAATATGTGTTAAGTGTGATCGACAATTGGCGGTAAAATTTAAGAGGGGAAATTCCCCCCACAACTTACTGTCAGCGTCATGATTTTAGCATCGGTCGATCGCATCACTTAGCCACCAACGAGAAATGATATCAAGTTTTTCTGGCGCTGACAGCGTTTTTAGTGGCAGCTAAACCCGGTATGCTAACCTGTCCAGCAAACTGCTTACCCGGATAAGGGGGCGTTTGTGCGAGTTTGTCAAACCCAGGCAGATTTTCCATGTGCTTCACCATCCGGGCGCGCATCGCAGCATCAGGCAGTGCACCTCTCATTGCTCCCATGTTTTGAACCACATGATCGGGATTCGTGGTTGCTGGAATGGCAGCAGTTACAGCAGGATGCGAGATTACATACTTGAGGAAAAACTGTGCCCAGTTTTCGCAGCCAATTTCGCGGGCAAAATCTGGAAGTTGTTGCCCTTGAACCAATTGAAAGAGTCGTGCTTTTTCAAAGGGCATATTCGCCAATACAGCCGTTCCTCGCTCCGCCGCTGCTGGCAAGATTCTCTCTTCGGCTCCCCGTTCCAAAATTGAGTAGCGGATTTGCACAAAGTCTAAATCGCCCTTCTCAATCCAGTTGAGCATCGCTGGAGAATACAATAGACATCTCCAAAAACAGTTAAAGCCTTTGTGTAACTAGGCTGTAAGACTTAAATGCAATCATCATAAATTAGCGACTCTGTACGCTCTAATAAGGCTTTGAGATATTTATTGTTGATAATTAAGCCAAAATATCTAGTTATGTGTGTTGATTTTAACCTGATGATGTAGCAGATATTTCTCATTGTAATA
>JANMLZ010000205.1:0-15656 GCA_031372825.1 Cyanobacteria bacterium OTE_58_metabat_593 | reverse complement strand
GGCCCAATTCCGGCTCACCGCTGGGCAAGCGTTCTCAACTCTCGACTGGCAAAAGATATTTTAATTCGAGCTTCGGCAAAGGTGGAACCTACCTGGCACGCTCGGTTCTCAGCCAGTTGGCGGCGCTATCGCTACACCCTTTATACAGACCCGATCCCAAATTTGTTTGTACGTCCTGTAGCTTGGCATTATTATCACGCGCCGGTGGATGAATCTTTGATTCAGGCAGCAATGGAACCCCTAATCGGGCGTCACCATTTAGCAGCTTTCCACCGTGCAGGGTCTGCTCGGCCCCATTCTTGGGTTGATGTGCAAGCGGCAGAGTGTCACCGTTCTGGGCCTCTGATCTATATCGAGGTTCAGGCGAGAGGGTTTCTGTACGGGATGATGCGGCTGCTGGTAGGGTTGCTGGTGCAGGTGGGTCGCGGCGAAAGGGCGATCGACGATTTTACAGATATTTGGGTCAACGAACGCCGAGAACTGGTAAAATATGCCGCCCCCGCTCAAGGTTTATGCCTCCTGCGAGTTGGCTATCAAGATTTTCCCTTTGCTCCAGAAGTTTGGTATGATACTCAGCCAAAATTAGTTATTAGTCAGCAGTCATTAGTCATTAGCTAACGACTAAGAAACAACTAAGGACAACTAACAACTAACAATTAAGAACTGACAACTGACAACAGTTAACAGTTAACAGTTAACAGACAACTAACAACAAAAAATGAACAAAACTTACGTCCCTACTAAAGACTCCCTAGAGCACAAGTGGTACGTGGTCGATGCCGCAGACCAACGGCTGGGTCGTCTAGCAACTGAAGTTGCCATACACCTCCGGGGGAAACACAAACCCACTTACACCCCTTCCATGGATACCGGCGACTTCGTAATTGTGATTAATGCCGAAAAAATCGCTGTTACTGGCAAAAAACGTACCCAGAAAATCTATCGTCGCCACTCTGGAAGACCGGGCGGCATGAAAACAGAAACTTTTGCAAAATTGCAAGCACGTTTGCCCGAAAGAATTGTCGAAGAAGCGATTCGGGGAATGCTGCCTCACACATCTCTGGGCAGACAATTGTTTACGAAGCTGAAGGTGTACGCTGGCCCTAACCACCCCCATGCAGCTCAACAACCAGAAGAGTTAATTGTTCACACGATTCCGGGAGGAAATGAGTAATGCAAGCAACAGATACCGGCCGCGCTGTGTACTGGGGTACCGGTCGCCGCAAGTGTTCCGTAGCGCGGGTACGTTTGGTTCCCGGCACTGGGATATTGACTGTTAATGGTAAAGAAGGGGATTTGTACCTGCAATTCAACCCTACTTATTTGGCGCTCGCTAAGGCCCCTCTGGAAACTTTGGGTCTGGAAAATGAGTACGATATTTTGGTAAAAGTTGAAGGCGGTGGCTTGACAGGTCAGGCTGACTCCATTCGCTTGGGTGTCGCTAGAGCACTCTGTCAATTAGACCCGGACAACCGCAAACCTCTGAAAACTGAGGGCTATTTGACTCGCGACCCGCGGGCGAAAGAGCGTAAAAAGTACGGTTTGCGGAAAGCTCGGAAGGCTCCTCAATACTCGAAGCGGTAATCGAAGTTCGGCAGCGGATTTTGTAGCGGATGTAACGGATACTTCGACACTTTAAATCGAAGCGAACGACTACGCTCAGTGCAACGCTTCGCGAGCGTGCAAGTGCCAGGAATAAGGAAGAGGGAAGAGGGAAGAAAGAAAAGTTTTCTAGATTCCATCCTCCTTTTTTCAAGGTTTTTTCTGATTCCTGATTCTGGTTTTCAAAGCAGATATGGCAAAATCGCTGCTGTTGTTGGTACGCAAGTCCGATGACAGCTAAAATGGTTGTAAAGTCAAAAATTAGAGGGCAAAAACAATGGCGAAAGCTGGCATTCACCCTGAGTGGTATCCCGAATCTCAGGTTTTTTGCAACGGGGAACACGTGATGACGGTTGGTTCGACTAGAGCCAAACTGCAAGTTGATGTTTGGTCAGGGAATCATCCTTTTTATACTGGCACTCAGAAGATTATTGATACTGAAGGTCGTGTGGAACGCTTTATGCGGAAGTACGGCATGACGGATGTCGAAATGCCTTCGGCAGATGCTTCTTCTGGGCCTCTGAAAATGGAAGCTCCTACAGCAGAGGCTAAGCCGGCTGGTAAAGGCAAAAAGAAGAAGTAGCCGAATTGTCATTTGTCCGCAGTTTGTTGAGTGTAGTTTTTGCTGACGACAACTTGCCACCCTCGGATTTTAGATTTTAGATTTAAGAGTTGCAATGCGGCAGTTAAATGCGATCGACTAGAGTTCGATCCTAACTGGTATTCAATTCTAAAATCTAAAGTCTAAAATCTAAAATCTAAAATCCAAAATCGATTGACGGAGGACATTTGACAATGGCTGAATCTTATTTGCTGGATAAATTGAAGTCGGTGGAGCAAACTTTTCATGAGTTGACTCGCCGCATGGCTGACCCGGATGTCGCTAGGGATAATTATGAGTTTCAGCGGGTAGCAAAAGCTCGATCGTCCTTGGAAGAAGTGGTCGATACTTTTGAGCTGTGGAAAACAACTCAGGAGGATTTGGTGGGTGCGCGGCAGGTTCTCAAGGAAGCTGCGAGCGATCGAGAAATGCAGCAAATGGCTGCCCTGGAAGTTGAGGAACTTGAGTCAAAATCAGATCATTTCGAGAGTCGTTTGAAGGTTTTGTTACTGCCTCGCGATCCAAATGATGATAAGAATATTATGCTGGAAATTCGGGCGGGTACTGGCGGAGATGAAGCTAGTATTTGGGCTGGAGATTTGCTCAGGTTGTATTCTCGTTACGCTCAAACTCAAGGCTGGATGGTGAAGTTGGTGAGTGAGTCGCTGGCGGACATGGGCGGGTTTAAGGAAGTAATTCTGGAAGTGACGGGCGATAGTGTTTATAGCAAGCTGAAGTTTGAGGCTGGGGTACACCGGGTGCAGCGGGTGCCGATGACTGAGGCTAGTGGCCGGATTCACACTTCGACGGCGACGGTGGCTGTGATGCCGGAGGTTGATGATGTGGAGATTCACATCGATCCGAAGGATATTCAGATGAGTACAGCTCGATCGGGCGGTGCTGGTGGTCAAAACGTGAACAAGGTGGAAACTGCTGCTGATTTGTTTCACAAGCCGACTGGGATTCGGATTTTCTGTACTGAGGAGCGGAGTCAGTTGCAGAATAAGGAGCGGGCGATGCAGATTTTGCGGGCTAAGCTTTATGAGATAAAGTTGCGGGAGCAGCAGGATGAGGTGAAGGAGCTACGTTTGGGGCAGGTTGGTACTGGTTCGCGATCCGAAAAAATTCGCACGTACAACTATAAGGATAATCGGGCTACCGACCACCGTTTGGGGGAGAATTTTTCGCTCAATAGTGTTTTAGAAGGGGATATTGAGGAGATTATTCAGACTTGCATTTCTCAGGATCAGCAGGATCGTTTGGCCCAGTTGGCTGCTTCTACTTCTAATTGATTGGTTGATGGAAGGCACATCTTGGGGTGTGCCTTTGTTCTCTGATGAGGTGGTCGATGTGGTTGAGTAGGGTGTCCCAAATTTGGAGTTTAATTACAAATGAAATTTAGGGTAATCGAAACACTAATTGCTAGTTCTATTCTTTTATCAATTTCATCCTTGTCATCTGCTCAAAGTAATCAACAAGATTCTACAATTCTACCCACAGGAACTTACTACTCTCAAGGAACCATGTTCAATAATTCCCGGAGAGAAATTGCACATAAAAACAATAGAATCTGTATTAAGATTGTCAAGGGCCCTGCAAATCCTTACAAGGGAGTGGAAGATATCACAATTAGCAGCGTGTCTTTTCAAAAGGGGAAATTCTATATTGATGCTACCAGAGAAGAGTTAATCTTAGAAAAAAATGGAAAAGTAATAAATAGTGGTCGTGGTGGTGTATGGGAGTATAGAGGCACCTCACCAGATCCCAGGAGTCAACCTATACAGGCTCAAAAAATGGCAGAGTGTGTAGCGGCTCAAGGACGATATGTACAGAAGATGCAAGGAATATCCATCTCAGGAATCGATTTTCCCAAGTATTAACCATGATCAAGATAGGTGGGGGTTGATGGGGGACTAGGCGCAAGCTAGGCTGAGCCTTTGTTCTCTGATGGTTTGACGGATGTGGTTGAGTAGGGATTCCCAAATTGCATCGGCGCTTTGGACGGGATACTTGAAATGTTCGAGGTCGTACTGTACGATGATTTCTAGGGGTGCGAGAGTTTGCTGGTTTCTACAACTGGCTATGGCTGCGATCGTCTCTTGCTGCCATCTGGAAAATAGTCTGTAGCTGAAAAAGGAACTGCATTTTTGTCCTTTCTTGTTCAGGTAAACGACTATTACTTGATGTTGTTTGGGGTAAACTTTGACTATGCGGTTTACGGGCATTCTCAGAGCTTCGGCTGCTTCTATTTTGGAGATTTGCCAGCGCTGGGGTTTTAGCCAACCGGAGGCTGTGAGGCTTTGACGGGTGTTGCGTGTCTTGTGAGTTTTTAGATTGCGTCTCTTGTTCATTTTTACTTTCCCTGATGTCTGTCTTCGGTTTCAAAGTTCGATCGGGCTGTTCCCTTATGTTGGGTTCCTAGCTCAGAACCATTTGTTTAGCGACCCCTTCGGCGTATCAACACTTAGGTTGTAATTATTAGTTTACTTGCAATGCGCCCCTGTGTCAAGTGTAATTATGAATTGCAAGTGGAAAATTTGGGAGTTGGGAAGTAAACTGAGTTATGTGGGATTAAGTAGTGACGGCAGTTGTGAACGCAGAAGCTAAGAGAAAATTGATCGAGATTGTCAAACTAGCTCGCGGTTCCATGAGTCAGCGGGGATTCGGCAAGCTTCTGGGTGTCTCTGCGACTGCGGTTCAGTTGTGGGAAAAAGGTCAGAGCATCCCAGATACAGAAAATTTGGCTCAGATTGCTGTGAGGGCCGGGTTTACACTTGAAGAGTTGCTCGCTCATCTCGAAGGCAAGCCCATGCGTGAACCGGTAGATACTAACGAGCTGCTGAAAAAAATTCAATGTATACCAATTAGTGAGTTAGCCGTGGTTGGTAGAGCCGTGATGGATAGACTCGCGGCGGCGGCTGAGTCGTCTGGGAAATATAGTTGATTTATGAGTTCGTAAGTAGACTGGTAGATACGATCGCATAGCTTTTAAGTTGTGAACATCCAAAATAGACAAAAACTTAGTGAAATTATCAAAACGGCGCGCGGAACAATGAGTCAGCGAGCGTTTGGTAAGCTTTTAGGCGTTTCTGCGACTGCTGTTCAGCTTTGGGAAAGAGGCGATACGGTTCCCGATACTGAAAACTTGGGTAAGCTCGCAGCGAGAGCAGGCTATACTCTGGAAGAGTTTCTCAGCATTTTGGATGGCAATCCAGTCTCGCAACCACCAGAAATCAACGATATTGTCAAAAAAATTCAGTTTTTGCCTCTAAGTCAGGTGGCGCTAATTGCTAAAGCTGTAGCGGATAGATTCGCTGCATCGGCTGAGGCTGCTGGAGAATGAGTATTAGGCAAATTTATCTGTAAACTGGGAATTAACGATCTGCATTACATTGGCTGTGTTGGCTGCTTTTATAAAATCGTTTATTTTTTTAGGTACAAAAAAGTGATCGAAAAGTTATTGCAAGTTAACCCATTGACCTTACCATCTTTGCCTTTAACAGAAAAACAGAACTTACCGGGATTACCCGCTATTTATTTTGCCCTTGGAAATGCGGATGAAATTCTTTATATTGGTCGTTCTAAAAATTTGGCTGCTCGCTGGAATGCTCACCATCGCTATACCGAACTGAAAACGATAGGGAATGTTCGGATTGCATGGCTTCATTGTAGTGATGAATCATTGCTTTCGCAAATTGAAGAAGCACTGATTAAATTTTTTGTCCCTCCGTTAAACCGCACACCGAATCCCAATCCGAAGGTAACACCGAAAAATGAGAAAACGGAAAAACTAATTGAGGTTGTTAAATTAGCGCGGGGCTCGATGAGTTTGACCGCTTTTGGCAAATTGTTGGGAGTTTCTGCTGCTTCTGTCTTGTATTGGGAAAAGGGGCAGGTACTTCCAGATACGAAAAATTTGACTCAGATTGCTACAAGAGCAGGCTTTACGATGGAAGAGCTTATGGCCCATCTCGAAGGTAAGCCGGTGCCGGAACCTGTCAATACCAACGATATGCTTAAGAAAATTCAATGTATGCCGATCGCAGATTTGGCAGTAATTGTCCGAGCCGGCGTGGAGAGGCTGGCTAATGCTGCTGAGTCTTCAGGGAAATATAGCTGAGCGGTGTTTGTTCGATCGCCCTTATGGACTGACGCACGCAGACTCAGAAACCGGGTTTTTACCTAATCTGTCGGTGACAACGAAGTATTTTCCTAAAAAACCCGGTTTCTGGGCCCCTATGCGATCGCCCTTATCAGAAAACCACTCGCCCTATCCCCGACTCAAAATATCTAAAAATTCTTGGACAATGCGATCAGCATCTTCGCAGCATCTTTGGGCGTCGCAATAGTGGATGATACTGATACCATGAGATGCAAAGATGCGATCGCGCGTTTCATCTTTTTCTGTATCGGGATGCCATATTTCGAGAATACCCCATTTGCCTTGGTGGAAGATGAGGAAATCGGGTTCTTGGTTTTGTCGGCCTGCGGGTGTGGTGAGGCGGGCTTTGGAGTTGGGGAAAAAGAGGGTGTTTGTGCGATCGAGCGCTTCGGCTATTTTCACTTCTTCTTCGCACTGAAAACGCAGATCGTTCCAGTGATAAATCCGTTCTTTTGTACTTGACAAAAATCCCTGGTTATGCGCGTCTTCAGCCTTGATAATTTCATCTGATGCCGTCTTATTATCAGATATAATTGCACCGTGTAAATCTGCTGATGAATCAGATTCACTTAAGTTTGCGAATAATATTCTGGCTCCGCTTAAGTTAGCACCGCTGAGATTAACTCCAATTACTTGAGTTCGATGTAATGTCACTTGATGTCGTCGCAAGTACCGCTTAAAAACAGAGCGTAAATTATTTTTTTTTACTTTTTCATCAAAAGCCTCTGAGAGTTGTTTCCAGAGTTTAGCCGCCAGCGCTTTGATGTATTCATCATTATATTGAGAGAGTTGAGAAATTTCCTCATAGGAATGTCTCCCTTCCCAGCATTGTCTGAAGATGAGCTCTTGCACGTCGTTTAAGCCTTCGCCATCAAGGACTGTTTCTGCGATCGCGATTGCTTCATCAACGGTCATGGTTTAAGTTTCCTGGGAGTATATATCTGGTGAAGTTTTGACAATAGGAGGCGATGTTTGAGCAATTAAGGCTGATGTTCATTCAACCAATTGGTTAAATCTGAGGCTTCGGAAAAGTCCAGCAGCGCCTCTCCTAAATCCTCTAATTCTTCTACGGATAAAGTCTGAATTTGCTCGCTGGTTTCAGGTGCGATCGAACCGATGCGTCGAGTCAACTGGCGAGTGAGGAACGACAGCGCCTCATCTTTCCTTCCTTCAAGGAGGCCTAGTTGTCTTCCTTCAAGGAGGCCATCTTCGCGAATTTCTTGGTAAATAACAGAACCGCGCATAGTTTCCTTCCTAAATAGTTGTCTGATTAAGTATTTTTCAAATCTCAAACCTGCGAGCACTTGGGTACAAGCGAGTAAATCCGCTTGCTGAGTAGGTTCTTCTATTGTAGCAATCTGAGTAGCGATTTGTTCTAACAAAGTTCGCGGCGAGTCGGTTTGGGATAGTGTCGCGAATGGGAGCAAGCCGGGGACGGACAGCAGTAAAGCGGGGTCTTGTTCCCACAGGCGGATAACTCGATAGCTGTGTCGGGTGTTCGCGTCTGTGTACTCGGATACAAAAACTTGTTCTGAGGCTGTTTGCTGCAAAAAGATTACTACTTGATTGATGGAACAGGAGTATTGCCGTTTCAGCCTGACATAGTAGTCTAGCATTCTGAAGGCGATCGGCGGGTCGGAGTAGGGTCTGGTTTCAAATTCCAGATGTAGGATTTGGTTATCCGTTTGCAGGAAAACGAGAGAATCTGCTCGGATGGGTTCTTGAATTAGTTCGGTTTTGAGTACCTGAACAGTGGTGGGTTCGTCAATTGGTAGTAGCCAGTGGACGAAGGCGGCGGGGAATTTTTCGGCTAGATATTTGCAGGTGTTGTCGTAGGCCAAGGAAGTTGAGTTGTGAGAGGGGGTGATTTAGAAGAGTTTAACTCTAGCGGCATCTACCTGAGAGGAGATTTTAGGGCAATTTGGGGAAAGTCATTACTTTTTATCACTTTTTATCACTTTTTATCACTGACAAAAATGAGATCGTGTTGGTAAACTATTTTTTAATCATAGTAGAAAAACGGTTAAGCAAATTGCGATCGCGCTGACCTTGACAGGTGCTATAAACAAGCCTCTAAGTTTTACATAGTATGGTGTGGAGCATATTAGCCTCCATCATTAAACCATATTACAAAAGACTATAGTTACAGAAATGCCAATTTTCCAATCTCTCACAAAAGTAGAGCGACATTTATGGATGAAATAGGTGATTTTTTTAATGAATGTACAGCAGTTATTACAGAAATTGTAGTTGCTGTTACTGGTGGACTGGGTTTGGTTGACAATACTCTCAATCAGTATCCTCCAGAGCAACCATGTGAGCGGGCATGGGGTGAACAATCGGATTTTCTGAGTTGCAGAGAAGAAGACAATTTAAAAGCCTACAATAACATAAAGGATATACAAAGACCAGAGAACAAAAATGACGATAACGGTTCCATTTTTGGCTTATTTGGCGGTGGCGGAGATGATGAAGAATCAGATTCTGGATACAGCTATGAACCTGCATCATCTGTAAAAGAATCATCTGGTGAATGGTCATTTTTGGGATGGTCTGGAACTAATGGAGATTATAGCGTTGATACCAGTACCGACTATGACTCCAGTACCGACTATAACTCCAGTAGTGATTATGACAGTAGCGACTATGGCGGCAGTAGTGACTCCAGTAGTGATTATGACGGTAGCGACTCTAGTAGCTATTCTGACTCCAGTAGTGATTATGACAGTAGTGACTACGGCGGTGGTTCTGACTCCAGTAGTGATTATGACAGTAGCGACTACGGCGGTGGTTCTGACTCTGGTGGCGATGGAGGTAGTGACTCTGGCGGTGGTTCTGACTCTGGCGGTGGCGATGGAGGTAGCTGGTGGTAGGAGGGTGGCAAAATTTTCCTAAGTAAATAGCAGATTTATGAGCATCCCGCTTGGAAACACCGGGCGGGCTACTAGAGATGCTGGGTAAAACCAATTGCTGTACTTAAGTTATTCCCCTAACGGAAATCAGCTAGGAGATAAAACACAATGACTGGTAAACAATATCATGAATTGATCGAGCAAGCCACTACTTTTAAAAATGCTCTTACTTCCGCATTAAGTATAGTCAATCCAATAATGTTTGGGCCCGAAGGTCATCCATTATTAATATTAGTAATCGATGAAGTAAAAGATATAGACAGAAATTTTACAAAAGGAGAAATAGCAAAACATACATTAGAATCTTTTTATAAAGCAGTATTACTACTGCACAGTTGTCTAATACTTTTTAGTGACTTCACCAACAAAGATAACACATTTAAAGAAGAAGCTAGCAAAATACATCTCATAATTATAAATGAAATAAGAGGCCTAGAGCGTGAAGTTATAAAAAATGGTCATGACCATTTCAAAGATAAGGATAAATATTTAAATATTTGGAAGAAATTACTAAAAAGTATAGTCTACTTATGTTATGAGTATTCAAGTAATAGAGATGCTTCGCAAAACAACAATATTAGCAATAGCAATAAAAACTTCTTGCTTAAACCTATACATTTTCCAAAAATTCCTTTAAGCTGGTTAAAAAAATTACTGTTTACAAGAATTTCTTTTAAATGGCAAACAGGTTCAGCGGCAGAAAATGGCAATCATAATCAGCCACAATCACCTCCGCCTGAGAATTCGCCTGGAGTCTCTCTTGAGATGATTCATATGGCAATTATTATGAGCGTTGTTTTCATAGGTCTAATATTAGCCTTAACTGTAATTCGTTAGAGGAGTTAGTGATGATGAGAAAATTTGCAATTATTGTATTTTGTGTTCCCGCTATTTGGGATGTTGTGACGACTTACAAAGGTATAGTAAGTATTTTAGGTGGTGAAAATTCAGGAACTATGGGAGTGGCGATAGTTCTGGCTATTTTCATTGCGGGTTTAAGTGGACTGACTACGAATATTTGGAAGCCAGAGGTTCACAAGAAGAGGAGTAATTTTAGTATAGTCATTAATGGCAAGGAATACCATCTGGATTTGGGAATGAGTACAATTTTACGGTTTATGTGGTTATTGGCTATTCCTTTTGATTTCTGGACTTCCCTAACAGGAAATATTCAATTACTGACAAGGGGAAGTTTTGGTATTGCTGCTGCTGCGGCTGCATCTACCCCTATCCCGACAGGATCGCAGTGGATAGTCATAGTTTTTGCTACAGCTATAGCAACATTAAGTCCTATGATGGTAGGATATTACTTAACTTCATCTGATGAGTTTTAGCTCCGCGATCGCTTCATTAACTATACCTCGAAACACCTTTCCAGATTGATAGTCTTGTTTTCCTTGTGCAATGTTAGCAGCAATTTCGGTGCGACGGCGATCGCTAAGTCTCCGGTGCATGATGACAAGTAAAGCAGCTTGTTCGTCTATAGACAAGGTTTCGATCTCGTCTAAAATACTGTCAAATGTTGAAGTTTGCATGGTGAGTTAGGTTTGGTGGCGATGACGGCTGTCTTATTTTACTCAAGTTTAATGGAATTTGCTGAAGGCGATGGGAGGTGCGATCACCTATTTTAAAGATTTTTGAAGTACGCGCGTGCGAAGCTATCCCGTAGGGAATCGCCCTCCAATGCAAATCGCTTCCACTCCATCATACTTTCAAGGATTCTCGCTGCTGCTCCCTAGTAGGCACTCCATAAGCAGTATAAGGTCTAACATCAGGCGGTTGAAGCCCCAAAACGATTGATTTAGCCGGAATTCCCGCTGCAACTAACTCCTCAGCAATCAGGCGATCGGTATTATTTGCTTGAATCCACACCTGACCGTCAATAATATCAATATGAATCACGCAATGGTGAATGCGTTGCTCGTTAAACCAACCTATATTGATTAACATATAGCGGTCATTTTCTACATCAAAAATTGTGGCGTTTTGCGTGCCGCTGTCAAAAACGGGAATCTCAGCGTATTCAGTCAGGAGCTGCTTAACAAGTTGGCGATAATTATTTAAGCTATCCATTGTACTATTTCCTCTGTTTTTGGGTTGAAAACAACAAGATTTAGGCGGTTATTGTCTAGCAATATCTGACCAAATTTTTGTCCTTCAAAAAGCTCGGTAAAAGCATTTAGTGGAATTGCAAGATACAGTTGTCTTTCTGATTCCGTCCGTTGTAAAATATCATGATAAAGAGTGTATTGACCCAACGCTTGCTCTAAATCTGCAACTCTCGACTCTCTGATAAAACTTTTAACTTCAACGGCTATTTTGCGATCGCTGTTCTCAGCAGCTAATAGCTGTTCTGCACCAAGATCGATCGATAGGTTTCTCTTCGCCCAAGCCAATGGATACGGATCGTGGGTAATTGTCCAGCCAGCCTTAATCAGACCTTGTTTGACAACTTGATGATAAATGTCTCTTGCTGGCACGATCGCTCTCTTTTGCTATTGAGGTTGAGACTATTATAATGTATTTCATCCATCCCGATCGCCCTCACCTCAGCAAACCTCGCACTTCTGGGGTTAAAATTAATAAACTGGACAAACATCTAACAGGAGTGTGTATGACAGCCCTCATCCCCATTGTCAAACCCATCAGCCAGATGAAGCTAACTCCCGGTAGTACAGTCACTATCCCAGACGTCAACTGGCAAGAATTTGAGACAATTTTGCAGGAATTGGGGGAAAATCGAAAATCGAGAGTTGCCTACAGTAATAGTATTGTAGAGATTATGCTTCCCTTACCCGAACATGAAATTCCCAGAGACCTCATCTCTGATATTGTCAAAACATTGCTCAAGGTGACGGGTATCCGATATCAACCTTTTGGTTCCACCACATTCAAACGGGAAGGTAAAGCAGGGGTAGAACCGGATGCTTGCTTTTATATTCAAAATTATCAACAAATGATCTGCCGCCGCCGACTTCAACCGGAAGATCCTCCTCCCGATTTAGCAATTGAGACTGATGTCACTTCTAAAACAACTCTCGATGCTTACGAAGCAATTGGAGCTCCTGAACTTTGGGTTTATGACAGCGGCAGATTGAAAATCTATCTGCTCAAAAACGGAAAGTATTTAGAATCCCAAACCAGTCCTAATTTTCCCGAAATCCCGATCGCCCAAATCATCCCCAATGCGATCGCTCACGCTTGGGAAGTCGGAAGTCTGCAAGCATTAGAAGAAGTAGAAAGTGCGATCAACCGATCGAAATAGCAATAGAAAGGTGATAACTTTCAACGGTTTAGCTCCGCGATCGCCTCACCAAATCATAATTTACCAAATCGTCTGAATGATTTAACCACAGAGGGCGCAGAGGGCGCAGAGAAAGAGAAGAGAGAAATGATAAATTCCGATCGCCCCACCACACCAAACACAATAGTCCCGAACCCACATCGAGGCTAGAAACCGGGTTTTTTACCTAATCTTCGAGTACGAATGCGTCTTTTCGTAAAAAAACCCGGTTTCTGGGGCCCCACGTGTAACTCGTACCAAATCAAAATCTGGCAATACGCTAAAAATCTTTAAAATTTGTTAAGATTAACACGACCTCAGCGCCGGCATCCGATCCGCCGCTAAACCCCTTCCCCAGCCCCCACAACAATGCTGCGACTCGAACACATCAGTAAAATTTATCCCACAGGCGTCGTACTCAAAGATGTCACCTGGGAAGTCAAACCAGGCGATCGCATCGGCTTAGTAGGCGTCAACGGTGCCGGCAAATCCACCCAACTCAAAATCATCGCCGGCGAAATCGAACCCACCGCAGGCGAAGTCATTCGCCCCGCCAGCCTCCACATCGCCTACCTCTCCCAAGAATTTGAAATAGATCCCACCCGCACCGTCAAAGAAGAATTTTGGCGCGCTTTCAGTGAAGCCAACGAAGTGCACGAATCCCTGATGGAAGTCCATCGAGATTTGGAAAACTCCACCCCAGAAAATCTCGACGAACTGATCCACAAAATGGATCGGCTACAAAGACAATTTGAAGGCTTAAATGGCTACGGTTTAGAAGCCCAAATCGAGAAAATTTTACCAGAAATCGGATTTGAAGCAGAAGATAGCGATCGGCTAGTCAGCGCCTTCAGCGGCGGCTGGCAAATGCGGATGAGTTTAGGCAAAATTCTCCTCCAAAAACCCGACATCCTGCTACTAGACGAACCTACCAACCACCTCGACTTAGAAACCATCGAATGGCTGGAAGTATACCTCAGAGGGCTAACAACCCCAATGGTAATCGTATCCCATGACCGAGAATTTCTCGATCGACTCTGCACCCAAATCGTCGAAACCGAACGCGGAGTTTCCAGTACCTACCTCGGCAACTATTCCTCATATTTACTGCAAAAAGCCGAAGCCAGAGAAGCCCAACTCAACGCTTACGAAAACCAGCAAAAAGAACTCGACAAACAGCAAGCATTCGTTGAAAAATTCCGCGCCAGCGCCACTCGCAGTACCCAAGCGAAAAGTCGCGAGAAACAGTTGGATAAAATCGAACGCATCGAAGCGCCCACTGGTGGATTGAAAACTTTGCATTTCCGCTTTCCGCCCGCACCACGCAGCGGCCGCGAAGTAGTAATCATTGAAGACTTGGTGCACAGCTACGGCGACAAAATCCTATTTTTGGGTGCCGACTTATTAGTTGAAAGAGGCGATCGCATCGCCTTTCTCGGCCCCAACGGCGCAGGCAAATCCACCCTGTTAAAAATGATTATGGGTTCAGAAACCCCGACGGAAGGCACTGTAAAGTTCGGAGGTCATAACGTGATTCCCGGTTACTTTGAACAGAATCAAGCCGAAGCCTTAGATTTGAATAAAAGCGTGATGGCAACAATTCACGATGAAGTTCCCGACTGGAAAAATGAAGAAGTTCGGACTATATTGGGGCGTTTTCTGTTCACCGGCGAAACAGTATACAAAAATGTTAGCGCTTTGAGCGGCGGAGAAAAAGCGCGTCTAGCCTTGGCAAAGATGCTATTGACTCCCGTGAATTTGCTGATTTTGGACGAACCGACAAATCACCTCGACATTCCGGCGAAAGAGATGATGGAAGAAGCCATCAAGAATTATGATGGCACGGTAATGATCGTTTCGCACGATCGGTATTTCATCTCCCAAGTCGCTAACAAAATAGTCGAAATCCGGGATGGAGAGTTTCGCCCTTACCTGGGAGATTACCACTACTATCTCGATAAAATAGCGGAAGAAAAAGAACTCGCCAAGTTCGCTAAATTTGAAGCTGAAAAGAACGCTAAAAAAGCAGAAAAGGAAGCCAAGAAAAAAGCAACTGCTAAGCAAAAGTAAAGTCGCAGCCACCAAGCAGGAATCAGGACACGGCAATGCCGTGTCCTATAATATTAACGAGTACCTCTACCACCCGATTTTTGCCTAAAAAATGGCTTCTGGGAACTCAGACACTCCTCCAAATCATCACCTAAATCTCTAGGAAATCCATAATCTGCCGTATATTTACTCAATTGATTCCTTGGACCAAACAAGAGAGTTTTTTGATCCTGCTGAAATAGCAATGCACCGTCAAATCCGTTGATTTTGTAGAATTCTTGGCGGTTAGTGTCTACCACAACAGAAGCGACAGTAAGTAGGTCGGCGCAAAAAAACCGAACTATGTTAAGATAAGTAAACAAAGAGAATATATCTACTGAGGTAACTCAATATATGGGCGCTAGATTAAGGGTATTCCTGACTCAACAGCAAGATAAAACTCTCTTAAAACTGAGAACTGCGGATGTTCCACAAAAAGTTAAAGATAGAGCAGAAGTAATTAGATTAAATGCACATGGCTGGTACGTTGAAAAAATAGCTGCTCATTTTAACTGGACTTCACAAACAGTGAGAGAAGTTTTACATAAATGGTCGAATCTAGGCATGGAAGGGCTTTGGGAGTTGCCTGGTCGAGGGGCTCTTCAAACGTGGAAAGAGGAAGATATAGAGTTTTTAAAAGAATGCCTCAAAAAGGAATCACGTACATATAACAGCCTTCAATTAGTCCAGAAGTTAGAAAAAGAACGTTCTGTTAAACTAAGTGCCGATCGATTAAGAAGGATACTAAAAAAAAGGGTTATTTGGAAACGAGCCAGAAAAAGTCACAAAGGAAAACAGGACCCCCTAGTACAAGAAACGAAGCAATCTAACTTAGATATGTTGCAATTAGAGGCAGCGGCGGGAGGGATTGACTTAAAGTATTTAGATGAATCAGGTTTTTGTGCGTGGAGTGAACCAGGCTATACTTATTACCAAATAGGTGAGCAAAAACGATTAGAACAAACGAAACGGCGTGGTCGTAGACTAAGTATTATCGGACTTCTTCAA
>JANMLZ010000163.1:0-23180 GCA_031372825.1 Cyanobacteria bacterium OTE_58_metabat_593 | reverse complement strand
CGGCAGTGCCGTGTCCCAACCGCGATTAATTGTAGGGACACGGCACTGCCGTCACCAGGCTGTTAGTCAAATTAATTCCGATGCTACCGGATTTGATATTACACCCTACTAGACAGTTCCATCTGGGCACAAGCCCGTTAGCGAAGCCCTCGAAGAGGATCGCAGATTAAAATAAAAGTTAAAACTTGAGCCGATGCCAATTATCTTAGTTGAAGACTTGAGCAAAGTTTATCCCATCGCCATTAAAGAACCGGGACTAAAAGGAACCTTGCAGCACTTTTTTAACCGCACTTACCGCAATGTGAAAGCAGTTGAGGGCGTTTCTTTCAGTATTGAACCGGGGGAAGTCGTCGGGTTTCTGGGCGCTAATGGTGCGGGCAAAACTACGACACTAAAAATGCTGACTGGTTTAATTTATCCGTCTAGTGGTACGGTGAGTGTGTGCGATCGTACTCCCTTTCGCCGCGAAGCAGATTTTTTGCAAAGAATCACCTTAGTCATGGGACAAAAACAGCAGTTAATCTGGGATTTACCCGTACTCGACTCTCTGCGAATCAATGCCGCTGTCTACGGCATTTGCGATCGAGATTATCGGCAGCGCATCGGAGAATTGACAGAAATGCTGTCCCTAGAAGGCAAGTTAAATCAGGCGGTACGAAAGCTTTCTTTAGGCGAACGGATGAAAGCTGAATTGATGGCGGCGCTACTGCATCAACCGGAGGTATTATTTTTAGATGAACCGACGTTAGGTTTGGATATCAACGCACAGTTTAGCGTTAGGAAATTTCTCAGGGAATATAACGAGCGCTATCAAGCAACGGTGCTGTTGACAAGTCACTACATGGCTGACATTACTGCTTTGTGCAAGCGAGTTTTGTTAATCCATGAAGGGCAATTAGTTTATGATGGCAGTTTGGACGGATTGCTGGATAGATTTGCACCTTATCGGCAAGTTCAGGTAGAATTAGCTCATCCGCTGCCAAAAGATAACGCTTTGGCTTACGGCGAGATAGAATCAATTGAGGGAAATTTAGTACGGTTTTTGGTGAAAAGAGAGGAGCTGACGGCGAGCGTGTCAAAGATGTTGGCGGAGTTAGAAGTGGTAGATTTGACTATTACAGATCCGCCAATTGAAGAGGTCATCGGTCGAGTTTTTCGCACGGGAAAAGTCTAATTTGTTTGGGCTAGGCTCATTTTTTCTAACAGGATAAGATGCCGTTTTATATCAATTCCGCTTGTATCGGAATTAATCTTACCCAAAATCAGGAGACGGCAGTGCCGTCTCCCTACAATTGATTGTGGTAGGGACACGGCACTGCCGTCTCCTCGCTTGTGATTCCGGCGCAGCCGGAATTTGACTCTAGTTTAAATGCTTTTGTGGAACGGGCATCTTGCCCGTTGCTAACACCTAAAACCAAATTTAAAATTGACATGACACGATTCATCAGAATTGCTAAAACTTTGCTAGTTACCTACTACGCTTATATGCTCGAATACCGGGCAGAATTGCTTTTCTGGGTACTGTCGGGAGCTTTGCCGTTTATCTTGATGGGAATCTGGATGCAGGCCGCTCAAACTGGGTCATTCGGGCTGAAGCCGATCGACTTTGCGCGTTACTTTTTAGCAGCTTTTATTGTCAGACAAACAAATGTTGTATGGGTGATTTGGGATTTTGAAAAACAAGTAGTGCAAGGGACATTATCTAATAAATTGTTGCAGCCTTTAGATCCAGTATGGCATCACTTTGCCTCTCACGTTTCCGAAAGGTTGGCGCGGCTGCCGTTTGTATTCGGATTAGTGGTGCTGTTTTTTGGACTTTACCCGCAGTCTTTTTGGGTGCCGAATTTGGGCAGGTTGTTGCTATTTTTATTGGTTGTCGTCTTGGCTTTTTGTCTGCGGTTCCTTATCCAGTATACCTTTGCGCTGTTTGCTTTTTGGATAGAGAGGGCAAGTGCGATCGAGCAATTTTGGCAGTTAATTTACCTATTTTTATCGGGACTTATTGCGCCGCTGGAGGTATTTCCCGCACCCGTGCGCGAAGTAGTTTTGTGGACGCCTTTTCCTTATTTAATTCATTTTCCGGCTTCAATTTTGATCGGACTTCCCGTAGATATAGGGCGCGGTTTGTTGGTAATGTTGGGTTGGGGTGTGGTGTTTTTTGTGTGGAATCGCTGGCTGTGGCGAGAGGGTTTAAAGCAGTATTCGGGCATGGGAGCTTAAATAATAATTAAAAATTATAAAATTGTAGGGTGCGTCATGGTAAGGTGCTGATTCTTCGATCAAAAAGACTTGCGTGACGCACCTTACTTAACCCGATCGCACATCATGCAAAAATGCAATCGCTAGCATTCATAATTTGCATAAAAATTAATTTTTTGTATCTATACATACAAAACTTTACAAATAAGTCTTATATTAATAAAGTCAACGACTGATAAACAGGATAAAAAAGATTCTAATGACAGCAAAAAAAAACCTGATTGTAATCGGCAATGGCATGGTAGGTCACAAGTTCCTAGAGTTAATGGTGAGTTCGGATGCTGCCAAACACTGGAATTTAATTACTTTTTGTGAAGAACCGCGCGTTGCTTACGATCGCGTCAACCTCAGCGGATTTTTCTCTGGCAAAACAGCCGGAGACTTATCTCTAGTTGCACCGGGATTTTATCAAGAAAACGGGATTCAGATTCACATCGGTGACAAAGCAGTCGCCATCAATCGGGAACAAAAAACAGTCTCTTCAGCCAACGGTTTAGAGGTTCCCTACGACAAAATTGTCCTCGCCACGGGTTCCTATCCCTTTGTACCGCCGATCGAAGGCAAAGACGCTACAGGCACTTTTGTTTACCGGACAATTGATGACTTGGAAGCGATGTCAGATCACGCTAAAAATTGCCAAGTTGGTGTGGTAATTGGTGGCGGTTTGTTGGGTTTAGAATGTGCGAATGCTCTCCAAAATATGGGATTGAAAACTCATGTGGTTGAGTTTGCGTCGCGGCTGATGCCTGTGCAAGTTGACGAGGTTGGTGGCGCGATTCTGCGCAGCAAAATAGAAGAGTTGGGGGTTTCGGTTCATACCAGCAAATCTACCACCGAAATTGTGAGCGAAAATGGCAAAGTTACTAAAATGCTGTTTGCTGATGGTTCGGAATTGGCAACAGATATGATTGTCTTTTCTGCTGGCATTCGCCCCCGCGATGAAATTGCGAGAGGTTGTGGAATAGAAGTAGGTGAGCGCGGCGGCATTGCGATTAATGATAGCTGTCAAACCTCCGATCCTGACATTTATGCGATCGGAGAATGCGCGCTTTATCAAAATCGGATCTACGGCTTAGTTGCGCCCGGGTATACAATGGCCAGCGTAGCAGCAGATATTTTGAACAGTGTAGCGGATGGCAGCCAAGATGCCTGCACTAGCACTTTTGCAGGTGCGGATATGTCCTCGAAACTCAAACTTTTGGGAGTGGATGTTGCTAGTTTTGGTGATGCTTTTGCCAAGTCTCCCGATGCTAAAGAAATTGTTGTCGCTGACACCTTCCAAGGCATTTACAAAAAATTAGTTTTAAATCAAGATGGTAGCCGGATTTTAGGCGGAATCCTGGTCGGAGATGCTTCTGCTTACGGCACTTTGCTGCAATTCATGCAAAATGATATTGCTTTGCCGCCGCATCCTGAAGATTTGTTGATGCCACCACGAGAAGGCGGCGCACCTGCGGGCTTGGGTGTGGACAGTTTGCCAGATTCAGCTCAAATTTGTTCTTGTAATAATGTCAGTAAAGGGCAGATTTGTGAGGCGATTCGCGATCGCAATTTAACCGATGTTCCCAGCGTCAAAAAATGCACCCAAGCTGGTACGGGCTGCGGTGGCTGCGTGCCTTTGGTGACGGACATCTTTAAGTCGGAGATGAAGAAAGCCGGGTTTACTGTCAAAAATCACCTCTGCGAACATTTTGAATATTCCCGTCAAGAATTATACCATTTGGTGCGCTCTCAAGAGATTAAAACCTTCGATGAGTTGATTGAAAGACATGGCAAAGGTAAAGGTTGTGAGATTTGCAAGCCTGCGGTTTCTTCGATGCTGGCTTCTACTTGGAACGACCATATTTTAGATAAGTCTCACGTTGGTTTGCAAGATACGAACGATTACTTTTTGGCAAACATTCAGCGCGACGGTACTTATTCGGTAGTGCCGCGAGTTCCGGGTGGAGAAATTACGCCGGAGAAGTTGATTGTTTTGGGTGAAGTTGCCAGGGATTTTGAACTTTATACTAAGATTACGGGCGGGCAACGGATTGATTTGTTTGGTGCTCGCGTAGATCAGTTGCCGCATATTTGGCGTCGGTTGATTGATGCGGGATTTGAGTCTGGACACGCTTACGGTAAGGCTCTGCGTACTGTAAAATCTTGTGTTGGCAGCACTTGGTGCCGCTTTGGAGTGCAGGATTCTACGAGTTTGGCGATCGAGGTTGAGTTGCGCTATCGCGGTTTGCGCGCTCCTCACAAATTCAAGTCTGCTGTCTCTGGTTGCACTCGCGAATGTGCGGAAGCTCAAAGTAAGGATTTTGGGATAATTGCTACTGAGAATGGCTGGAATTTGTACGTATGCGGTAATGGCGGGATTAAGCCGCAGCACGCGGTTTTGCTGGCGACGGATATTGATAAGGAAACTTTGATTAAGTATGTCGATCGCTTTTTGATTTTTTACATCCGCACTGCCGATCGCCTGGAACGCACCGCTACTTGGTTTAATAAACTTGAGGGCGGGATTGAATACTTGAAGCAGGTGATTATTGAAGATTCTCTCGGCATTTGTGCCGAGTTGGAAGCGCAGATGGAACATTTGGTGAATACTTATCAATGCGAGTGGAAGACGACGATTGAAAACCCGCAAAAAGTGCAGCGTTTCCAGCATTTTGTGAATTCAGATTTGCCCGATCCAAATATTGTTCGCGTTTCCGAACGAGGACAAACGCGGCCGGCTAGCGAACAGGAAAAGGCTCTGGCTGGAGTTGTGGAATAATCCCTCCCCAGCGACGAGGGCAACCACGGGGGGATTGCCCCTACAGGTGTTAACGAGATCAAAAGTAGGGGTAGTGCCCCCGTGCGTACCCTCCCACGAGATCAAAAGTAGGGGTAGTGCCCCTGTGCCTACCCTCCCACGATATTGAAGTAAATTAATAGGAAAAGAAAATGGTTCAATCATTATCGGTTTGCGATACAGTCACAACTTGGGTAGATGTGTGTTCTCTGGATGCGATCGCCCCTTACACTGGAGTTTGCGCTTTAGTAGCAGGCGAACAAGTGGCGATTTTCCGAGTGGGAAACGGGGATGAAGTTTATGCTTTGAGCAATTACGACCCGTTTAGCAAGGCTTTTGTGTTGTCGCGGGGACTTGTGGGCGATCGCAGCGGGACTCTGAAAGTTGCTTCTCCTATCTACAAGCAGAATTTTAGCTTGGCTACTGGCCAGTGTTTGGACGATGAAACGGTAAAAATTCCGACTTTTGCGGTTCGGGTTGCAGCCTCGCGCGTCCAAGTCGCTCTGGGCTAGATTTCTTTGCTTAATTGTTCGTGAGCCATCCGCCAACACCTAACATTCCTGTGGGTGATGGCGGATTTTGGATTGCGGCGCTGACCGAGCAAGTAGTTTTGGTATAAAATAGAGTCGATCGGCGACCTGCTCGCGGGAGCGCTCAAAAAGCTCTAAAGTGATACCGGAGCTGATGCAAAGATTTTTAAGGTCAATAAACTCCAGGGGGCAGAATATCGATATGCTGTTAAAAAAACTTATTTCCGAAAATAATCCCCAGACAGTCGCAGAGTTAATCGACGCACAACTCAAAACCGGTCAACTGACTTCATCTGAACTCAAAACACAAGTTTTCGGCCAGCACTGGCGGGACGAATCTTTGCACGAATTTTTGAGAGAAATTGCAGCCAAGCTAGACCAAGAAACAGCGAGCGAAATTATAGAATATTTAACCTATCAAAACGGTCAAGAAGAAAAATTTATTAATTTGTTTTTAGCAGCGCAATGTTTGTTAAAAGTTAAAGATGGCGTTAATAAAATAACCGAAAAAAAACTGTTAAATGCTTTAAAAAAAATATCGCAATACGGCACGGTTTTCTTGATACTTTATCAAAGCGCTCAAGAATTGCAGGAAACTTATCAAATTCGCGATCGCTCGATCGCCGCGATCGCCCAAACTTGGAAAAATGACCCGCAAACTCTGCCGTGGCTGAAAATACTTGCTCACTCCAACGACAGCGGCGAAGTTCGATCGACCGCAATCGAAGCAATCGCCCGCGGCTGGCCAGACGATCCAGAAATTTACCTGATGCTGAAAAACCTCGTAAAATCCGATCGCAGTTGGGCTGTGCGATCGGCCGCAATTCAAGAAATGGCTTCTGGTTGGCCGGATATGGACGATACCTTGCCGCTGCTGAGAACTGTCGCCGAGGGCGATCGCAGTCCCGCAGTCCGCACCGCAGCCGTGCAGCAGTTGGCCGTCGGGTGGCGCGATCGAACAGACACTTTGCTGCTGCTGAGAACCGCCGCCGAATCCGACGAAAATTTGGGAGTGCGAGTCGCAGCGTGGCAAGAAATAGCCAGAGGTTGGCACAGCGTTTTAGGCACTTTTTCGCTGCTCAAAAACCTCGCCAAGACAGGAAACTCTACTCTGCGAACAGTTGCAGTACGCGAGTTGTCCAGCGGCTGGCCGGCTGAAGCCGAGGTTTGTCTGCTGCTGAAAACCCTAGTCGAATCTGACAGCAGCGAAGAAGTCCGCACAGCAGCGATCGAAGAATTGGCCTCGCACTGGCGGGGCGAACCAGACATTTACCCGCTGCTGTTAACTCTTGTGGAGTCGGATACGAGTTCAATGGTACGGCGGGCATCTGTGCAAGCAGCGGCCAGATTCTGGCCCTTGAAGCCCTCAACTCTGACTTTTTTGACAAAAATCGCCTTGGGCGTTAGCGGAGCCCTCGAAGAGGATCGCGACAGCGAACTGCGAGAAATGGCCCTGCAACAGATAGCCGCCGGTTGGCCCGAGGGCCCGGAAACTCTGCCCCTGCTGCAAAAAATCGCTGATTCCGAGGATTATTGGACTGTGCGGCAAGTAGTAGTGGAAGCTGTGGCGGCGCTACCGTCAGTCAGTCTCGAAGTCTTTGGCTGGTTGCAAAATCTCGCCGAGTCAGACAGACACCTCAACGTCCGAGAAACAGCGGTGCTGCAGATAGCAAAACGCTGGACTCACCGGGGCGAGACGCTGCCTTTTCTCAAAGGCCTGGTCGAGTCCGAGCAAGATTCTCAACTGCTGAGCGTGCTGGTGCGGGCGATCGTCCGGGAGTGGCCAGACGACCCGGAAACCTTGCCTTGGCTAAAAATTCAGCTTGATTCTGAGGCGGCGCAGGTGAGGGAAGCAGCGGTGCTCTCCCTCGCTGACAACTGGCCGGACAATCCTGAAACTTGGATGCTGCTGGAGGCGAAAGCAAAGGGCGATGAGAGTCCGGCTGTGAGACAAATGGCTTTGCAAAAGTTGGCGCGGGGGCGGACAAATGAGCCGGGTACTTTTGAGTGGCTGAAAATTAGAGCCGCGCAGGATGAGGATTCGCAGGTGCGGGCGATCGCCCTGGTGGAGTTAATGCGGGGATGGAAGGAGGAACCGGGGATGTTTGAGTTTTTGCGCGATCGAACTCTGGCTGACTCTTACGATCATCGAACAGGTTCTTTTGCTTACAATCCGAGGTTTACAGCACTCGAAGCAATTATCGAACACTATCCCGAAAATCCTGGAACTTTGCCGCTGGTGCGATCGCTCTCCGTTTCCGACGACGACGAGCAAGTACGCGTCTTAGCAGGCCGCCGACTGGGTAACGAAGACTGGTGAATGGAAATAATACATTAGTCTCTGAGTCGTAACTCTCACAAAAAATTAGTGAGGTGCAATCCATGTGTATTATAATTTATCCCTAGTCGTTTGTACTGGTAGCGAGGGATAAACGAAATTGGTCAGCTATAGTTTTATAATAAAGGTTTGAACATCATGCAACTCTCCCTAGACGTTGTAAGTGAAACACCACAAATTAAGGAGCAGGAGTTCAAACCTTTAACACAAGGTTTTCAACTGCAATATTCACAGCCTCATGGGCAACTTTATCAAGGTAATTCAATTGATTGGCTTAAATCTCTTAAGTCTGAGAGTGTTAATTTAATTTTTGCCGATCCACCTTATAACATTAAGAAAGCCGATTGGGATCGCTTTGAAAATCAAGAGCAGTACATTGAATGGTCACTTCAATGGATCAGCGAAGCATCACGTACTCTAAAATCAACAGGATCTCTATATATTTGTGGCTTTTCTGAAATATTAGCTGACTTAAAGCATCCAGCATCAAAGTATTTTAAGAGTTGCCGTTGGTTAATCTGGCACTATAAAAATAAAGCGAATTTAGGTAGCGATTGGGGGCGATCGCATGAAAGTATTATTCATTTTCGTAAATCTAATTGCGTCAAACTAAATATTGACGATGTACGAATTTCCTATGGCGCACATACTTTGAAATACCCTTCACATCCGCAAGCGAAAACAAGTGCTTACGGGAAAGGAGCAACAAAGAAACATGACAACTGGACACCGAATCCAAAAGGTGCAAAGCCTAAAGATGTCATAGAAATTCCTACTACTTGTAACGGTATGGGTGAAACAACACCTCACCCCACCCAAAAACCCGAAGAGTTATTAAGGAAATTTGTGCTTGCGTCCTCTAAGGTCGGGGATTTGGTGATCGATCCATTTTCAGGTTCAGGAACAACTCTCGTTGTTGCAGAACAACTAAATCGTTATTGGATGGGATGCGATCTTAATATGGAATACAACGATTGGGCATTCAAGCGTATAGAAAATGTTCGTCGTCTAACAAAAGAAGAATGGATCTCTCTCGATCGCAAAAATACAGAAAGACGGGAATCTATACGATGAGCTTAACAGATTTAGTCAATCATGCAACCGACAAAAAACGCTTTCAAAATATTCATGATTACATAAATTTTTGTGAGAGATATCTAAAATTTATTGAAACTGGTTTGCAAGCTAAAATTGTTTCACAAAACGAAAACCATTACCAGTTTTATCAGTATCAGACTGATGGGTATTACAATATTACGCGTCCAATTAATACATCTTTGATGTATGAAGAATCTGTATTTGAAGCTAATTCGGTTCAGTTTTTACTAGCTCTTGAACAGTTGCGCGATCGACAGTTACCTGATGATGGACTGAGGCAAGTTTTAATTTGTACCATCTACACGATGCAGCAATCAATAGGTGCTGCTCTCGATGCACTACCTTCAGGGAAATCTAATCAAGCTCGTAAACTAAATGGGGATCTTTTTGAGCGTTTAATCCGTCTCATAATTTCATCTCTAAATATAGATTGTGTCGCGGGAACAGCACAAGTTCCAATTAAAGACGACAACGGTGAAGTTTTGTTTCATACCAGTTATCAACACGACTTGTTGATTAGCAAAGAAGATGAATTGAGAATTATTGGTTCTGTAAAAACTTCCAGTAAAGATCGTATTGATAAAATTTTTGTAGATAAGTTTTTGTACAATAGATTGACCAATACCGATGTACCTCATATTGCAATTTTTCTCAACGATGTGCAAAGAAAGAAAACCAAGCAACAGCACCGATATGGTATTAATGCCACCTTTTTGCCGGGACATTTCAAAGCTTACACTATCAAGTTAAATCCCTTGGATGGTGTGTATTACTGCGATATTCGACCGAATATGATTACAGATCCGTTACTATCACAGCATATTCAAACTATCGATCATTTTTTCTATGACGATATTTGGAATTTGCTCAGTAGACATGGACAGTCCCTAGAAGAGGTAGAAATAGAAGAAGGCGAAGACGAGAAAAGCGAAGAATAGTCAAGCAAGCGCAGGCTAACAAATCGCATCATTTCCATCATATAGCGATCGCACCCCGTTTTTTCCCACCTCAACAACCGTCCCGGAAAACCAGGGGTTTCGGAGAATCCCTTTACAAAAATTGCTGCAATTCCTGCTGCAAATACTTTCCCCACTTAGTCGCTAGAGGAATCTCTGTAAACGGAACCTGCACCGTAGCAGCATCTTTTAACAAAAATTGAAGGACGATCGCCTTTCCAGAATTCGGCGGCGACTCTAAATCTACCACAGCGCCATTAACTAACAATTGGATCGAGTGCACATTTTTCAAAGAAAAAGTTTGCAAATTCACAGGCCCGCTGCGAGTCGGCTTCCCCCAAGTTAAACTGTCTTCTTGCTGACCGAGTACAGCATAAATATCGTACTTTGCTTTAGCGAATTGTTCGGCCCAGACGCGATAGGCTTCCAACTTTTGATACTCGTTCCATCCAGCCCAAGCCAGCCCTATAAAAATTGCCAACAGCGGCAACCACATTAAACCTCTTTCCATGCAATATCCTTGTTGAAAAACTCGCTTGTTCTGTTTGTCATCTGCTCTAATCATACAATTGATTGAACTTCTGAAACTTGCTCAACAATTAAAACGATAAACTAGAGCTTTCCTCGATCGCCCAACAACCACCGCCACCAAATACCAAACGCCCACGCACGAGTCAACCAGCACCCGCCGCCCCTAAAACTGGCATCAGCGGTAAAAATTGGGTTATTGTAGTGAACAAGCCTTCCCTACACGGACGATCGGCCATGAAAAAACTTTTCCTTCTGTGCTTATTTTTAATCGGGCTCGGCTGGGCAATTTCTAATTTCCCAGGACTTGCTACTCAAGGCACTTATGACTCGATTGTGCTAGATTTCCGCGAAGATATCGGTAATGCTGAGATTGCAAAACAAGTAGAAGCGATCGCCCAGCAGTACCAAATCGCACCGCAACTCAACAGCGAATTCTCAGCAGGCGACAATGTATATGTAGTCAAGGGCGATCGCACATTGCTAAACGCCCTGAAAAAATCAAAGTTGGCTAAAGATACCGAATACATTGAACCAAACTACGTCTACAGCGCCTTCGGGATTCCGAATGACCCCATGTATACCAAGCAGTGGAATCTGCGAAGTATCAACGTAGAAGCCGCTTGGAACGAAACAAAAGGCAGCGGCACAACAGTAGCGGTAATTGACACGGGAATTACTCCCGTCGCCGACTTAAAAGAAACCAAATTTGTACCGGGATATGACTTTGTAAACGATCGCGCCGAAGCCTACGACGATCACGGCCACGGTACTCACGTCGCCGGCACTGTCGCCCAATCAACTAACAACAATTACGGCGTTGCCGGCATCGCTTACGAAGCAGCTTTAATGCCGCTAAAAGTGTTAAGCGGTAGCGGTGGCGGCACGGTTTCCGACATCGCCGAAGCGATTAAATTTGCAGCAGACAACGGCGCAGATGTGATCAACATGAGTTTAGGTGGCGGTGGCGAAAGTCAGTTAATGGCAGAGGCGATCGACTACGCCCACTCTAAAGGCGTTGTGATCGTCGCAGCCGCCGGCAACTCCGGCGATAGTTCCGCTTCCTATCCCGCCCGCTATCCCCACGTTATCGGCGTTTCTGCCCTCGGCCCAGAGGACGAAAAAGCCTCTTACTCCAACTTCGGCGCGGGAGTTGACATTTCTGCCCCCGGTGGTTCGGAAAATGGCAAAATTCTGCAAAGTACGATCGACCCAGAAACAGGTGCAGAAATTTTTGAAGGCTACCAAGGCACTAGCATGGCTTCTCCCCACGTTGCCGCCGTTGCAGCCCTGGTAAAAGCTTCCGGGATTACCGAACCAGACGAAATTCGCAGTGTACTCTTGCAATCGGCGCGAGTTGTCAGCGAAGATCCGCTAAACCATTTTGGCGCGGGAAACCTCGACGCAGCCGCAGCAGTTCAACTAGCCCAGCGCGGACAAATCAACTTCCGCGACTTCTTCCGCTGGTTGCGCGACAACGGCTATCTGAGTCCCCGTTTCTGGATCGATGGCGGTGCTGTCGCGCTGTTACCTAAGATTGCAATGGTGCTCGGTTCTTACGTGCTGGCTTTCATTTTGCGGAATTATTTCCCCTTCGCTTGGACTTGGGGCTTTTCCGGCGGCTTGATTGCTGGCAGTTCTGGGTTCTTTGGGCTACGAAATCTGTTTGTATTTGACCTGCCACAGTGGCCAATGCGCGTGATGGGTAGTTCTATTCCCGAACTCGGCGGCGCAATTAACGGCAGTAGTATGCTGAATCCGTTGTTTGCGAGCGTTTTGATTCCGGGGATTTTGATTGCTTTGCTGTTGGGACATCAACAGTGGAAGTGGATCGCGATCGCCATTTCGATCGGCTTTGCTAGCTGTTTAGGAGTGAATGCTGTTCTGTCTCCCGCAGTTTGGGGATTGGGAACGGGTTTGCTAGCACAATCATTCTTGGTTGTCAATGCTTTGCTGTGTTTCGGATTGGCGCGTTTAGCAATTAAAACAGAGGTGCGATCGGCATGAGTATTACTGTCAAAGGTGTAATCGAACGCAAAGGAATGGGCCCGGGTACTTGGGCTTTGGTTGGCGAAGATGGAGAAACTTACGAACTTAAGGATGCTCCTTCTGACTTGAAAAAAGCTGATTTGAAAGTCAGCGTTAAAGGTGAAGTCCGCAAGGATGTGATGACTTTTGCGATGATCGGCCCGGTGCTTGAGGTGCAGTCTTTTGAGGCGATTTAGTTCAAACATCAAGAAGTTCTGAACCATACACTTCATATCGTTTCCGGTTGCATCGGTATTGTTCAAACAGTTAACAGTTAACAGTCAACAGTTAACAGTTAACAGTCAACAGTTAACAGTTAACAGTTAACAGTCAACATCATGTCTGAGTGCAACCGGAATTGATATCATGTATGTATCGGGATGAATTGCCAGACAAAAACCAAACGCCCTTCAGTCGAGTTTTGCCATAGGCTTCACAGATTGAAGGGCTGTTGAATTTTTGTTAGTTAATATCTGGATTTGAGCAATCCTCCCCAACTGAACAAAGAGAGAAATCTGGAATGCTTCGATATCAAATGGATTCTATAGAAGTCGGGGGTTTACCTTTGTCTGGTTGGGTATAAACCCAAGCCCAAGCAATCAAGACAGCTTGAAAAGGCAACCTGCACCAATACAATAATTGGTTGTGGGGAATCCCTTCAATCGCAATGTTGTTGACGGCTTGATTGATATTAGCTGGAAACACGGCAATAAACAGGGCAATTAATCCCCACGCCGCAGCCCTGCTGACGGTCGGAACTAACAGCCCAATTCCGCCCAAAATCTCGAAAAAACCGCTGATATAAACCAATGCTTCTGGGTAAGGAAGCTGGGGCGGCACGATTCTGATAAAGGGTACGGGTACTACAAAGTGCAGCACGCCGACAATACTGATAGCTACTGCGAGGATAAGTCGCCAAATTTCTTTTTGAGCTTTCATGGGAAATCGGTAATTAATAATTGTTAACTTGCTGCGAAAACGTTGGCAAAAATCGGCTATCTGCGATCGAGATGATATCAATTCCGGCTGCGCGGGAATGACAAGCTTTCGACACGGCAGTGCCGTTTCCCTACCTCGATTAATTGTAGGGACACGGCAGTGCCGTGTCCTGATTTCGGGTTATATTAATTCCGATGCTACCAGATTTGATATGACTAGAGGACTGAGGCACAAAAATTCAATTGTTCCGGGTTTTTCTACTCTTGCTGGTGGCTTTCAACAGTTGACAGTTGACAGTTGACAGTTGACAGTTTAAGAGCGACCTCTACCTAGAAGGAAGAGGATTGGAGTAATGAATAGTCTGATTTTAATTTCTCCCTCAAAGGGAGAGGCTTTCAACCAATTCTTTCTGGTAACGATTTTCTTTCGGAGAAAAACCAGGTTTCGGGGTCATTCCCCGACAAGTTTTCGCAGCCCCAAACTTGAGGAAGCCGGGACTCAAATTGAAGGCTTGCCGATGCTTGCCGAAAACAGATAGTGCGCGTTTTGATAGGAAGATTTTAAGGTATCGTTACCTGCTGCTGCCTCTGTCTCCGGGTAGTGAAACCTAATTTTTAGTTCCGGCTTGGGCTTTGTCAGCAGCCAAATCAGTGGGATTTTCTGAATAGACAGATGCACCGAGATTTAACATTAAATTATCTAGGTAATTGATGAGTGCGATTGGTTCTAAATTTGAGCTTGACTTGCGGGCGCTCCTCTTCTGCAAGCTTTCCTTCGGATCGCTTCGCTAACGCTAACGCACTTTAAGTCTATTTATTAATCTGAGTAATTTGTCAAGTAGTTTTAGAATTATTTAATATTTTGGCTTGGAGATTTGTTTGTCTAGGCAATTCAAGAACGCTTGGTAATTTTAATTACAGTTTAAATTTTGTGTTTGGTAAACTTCCCACAGATGTTAGGATGGATCTAATTATCGAATTTGCTAAAAAGTGGTAGCTTGCGGGGCGGAACGCCATCGCCCTAACAACTAAAAAATCCTCCTAGTTGAATTAAAGATTGTCACTCCTAGGCAGGAACTTTTTAACCACCAGATGATTCAAAAAGACTGAGCCTCCCAGCGCTGTATCATTTTTATCTATACGCAAGCAATCACCGACGACCATGAACACCTCACTCAACACCTCTAAATTTGGATTTAACCGGATGCTGCGGCAATCGCTGTTTGCAGGCATCATTTCCGCAGCAGCTTTGGCTAGCGGATGGGTTCCCGGTTTGTACGGACAATCATCCCCCAGCCTCGTTTTCGGAGCCGCCGCCCAAGCTCAAGAGATGAGCAACGAGGAAATTACTAGCTACGCTCGCTCTGTCTTGGCAATAGAACCCAGACGGGTGGAAGCTTATAACGAAATTAAAGGAATGGCTGGAGGCTCGGTTCCCAGAGTAGTGTGCAACGAAACTCAGGAAATTAACAGGCTGTCGGGAAGTTTTCGTGGCATCGCCGTGAATTACTGCCAACAAGCTAAAAAAATTATCGAAACCAATGGTTTGACAGTTAATCGCTTCAACCAGCTCACTTTGCTCCAGCAAGCGAATCCGGCAGTCAGACAGCGAATTCAAGCCGAGCTGCTGCGGCTGCAACAGGCGGGCCAATAAGATTGATTGTGGGTTTGAGTCTTTCTTCCTCTCCCGTTCTCTGGTTCGAGTTTGTAGACGGTATGCAAAAATTTTGGAAAAAAGGGCGATCGTCTGTCAAAAAATGCTTGACAAAATGACCTAAATTTGGTATCAAGACAAGGACGGGAGCGGTTCAGAGAGATCACAATTTTGCAACGGCTGTAAGTAGCAATTAGAAATAAAAAAGATATTCCTCAAAAACTCAATGTGAAGTGAATTCCCTCTGAGGAATAGAAGAGAAAAATGCTAACTTTCACCAAACATTTGCCTGCAAATCCCGATGCTGTTGTCAGCTTTGGTTTACCGATGACAGCAGACGATCGCACTCGGAGCCGCCACCGATTCGAGACAGATGCCGGACAAGTGCTACACTTGCGTTTACCCAGAGGTACGGTATTGCGCGATCGAGATTTATTGGAGTCGGAAGACGGTAGCTGTTTGGTACTGGTAAGCGCAAAACCCGAATCGGTACTGACAGCGCGGGCCTCGACTCCACTGCTGCTGATGCGGGCGGCTTATCATTTAGGAAATCGCCACGTAGCTTTAGAAGTTGCTGATAACTATTTAAGGCTTTATCCAGACTCTGTTTTGCAGGGAATGCTAGAAAAAATGGGTTTGGAAGTAATAGCAGAAATTGCGCCGTTTCAGCCGGATATGGGTGCTTACGGGCACAGTCATTAGGAATTGGGAATGGGGAATTGGGAATTGGGAATTAGGAATTAGGAATGGGGAATTGGGAATTGGGAATGGGGAATTGGGAATTAGGAATTGGGAATTGGGAATGGGGAATTGGGAATTGGAACCAACAAATAACAAATAACAAATAACAAATAACAAATAACAACAGTCAACAGTCAACAGTCAACAGTCAACCGTCAACAGTCAACCGTCAACAGTGAACAATCAACTATTATGTTTATTGCAGCTAGCTTTTGCACCTGTGGGAGCTTATAGTTATTCTGAGGGAATCGAAAGTCTGGTAGAAACTGGTGCGATCGACAACGAGATTAGTTTGAGAAATTGGTTGCAAGATTCCCTGGAATTCGGGGCGGTGCGAGTAGAAGCAGCGGTGGCGGTACGGGCTTTGAGGGCGGCGAAGATTGGGGATTTGACGGCTTTGAGTTACTGGAATGCTTGGGCGACTGCTGCTAAGGAAACTGAAGAGTTGCGGTTGCAAAGTTGGCAAATGGGGCGGACTTTGGTCAGGTTGCTGCTGGATTTGCGATCGCCCGTACCCGATCGATTAAAGACAATTGTACAAGAATTTGCGCGATCGGGTGGCAATCAGTGCAATTTTGCGATCGGCTTTGGGATTGCCGCCGCCAACTGGCAGATTGAAGAAGAAGCAGCCGTTTTAGGATATTTGTACAGTTGGGCTGCAAATTTGGCGAGTGCGGGCGTGAAACTGATTCCCCTCGGTCAAACAGCCGGTCAACAATTACTGTTAGATTTGCAGTCTCAAATTAGCTGTACGGCGCAAGAAGTTTTAAAATTAGAAGATGATGACCTTGCAAGTTGTAGTTGGGGATTGGCGCTAGCTAGCATGGCCCACGAAACTCAGTACAGTCGATTGTTTCGCACTTAAGTAAGCAACGGCTAAAAAAAAGAAGGCGTTGCTGATTTGGAGTATGATTTGCCTCCGAAATTTAGTAGGGGCAATTCATGAATTGCCCCTACTCATTTCAGGGATTGCCCGGGCAATTCATGAATTGCCCCTACTCATTTCAGGGATTGCTATATAGCGAGTGAATCATACCTAAATTCAGCAACGCCAAAAATCCCTCAATCTCAAATCCAAAATCAGACAATCTAAAATCTAAAATCCAAAATCCAAAATAATTATGAGTGCTTTTCGTGTAGGAATTGCGGGCCCGGTTGGTTCGGGAAAAACTGCTTTACTTGATGCTTTGTGCAAATCGCTGCGCCAGCAGTACCAGATTGCGGTGGTGACTAATGATATCTATACTCAGGAAGACGCGCAGTTTTTGGTGCGGAGTCAAGCTTTGGAGAGCGATCGAATTTTGGGCGTAGAGACTGGCGGCTGTCCCCACACAGCCATCCGCGAAGATGCTTCGATCAACTTAGTAGCTATAGAAGAGTTAGAACACAAATTCACTGATTTAGATTTAGTATTTGTAGAAAGCGGCGGCGACAATTTGGCCGCAACTTTTAGCCCGGAATTAGTAGATTTGACAATTTACGTAATCGATGTGGCTGCGGGCGATAAAATTCCGCGCAAAGGCGGGCCGGGAATTACTAAATCGGATTTATTGGTAATTAATAAAACAGACCTCGCACCTTATGTAGGAGCAGATTTAGGCGTGATGGAACGGGATACGAAAAAGATGCGCGGCGAGAAACCTTTTGTGTTTACTAACTTGAAGACGAAGGAAGGCTTAGAATCGGTAGTTAACTTCATCCGCTCCAATATCGTGTAAAACATCAGTCTTAATCTGCGTTCATCTGCGTTTATCTGCCTTCATCTGCGGTTAAAACTCCTAAAAACTATCACCGCACCACCAATTCCCTGACCAAATTTGCCAAACGTTCTGTACTATCTGTCACTGCTAATCCAGAAGCAGCTTTAGACATTTTTTCTAAATACTCGGAATCTCTTAACAAATACAGCACTTTGCTTTGCAAAACCTCTGCTGTTAGTTCGCTCTGACGGAATACCACGGCGGCTCCTGATGCGGCAAATACTTCGGCATTAAATCTTTGGTGGTCGTCAGCGGCGTGAGGATAAGGAATTAAAATAGAAGGTACTCCCGTTACTGCTAATTCTGTCATCGCACTCGCGCCCGATCGACTAATTGCTAAATTTGCTCGCTGCAACAAACTCGCCACATTGTCGTAAAATGGCATTGATAAATATTGCTCGTGTTTCAAACTATCAGCATCCGGGTCATTATTTCCGGTGAGGTGAATCACCCAAGCACCCGCATCAAACCAAGCCGGAGCGCACTCGCGCACTAACTGATTGACTGCGACAGCACCTTGAGAGCCGCCCATGACTAAAATTACAGGTACGCTGTCAGGAATTGATAACTTTAGAGGTTGGCGAGTCAGGAATTGCGATCGCACCGGCGTACCCGCAACCACGGTTTTGGCGCGGGGTAAATGCTGCGCCGCTGCTGCAAATCCGATCGCCACAGCAGTGCACAAAGGACTCAACCAGCGCGTCACCTTACCAGGAATCGCATTAGATTCGTGGAGAATCACCGGCAAACCCAAAGAACGAGCCGCCAGAATTGCGGGTGCTGCGATGTAACCGCCGGTGGTAAAAACTCCCTGAAAATTTCCCGATTTGAGCAACTTCCGCACCTGAAGGATCGAGCCGGCGAGTCCGCCCAAAATTCGCACCGTACCGAGTCCCAATCGCTCCTGAAAGCCTTCAACGGCGATCGTGTGGAGGGGATAAAGGGATGAAACCAACTGCGTTTCCATGCGGTCTGGGACTCCCAGCCATTCGATCTGACAGTCGTTTAACTGTCCAGCAGTGGCGATCGCGGGGAATAAATGTCCTCCCGTGCCGCTAGCTGCAATCAACAACCGGAGGGGGGTTTTTGTCAAGGTATTTGTTTCTTTTACAAGTTCCACAGGTCGATCGATTTTAGATTAGAGGTTTTAGATTATTATGCTTATTGTTCCGGCAGTTTCAGCCAATTTTCAATCAGCCATCTAAAATTAGATTGTGCCGTGTCCCTCCTTCCGCTGTCAGTTTTCGTTGCGGGCGAACAGTTGCCTGCGCCGCGACTCCTGACAGATAACCAAATTATCATCTAATGCGTAATTTTTTGAATTTAGTGCCAAGTGTATCTCAGTATTTTTGCAGCCGTCGGGACAAAAAAGCCGATAGGGCGATCGTTTTTGGCGTTAATTGCGGGCAGTCGATCGCTCAAATCTTGTTATGTTTAACAGTGGTAAGTGCTGGCGTGCTGCATCCGAATGCTGTCAGGGCTGGGAGTGCGACTCCCCAAACGATCGCCCAAACAAGAGAAAATGCCCCAGCCCCACTCACCAAACTGCTAACAGAAATTGACGCAGCAGCCAACCGGCGCGATATCAAAGCAGTCATGGCATTTTACAGCCCGACTTTCACCCATTCTGACGGCTTAAATAGCCGCATCATGGAAAAAGCGCTGACGCAGCTTTGGGAGCGATATCCGACATTGAATTACCGCACCGAGCTCAAATCTTGGAAAACCGAAGGTAGCGCGATTGTCGCTGAAACCGTAACTGCAATTACCGGCACTCATAAAAAAGACGGGATAGACTTAAATCTGAAAGCTACTATTCGTTCTCAGCAGCGCTTTGAAGGTGAAAAAATAGTTAAGCAAGAGATTTTAGCAGAACAAACTCAGCTTAGTTCCGGCAAAAATCCTCCCACAATTCAAGTTAATTTCCCCGACCAAGTTAAGGTGGGCCAAGAGTACCATTTTGATGCCATTGTCCGAGAGCCGATCGGCAATGACATTTTAATAGGAACTATTTTAGAAGAACCCGTGACGGAAAAAACTTTTTTCAAGTCCGCAGCAGTCGAGCTGGAGTTGCTCAATTCCGGGGGAATTTTCAAAGTAGGGAAAGCTCCCGCTACGGCGGAAAATCGCTGGATTTCAGCAGTTTTGATGCGACAAGGCGGAATTGCAATGGTTAGTGTGCGATTGCGGGTGGTCAAATAATAGATGTTGGGTGTTATGGGGAATGGGGAATGGGGAATGGGGAATGGGGAATGGGGAATGGGGAATGGGGAATGGGGAATGGGGAATTGGGAATTGGGAATTGGAGGCAGAGCCTCCGGGTATGTATTCCCAGGCACAGTCTGGGAACAAGACTCAAAACAAATAACCAATAACAAATAACCAATAACAACTAACAACTAACTCTTTTTTGTGTTTTATTGGTGAGACTTTGCAACTGTGTAGAAATTTCTACTGATGGCGAAATCGGGTTGTCCAAACGACGAGTTTCAGCCGGAAGACTGGCGACAGATGTCGCAGTTCGTTTCGCGATCGCCTCCAAGCTTTCTTGACCATACAATCGTTTACCATCCTTGACAACCAACTTCATTAATGCTATGGGAGAATCAGAATTATGATTTTCTTCTTCTGACAATCCCAAACAATCTCCGAGAATTTGCCCATTTTTAATATGTCTAAAAATTTGCTTCCTTCCCGGATATGTCACCTTGCCACTTGCCTCTTTCATCACTGGGATTCCATCAATTTCCACCAATTTATAAACACCATTCACAGGGGAACCACTGACCAATTTCGTTCCCAAACCGTACCCGTCAATGCAAGCACCGGCACTCTTTAATTTAGCAATTTCTCCCTCGTCCAAATCACCGCTGGCAATAATCGGAATTCCTGGAAGGATCGATCGCACTTCCTGCGACAATTTTACCAAGTCCCCAGAATCCAACCGCACCCCTTCCAACACTATTTCACCGCTGTTGACGCGATCGGCCAACTGACGCGCCGCCGCCACAGTATCATAGGTATCGATCAACAGCGGTGCACCCGGAAAATAGCGGTGAAACGCTGTAAACGCCTCTTCCTCACTACCTTCGAGAGCACTGATAGCCATCACCAAAGCATGAGCCATCGTACCCACAGGTTTGCGGCCCAATCTCAAAGCAGCCAAGACATTAGAAGTCCCATCAATTCCCGCAGCCAGCGCCGCCCTAGCAGCCCACACAGCAGCTTGAGGGCCAAAAGCTCTGCGAGTCCCAAATTCCAGCAACTTAGCGTCAGGGCCTGCTACATCGCGCAATCTAGCCGATCGCGTCGCAATCAAAGTTTGATAATTGATCGCATTCAGCAAATAAGTTTCCACCAACTGAGCTTGCCACAGAGGAGCCTCAATTCGCAACAACGGCTCATTGGCAAACACCACAGTCCCCTCCGGCACCGCCCAGACATCCCCAGTAAAGCGGGCTGTGGCTAGTAGAGTCCAAAATCGCTCTGGAGCACCATCAAAAATACCACTAGATTGCAAAGCGGCAATTTGTGCTGGAGAAAACCGAAATTTCTCTAGATAGTCGATAACTTGAGCTAAGCCCATCGCGATCGCATAACCAAAACCTTCAGGTAAGCGCCGCGCAAATAATTCAAAACTCGCGACTCGCCCATCTAACCCTTCCCCGACGTAACAAGCCGTCATCGTTAGCTGGTAGAGGTCGGTCAATAAGCTGTAATCTTCTGAGGAAAGACACAGTTCTTGGTCTTCTTGGATTTCTGTAAAACTTTGATGGTGCAGGCTTTCTGTGGCAGTTTTCATGGTACGACCCGGCAAACTCCTTTTTTTAATTATAGTGAGTCACACCATATTTTTTATAAAGTTATGATGAAGATTTCAGAGGATTGTCTCAATATTTCTTTCTTATAACGCTGTAAAGTCCAATTTAGCGTGGATCGGACCCATAGTGTTATGGTAAGATTAATAAAAATTGCCGAGCAGTTTGTCGGTAAAATAGGATTTACACTAAATCCGAGTTTACTACCCCCGATCGGGTTGGTCGCTAATTTGTCCCCATCTCCCCTCTCCCTTCATTGCAGACTAATAAGTAATTCAAATAAATATTGCTAAAGCAATCCAAAGGCTAAAATTAAGAGTAATCTGAAAGTATTCAGAACCAAGACAAGAGAGGCGGATTTTATGAATCTTTCTAAGTCTTTGAAAAATGCGATGCGTTTCGTTTCGGAAGCAGCAATACGGCTTTTTAGTCCCAGCGATGACAACTATCCAAATACTGGAGTTCAACCTTTTGAGGGGAAATCTTCCAAAAACAACGATAAGTAGCATCGGAATGATATAGAGGACACGGCACTGCCGTGTCCTCCATAAAAATACTGTGTCCTCCATAAACCTGGAATACGCTGCATTACCAGAACTGATTCAGAAAAAATGCGATCGCAGCACTGCCGATCGGCACTGTTAAATTATCAATTCCCCACTTAGAAACCGACTCCAAGCTAGCAGCAACTACAGCCACAATCGCAGATACTGCCCAAGTTTGCCAAACATTGCCTTGAACCGCCAGCAAAATTAAACTACTGACAAAAAAACTCACAAAATACATAGTTGCAGAACCTTCCCAACTTTTCTTAATCCCCCAAACTCGATAAATATGTTTGCCATATTTCTGGCCGATGACAGCAGCCAATCCGTCCCCCCAAGTCATCACTAAAATGCCCAAAGCTGCGTATTCCTGATGCTGTATTGGCCAAAACCAAGCTACGAGAATGCTGATAGTCACAGCATAGAAAAAAGTCCCCCAACTTTGCCGATGAATGCTATTAAGACTAGGTAAAATTGGGACTTGGTAGGAAATTAGCGCGATCGCAGCCGCTAAAATTCCCGCCGTTATCCCCACCCAACCGGGTATTTTCAGCCACCACGCCAGCAAAATCACATTCCCCGTACCTATGTGCAGAACCTTCCGCGAAACCTCTGGATCGACGGAAGTAAACCGATTTAACCCTTCAGCCACCAGTAAAATCAAGCCCAACCAGATCCCCACGAGGGAAATTTGCAGCCACACAGTCGGAATTTCAGCAAATATAGACACGATATTTAGGAAAAATTTAGATAAAGCACTGTTTACTACTTTAAGCGTACAATGCGATCGCGACCCTTGAAGTTTTGAGATTCTCAGACAATCTGATTGCTATGCAATATGTATTAATCATTCACGAAGTAGAAAACTATGCAGCCTGGAAAGAGGTATTCGATCGTGCTGCAATTATCCGAAAAGAAGCTGGAGAGCGATCGTATCAAGTTTTGAAGTATGAAAATGAACCCAACAAAATTGTTCATTTCTCCGCATGGACATCAATCGCAGATGCTAGGGCATTTTTTGAGTCGCCTAAACTGGTAAAAATTAGAGAGGAAGCGGGAGTTAAAGCTCCTGAATTTATATATCTAGACCAATTAGAGTCAGGAGTATTGTGAAATAGCTGGCGATCGCTTCTGTATAATGTCAATGGATTTGATGCCTAATTATTACTATCTGCATAGCGATTTTTCCTATTTAAACTACAGACATT